>NHEI02000050.1 GCA_002171575.2 Flavobacteriaceae bacterium TMED81
ATTACTTTTTAGCGAAGAAGAAATACGATAAGTCTCTAAAAAGTAAAGCTGTTTTAGCACTTTTTTTGAGAGGTTGCAATCAGTCAAATCCTTCCTCTTATGCGTGGTAAATATACAACGCAATTCCTAATTCCAAAATATTTTTTACAGATTATCGAAAATTAAACGAAATACCTGCTGTTAAGGTGTTGTACTCTTGAATTGTATAGTTGGCAAAAATCTTTAAAAACAACAGATTGAGTCGAGCCCCGATGATTCCCATCACACCAGAAGCCTCTGAGGCGATGCTGATGGGGTCTTCAAGGATTCGAGAAATCGTTGGCAAACCCGCAACTTCATAATCGATACTATAATCTCCACTTACATCAAATTGAGAGTCTCCAGCGTTATAACCCAATCCAGCAAACGCACTGACGACAGGTAAGTCAATAGAGGCGAGTGCTTGTAGAGTAAATGTATCTGCCTCAAATGTCATTTTCCCGTTGGTACTATCTACACCAAAATCAGAGTCTGACAAATCATACTCAAAGCTCGCTTTGGATATCGCAGCCAATACAGACACATTGAGAGGAAGCTTGTCCAAAGGCCCAAAGTATTGCATAATGTTGTGTTTTAAGCCAAAGCCCGTTAAACTAAATTTGCTGCCTTGCATTTCTATTGTGGGAATAAACCGAATCAATAAATCCGTATCGAAAACCACCCCTACACTAGCTTGAACAATCGGAGCAGGAACCGTTCCCAAAGGCAGTTCATCTTTTAAGCCGCCCGGAAAAGAGAGTGTCCCATCATATTCGACTTCATTTCCAAGATAGCTTTCGCTAAATGAAAAATTTAACTCTTTGTCTCCCGCTTCACCGAAAACAGTTGGCAATGACCCAGAGGGTACGCTCAAGGAGGTAAGTCCTGTTGGCGTAAATACTTTATCTGCAGATGGCACAAAAGGGGCAGCGCCACCAATGGTCAAGCCAAAGCCCAGCTTTTTATGGGTTTTCGCACTTGTTGCCCAACCAGAATTTAAAGCATACGTTAAGGTTTTACCCAATGGAGCGGTGTAGCCCTCAGCTAAAATACGAGCATCTTCAGTTGAGGTAAATAAGATATTTTCAATGCCATCAAATAACTGGGCATTTGTACTTGTAATACTCAAGAGCAGGGTAATAATTGATAAAATTAAATTTTTCATGGTTTTAGATTTTGTTCAAAATTAAAAAATTAAAGATAAAGATGTATTCAATACACGGAATAAATCGATTATTAACAATTCAATCAGATGGATAAAAACTATCTACAAATTCGNATCTTGANTTGAGTTTATTTTNTATTTTTATNCGACTTAAAATGGANGGTATGCATATNGCGATTGCAGGAAATATTGGAGCNGGNAAAACAACATTGACAGAACTATTNGCAAAACATTANCGTTGGGAACCGCAATTTGANGACGTTGTCCAAAACCCCTATCTCGATGATTTTTATGCCGAAATGGANCGCTGGTCTTTTAACCTCCAAGTTTATTTTTTAAACAGTCGTTTTCGTCAAATTCTAGAAATTCATAAGAGTAAAAACACNGTAATTCAAGANCGTACAATTTACGAGGATGCTCATATTTTTGCACCCAANCTNCATNCTATGGGNCTGATGACTCATCGCGATTTTGAAAATTACAGTTCTTTNTTTCAATTGATGGAGTCTTTGGTAAAAGGGCCCGATTTGCTCATTTACCTTCGAAGTTCAATTCCAAACCTTGTCAATCANATTCACAAACGTGGGCGTGTTTNTGANAACTCCATCAGCATCGANTACCTCAGTCGATTGAACGAACGCTATGANGCATGGATTCATGACTATGATAAAAAGAACCTCATNATCCTTGAGGTTGACGATCTCAATTTTGTAGATAACCCTGAGGACTTACAAAAAGTNGTTGAGGTTATTGACGACAAGCTTGGCAAAATNAAAATGGACGCNAAATAGACGTCCATTGNTATAAGATCAACTAGAAAATTACTTCCTTCTTACTCTTTCTCTAGCCCTTTGATTTCNTTNAGTGTAGAGTCGATCATTTCTTGACTGCCAACAATCTCTTGAATGGTTTCGGAAGTCTCACCATTTTTGGTCGTGATTGTGGTAATCGTTGCTATGGTTTCGCCCTCTGTCGAATTGGTGACTTCCACACGAATTTCTTTTTGNTGTTCTTCAACTTGGTGTGCTTGNGCGCCATGACCATCTCCAAGNATGGGCGCAATGACTAAACCAACCAAGCATGTCAGTTTGATNAAGATGTTCATCGATGGTCCAGANGTNTCTTTAAATGGATCCCCAACCGTATCACCTGTTACNGCAGCTTTGTGNGCNTCNGAACCTTTTTTCTCNACTTTTCCATTGATTTCNACACCTGCNTCAAATGATTTTTTGGCGTTGTCCCATGCACCACCTGCATTGTTTTGGAAAATCGCCCACANTACGCCTGAAACGGCTACTCCTGCCATATAACTTCCNAGNGCTTCAGGCCCCATNAACAAACCNATAATGACTGGCGTTGCAATCGTGATTAAGCCCGGAAGTAACATTTCTTTAAGTGCAGCTTTNGTTGATATCTCAACACATTTGGCATAGTCAGGNGTNNCTTTNCCNTCCAANATTCCAGGGATTTCTTTAAACTGNCGNCGAACTTCTTGTACCATTTCCATNGCGGCTTTCCCAACCGATTGCATNGCAAGGGCAGAGAANACAACAGGGATCATTCCCCCGATAAANANTGCGGCTAAAACGTCTGCCTTAAAAATATTGATNCCGTCNATTCCNGTAAATGTNACATAAGCGGCAAACAANGCAAGTGCAGTGAGTGCTGCGGAAGCAATCGCAAATCCTTTTCCAATNGCTGCTGTTGTGTTTCCNACAGAGTCAAGNATATCGGTGCGTTCACGAACNTCACTNGGCAATTCNCTCATTTCAGCNACNCCACCTGCATTGTCNGCAATNGGGCCAAAAGCGTCAATGGCCAACTGCATGGCNGTCGTTGCCATCATNGCAGAAGCAGCTATTGCNACNCCATAGAAACCAGCAAGNGNATATGAGCCCCAAATGGCAGCNGCAAAGAGAAGAACAGAAGATGCCGTTGAAATCATTCCCACAGAAAGGCCTGCAATAATATTGGTTGCTGCACCNGTNGANGAGTTTTGNACGATNCTCATCACTGGTTTTTTACCAATNGCNGTNTANTATTCGGTAAAGAGAGANATTAAATAGCCCACTCCCAATCCAACGATCGTCGCATAAAATACATTTGTCGCTGCNACNTCACGNGATGCTTCGCCAAAAAACTTCATCCCANTNATNGTTTCTGGCAAGAGGTAATCGATNAAAAACCAAGAGGCNATTAGCGTAAGTAATATTGAAAAAATATTNCCTGTNTTCANTGCNCGTTGNACNTCAGCTTCTTTGGCTGAGTTGTCTTTGATTCGAATAAACAGAGTTCCTGCAATTGATGCAATAATCCCAACTCCTGCTAATACCAAAGGAAGAAGAATNGGACCCATCCCNTGGAAGGTGTCAAGCGTTTGTCCAGCTTCNGACATGTCCTTAATAATGTAGTTCCCCAANACCATAGAGGCGAGTACNGTCGCGACATAACTNCCAAANAAATCAGCACCCATACCAGCCACATCTCCNACATTGTCACCNACNTTATCGGCAATGGTCGCAGGGTTACGAGGATCGTCTTCGGGAATACCAGCTTCCACTTTTCCAACGAGGTCNGCACCTACATCCGCCGCTTTGGTGTAGATTCCACCACCCACACGAGCAAACAGTGCGATTGACTCTGCACCGAGTGAAAATCCTGCTAGGGATTCTANAACAATGGTCATGTTTGTATAAAAATCAGAACCATCGATAAACTGTCCGACCAAAAACAAAAACCAAANTGCAAGACCAAAAACGGCCAANCCAGCTACACCCAGACCCATGACTGTACCTCCACCAAANGACACTTTCAGCGCTTTTGGTAAGCTTGTTTTTGCGGCTTCAGCTGTGCGGGCATTGGCTTCGGTAGCAATACGCATTCCAATGTTTCCGGCCAAAGCTGAAAAAATTGCCCCAACGGTAAATGCTGGTACAATCAACCAGCTTGTCGTCTCGACCATAGTCGATATGCCATAAAGTGCTCCTGANGCAANAATCACAAAAATCAATAACAAACGATATTCTGCGTTTAAAAATGCGAGNGCNCCTTCNTTNATACTNTTCGAAATAGACTGCATTTTGTCNGTGCCTGCTGGNTGTTTTCGNACCCAAACAGATTGGATATACATGACAATGAGTCCTANAATCGCTAATAGAATAGGGGTNTATTGAATAAAATTTTCCATATTGGTTTTCAGTTGGAATTGAATTANAGCATCNCCTTTTTGACTGCACGAACNACATCATCCCGNTTGGGTANCCATTCGGCTAATAAGACGGGAGAGTACGGNGCAGGTGTNTCTGCTGTATTGATTTTAATAATTGGCGCATCGAGNTAATCAAAGATTTGACTTTGTNCTTGATATGTGATTTCAGTGGAAATATTGCCAAAAGGCCAAGACTCCTCNAGGATTACCAATCGATTTGTTTTCTTTACAGACTCGAGGATNGTATNGATGTCAAGTGGGCGGATTGTACGTAGGTCAATCAACTCAACGGAAATGTTTTCTTTTTCGAGCATTTCTGCAGCAGCGGTGGCTTCTTTGAAAATTTTACCAAANGAAACGAGAGTGACGTCTGTTCCTGTTCGTGTGATGTCNGCAACACCAATGGGGAGTACAAATTCTCCGTCGGGNACTTCTCCTTTGTCGCCATACATTTGCTCCGATTCCATAAAAATCACTGGATCGTCATCGCGNATAGCCGCTTTGAGTANNCCNTTGGCATCATANGGATTAGACGGTACAATNACNTTNAGNCCAGGGCAATTGGCNTACCAACTCTCAAATGCTTGAGAGTGTGTCGCTGCAAGCTGTCCCGCAGANGCNGTTGGTCCTCGGAAAACAATGGGACAAGGAAACTGACCTCCTGACATCTGACGAATTTTTGCTGCGTTATTGATAATNTGATCAATCCCAACTAAAGCAAAATTAAAGGTCATAAACTCGATAATCGGACGATTCCCCGTCATGGTCGAACCAACCCCTATTCCAGCAAAACCAAGTTCNGANATCGGTGTGTCAATCACACGCTTTTCACCAAACTCATCTAACATGCCTTTGGAAGCTTTGTAAGCACCGTTGTATTCGGCTACCTCCTCACCCATCAGATATATGNTNTCGTCACGACGCATTTCTTCTGACATCGCTTCACATATNGCTTCTCTGAANTGGATTGTTCTCATGCTTTTTTTTGACTGCGCAAAAATAGCAATATTTACAAGAACGAACCAACTTATTTTGACTTGAATAAATTATTATGCATGCATAATAATTTCAATTATTTTTCTATCTTTGTTTTATATCATGTAAATCATGAAAATCTTANTCTGCATCAGTTGTGTNCCAGATACAACNNCNAAAATTAATTTTAAAGACAACAANACCGTCTTTGACGAGCANGGTGTTCAGTTTGTNATTAATCCAAATGATGAATTTGGATTGACTCGCGCCATTTGGTTTAAAGAAAAGGTTGGNGCCACTGTTGATGTTTTGCATGTGGGCGAANCNAGTGCCGATCCTACNCTTAGAAAAGCACTTGCNATNGGCGCCGACAAAGCCATTCGAATCGATACGCCTGCTANNGATGCTTTTGTCGTTGCNGATCAAATTTCAAACTATATCNAGGCAAACCCTTACGACTTGATCATNGCTGGGCGNGAATCTATCGATTACAATGGTTCTATGGTTCCAGGCATGATTGCAGCCAAGTGTGATNTGGCTTTTGTCAANACTTGTGTCAAACTAGAAATCGATGGNTCAACTGCTTCTGCCACCCGAGAAATGGATGGAGGGATGGAGGTTCTCCGTGTTGAACTTCCGCTNATNATTGGGAGTCAAAAAGGNCTTGTAGAGGAAACCGACCTCCGCATTCCNAANATNAGAGGAATCATGCAAGCAAGGCAAAAACCTCTTGCNGTTGTTCCTGCCANAGAATCATCATCCAAAACANCGATAAGCAGTTTTGAAAAACCNGCCCCAAAAGCAGCAGTNAAACTGGTNCCTGCNNATGACATNGACCAACTCATCGACCTNTTACAAAACGAAGCTAAAGTATTATAAACCATGTCTATTNTTCTATTTGCCGAATCNCAANAAGGGAAGNTCAAAAAGGGTTCTGCAGAACTNTGTTCTTATGGATTTNCTCTTGCCCAACANCAAAACACNTCACTNANNATNGTNACANTNAATTGTGAAAANNCNGATCAANTNNCNCAATATGGTGCATCAAAATTGATCAACCTCAANNTGAATGTNNACTATTTTGAGGCNCACGCNTATGCNTCTGCNTTGGCTGAAATTGCCATGGCCGAACAGGCAAAAATTATCGTGATNAGNAGTAGTGCTGANGCNAAGTATATGGGGGGTGTTTTGGCTGGCAAACTGCAAGCTGGCTATNTNACNAATGTCGTNGAATTGCCAAGTACCAGCNAGCCCNTAACGGTAAAGCACGCTGTGTTTAGCAACAAAGCATTTGCCAATACAGNNNTTGAAGGAAAGGTGAATATTATNGGTTTGGCCAATAANGTACATGANGAAACGACTCAGAACACATCGACGGATGTACACCAGCAAGATATACATACAGATATCAAATGTACACAATCGAGTATCGAACAAAGCCAGGNAAAGGCAACCATAGCCGATGCCGATGTCGTTGTTTCTGGTGGACGTGGNCTNAAAGGTCCTGAAAACTGGNNTCTNATTGAAGANCTTGCCGATGNNNTNGGTGCNGCAACTGCCTGNTCAAAACCCGTTTCTGATATGGGNTGGCGNCCACATAGNGAGCACGTTGGACAAACTGGAAAACCCGTGGCAACTAACNTGTATATTGCTGTTGGGATTTCGGGTGCCATTCANCATNTNGCNGGNGTGAANGCATCNAAAGTAAAAGTGGTGATNAACACAGATCCAGAAGCTCCTTTTTTNAAGGCAGCNGATTATGGAATNGTGGGNGANGCCTTTGAAGTNCTNCCNAAATTGACAGNAAAANTAAAAGCCAGAACCTAGACGAGGTTTAATCGCCTTTTTTCCATAAATTCGTTNNAATTGTTATNCNNTTNANAATGAGTTTAGTCAAACTTCAGGTCAACAGAATATCNTACAGTCAAAATCAAAGTGGCGCCTATGCNCTNATNCTTGANGAAGTNGNTGGTGTGCGNAANCTNCCNGTNATTATTGGTGANTTTGANGCCCAATCNATTGCNGTNGCACTGGACGACGACATCCANCTNCAACGCCCNTTTACACACGATTTNTTTCGCAATTTTTCTGCNCGATTTGAAATTCGCATTAAACGTGTNATCATCCAAAAACTTGTTGANGGCGTNTTNTATTCTAGCTTAATTTGTGAACGTGATCAGATTGAAGAAATCATCGATTCTCGTACTTCCGATGCCATNTCACTAGCTTTGCGTTTTCATGCGCCTATTTTTGCNCACGAAAATGTTCTTGAAAAAGCAGCNGTNGTTATCGACGANNAAAGCTTAGACAAGCAAACNACAAANGAAACAAAAGAAACNGACGATNTTCANCACTTAAGCGTAGATGAACTGCAAGTACGTATTCAGAAAGCACTCAAAAGAGAGGAATATGAGCTCGCTGTTAANNTNCGTGANGAAATCGCNAANCGTGAATCTGACTCNTAAAACTACCCTTTGATATTAGCAAGCATTCAAACTGAAATTATTCCNAACGCTGGNTTGGGACTNCAAAGTGTTTTNCGTGGCCTCCTCGGCCTTTTCGTTCTATTGGCTATCGCCATTGCNTGTAGTGCAGACCGAAAAAANATTGCNTGGAAAACTGTTGGAATCGGGNTATTGATTCAATTNATNCTCGCAATTGGCATTTTNCGNGTTGGATGGATTCAAAGTATTTTCGAAGCCATGGGTAAGCTNTTTGTCAGCATACTCGATTTTACCAATGCNGGAAGTATTTTCCTNTTTGGAGATTTGATGAACGCCGACTCGTATGGCTTTATTTTCGTTTTTCAGATTTTGCCCACNATTGTCTTTTTTGCTGCCTTGACTTCCCTTCTCTTCTACTTGGGAGTGATTCANGTTGTCGTTAAATTCCTTGCACTTGCNCTGACAAAAGTTCTCAAAATTTCTGGAGCCGAAAGCCTNTCTGTTATCGGGAATATCTTCCTAGGTCAAACCGAAGCGCCCCTGATGATTAAGGCCTATTTAGAGCGAATGAACAAGTCTGAANTNTTACTGGTTATGATTGGTGGAATGGCAACTGTAGCTGGGGGCGTCCTTGCCGCATACATTGGTTTTTTGGGNGGGAATGANCCCGTGATGCGTTTAGAGTTTGCCAAACACNTGTTGGCTGCNTCTGTCATGGCTGCGCCAGGTGCAATCGTGATTGCTAANATTCTATACCCACAAACCGAACCNATNAACAACGAAGTCAGTGTTTCNCTAGACAATATTGGATCCAACGCCCTAGANGCGATTTCCAATGGAACTGTAGAAGGAATCAAACTCGCCACAACGATTGGTGGTATGCTACTCGTTTTTGTAGCATTGATTGCCATGTGNAATGGNNTATTGGGNTGGGTTGGTGACTGGACNACTCTCAATGATTGGTTTGCTGCNAATACGATCTATGANGGCTTTTCTTTAGAAGCCATCCTCGGACTGCTTTTTGCACCGTTAATGTGGATTATGGGAGTTCCCACCCCAGACATTATGCCGATGGGACAGCTACTNGGNATTAAGCTTGCCGCGAGCGAATTTGTTGGGTATATCCAACTTGCCGAACTNAAAGACCCNGTCANTATNATTCATCTACAATATCAAAAATCGATTATCATGGCAACCTATATGCTNTGNGGNTTTGCCAACTTTGCCTCGATCGGAATNCAAATTGGNGGGATTGGCTCTCTCGCACCAGGTCAACGCAAAGTNCTTTCNCGNTTTGGTATTCGTGCGCTNATCGGTGGAACCTTGGCCTCATTNATCTCCGCAGTAATTGCTGGAGCNATCATTGGCTGATTTAGTGGATAACCCTGTGAAAAAAAGTAAATNGCAGATGAGAATCTGTCGCCAAAGCACACTATTTTTATCAAAACTTTTNGGATGAAACAATANCTAGATTTGGTTCGCCATGTTCTTGATCATGGCGTCGAAAAATCAGACCGGACAGGAACGGGAACAAAAAGTGTTTTTGGCTATCAAATGCGATTTGACCTCAGTGAGGGCTTTCCCATGGTTACCACAAAAAAACTCCATCTCAAATCGATCATTTACGAACTTCTTTGGTTCCTTAAAGGCGATACCAATATTGGTTATCTCAAAGAAAATGGNGTTCGAATCTGGAANGAATGGGCAGATGAAAATGGGGATTTAGGTCCTGTNTATGGACACCANTGGCGCAATTGGAACAGTGAAAATATNGACCAAATTAAAGACATTNTCNAAACNCTTAAACACAACCCAGATAGTCGAAGAATGCTNGTATCGGCATGGAATCCCAGTGTGATGCCTGAACCTTCCAANCCCTTTNCGGAAAATGTNGCCAANGGAAAAGCNGCTTTACCGCCNTGNCATGCNTTTTTCCAATTTTATGTTGCAGATGGCAAGCTTTCNTGTCAGCTCTACCAGCGGAGTGCCGATATTTTTTTAGGTGTCCCNTTCAATATCGCATCTTACGCACTGTTTACNCANATGATGGCGCAGGCATGTGGCTATCAACCGGGAGACTTTATTCACACNTTTGGAGATGCTCANATATATACCAANCACATGGAACAAATCGAGTTGCAGCTCAGTCGGGAACCAAAGACACTTCCCACGCTCAAAATCAATCCAAATAAAACAGATCTTTTTGAATTTGNGTTCTCCGATTTTACCATCGAAAANTATGANCCNCANCCACATATCAAAGGGGCTGTAGCTGTTTAATNTTAGGTTGTAAAGCCCTATGTTTGCACTNGAAACAANTGTATGATTTTTCGACGAAAAAANAAAACCNCCNTAGATGATCGNCAAATTGATCTAGTCGATTATGCGCGTGCTCGTATTCGTCAGAAAAAGCGATTGTACTTTCACTTTGTCGCTTTTTTATTTGNTTCTCTTGTNATGGTCATTCTCAATATCGGGCTTGGCTATGGTGCNCAGATTCAGCCATTCGGATTCCCATGGGTNTTGAGTGCAGCATTACTTTGGGCTGTTTTTTTGCTTTTACATCTTTTTCAGGTCTATGTCACCAGACGATTTATGAATCCTGCGTGGGAAAAAGAGCANATCAAAACCCTTGTTGGNTTGCAAGAGGCACGTATCGAAAAAATCAAGCGNAAACTCGATAAGGANGCAAGNCTTCAAGCTGNTGCAGAATGGCATAAAGAGGAAANNNAAAANCCCAAACANCGNATNACNATNATTGCAGCTGCAGCATCNAATNANGCCCTTGGAAAAGACAACAAACTCATTTGGCATCTNTCCAAGGATTTNCAGCANTTTAAANCATTGACCAATGGTCANGCGGTCATCATGGGACGAAAGACTTTTGANTCTATGCCNAGGGCATTGCCAAACCGAACCAACATNNTGATNACTCGNCAATCAGACTATCAAGCAGAAAATATAANNGTGACTTCTTCATTATCCGAAGCGCTTACCNTNGCCAAAGACGACCCNAGNCCGTTTATNATCGGGGGAGGTGAAATCTATAAAGAGGCGATGANTATTGCTGANGAAATNGAANTCACACGTGTGCATGCTGACTTTGATGCAGANACCTTTTTNCCNGAAATCAATTCNCACCAGTGGAAAGAAGTTTGGCGAGAAGAGCATACTGCAGACGAAAAACACGCACACGCTTTTACTTTTTTACGGTANCAAAAAATATAATATGAANGCTTTTGTATTTCCNGGGCAAGGATCTCAGTTTCAAGGGATGGGTAAAGNCCTTGCAGATCAACATCAACAAGCNGNCGATTTGTTTNCGNAAGCCAATGATATTTTAGGGTTTTCTCTTACTGANATCATGTTTAGTGGCAGCGCAGAAGACCTCCGTCAAACNCGTGTGACCCAACCTGCNATTTTTGTTCANTCCATGGCNATTCGANCCGTATTGGGGGATGGCTTTTCGCCACAAATGGTGGCTGGTCACTCTCTTGGNGAATTTTCAGCACTGACTGCCANNGGCGCTTTGACTTNTGCCGATGGCTTACNACTTGTTGCNCANCGAGCTCAGGCCATGCANGACGCTTGCAACCAAAGTCAAGGGACTATGGCNGCCGTTCTCGCNCTTGCTGATGAGGTTGTGGAAGACGTTTGTGCAANTANNNANGGNATNGTTGTAGCNGCCAACTACAATTGNCCNGGGCAATTGGTGATTTCAGGAGAAGTCCCCGCTGTAGAAGCGGCCTGCGAACAACTCAAAGAAAAAGGAGCCAAACGNGCATTGCTCCTCCCTGTTGGAGGTGCTTTTCATTCNCCGCTTATGGAACCNGCACGCGAACAGCTAGCAGATGCNATNCGTCAAACTNCATTTGCCANGCCNAGTTGCCCAATCTATCAAAACGTNNCGGCGCAACCNACGCAAGACACCNAAGTCATCAAAGAAAATCTCATCGCTCAGCTCACTGGCCCAGTCCGNTGGACACAAACCATTCGAGCAATGCGTGATNAGGGAGCAACTCATTTTGTAGAATGTGGNCCNGGAAAAGTNCTNCAAGGCCTTGTTCGNAANATTGATAGCGAAGCNCAAGTTCAAGCNGCCCTTNGCTAAAGAANTGGGCTAATCATACCATTGNACNTTTTCACGCCAATCNCCNGGTTCTCNNGNAGGCATTGACCCTTCGAAAGNACCCAAATAAAANAGNCCNAAGCANNTNTCATNNTTCTTCNANCGNNATNAANTNNNCNATNTGATCNANNTANGCTGGNGTNCTCCAATNCCCTCCTAGACCAAGTTCTGTTGCCCGAAGCCATAGGTTTTGAACCGCCATAGCAGTGGCTGCNATTTCCTCCCANTCGGGTACACTCTCTTTTTCATCTCGTTTCATGCATATCAAAACAACTGCATCTGATAGTTTAATTTTGTCCGCGATCGCTTGGCTTTTCCGTTTTGAAAACTTCGGCGTAGTCTTCGTATAAGCATCGACCAAAANCCTTCCCAAGCCTGTTTTGTTTTCTCCTCGAAATACTTTAAATCNCCANGGNTCNGTACGCCGATGGGTNGGCGCCCAATTGGCTGCTTCAAAGAGTTCGTGTANTTGGGAATCTGTTACCNCTTTNCCAGANAANTGAATGGGNAATATCGAGNGTCGATTTGCNATGATTGTTTTCATATTGCAAAATACAAAACGACAAGGACACAACGAGCTGGATTGTTCNAAATNCNNGANGNTAGACCTCCTACNNTTTTATCCCAAAAAGTCGANGACTGNCCGACAAATTNTTTGAATTTGCTCTTCATCCAATTCGGAGTGCATCGGAAGGGATACGACCTCNTTGACCAGTTGATTGGTCACTGCAAAATTCGCTNCATCGTATTTNTNGCTTTGATANGCCTTTTGCGCATGCAGCGGAATCGGATAATANACCCCACATGGAATGCCTTGATTTTGCANNTGCTGCACNAGNGCATCTCGGTCANANCCAATCANTCGAANGGTATATTGATGAAAAACGTGTGANTCGCAATTGNGAATCACTTTGGGAGTAATGATNTTGTCATGNNCTGAAAGCAACTGTGAATAGCGTATNGCCGNCCACTTTCTTCNNTCGTTGTANTAGTCGAGGAGTTTGAGNTTTTCGTTNAGCACCACTGCCTGCAAACTGTCCAAACGNGAGTTGACACCAACCACATCGTGGTGATAGCGTTCATACATCCCGTGGTTTACAATTCCTCTNAANGTATGAGCNAGNTCNTCGTCATTGGTAAAAATCGCACCGCCATCNCCATAACAACCGAGGTTTTTGGAGGGNAAAAAAGAGGTCGAACCCACATGACCAATCCCGCCTGTNTTGGTTGTATTNCCATTTGCATCNGTATNNGTTGCGCCAATGCCTTGGGCATTGTCTTCGATTACATAGAGATTGTGTTTTTCGGCNATTGCCATGATGNCATCCATATCCGCAACTTGACCAAACAGATGAACGGGTACAATGGCCTTTGTTTTGGGCGTAATTGCTCGTTCGATGGCCTTTGGGTCAATATTAAAAGAGTTGGGATCGACGTCGACTAAGACTGGCGTTAGTCCAAGTAAAGCAATCACCTCAACAGTAGCTGCAAAAGTGAAGTCTGCCGTAATCACCTCATCGCCTGGCTCTAATCCCAGACCCATCATNGCAACTTGTAAAGCATCGGTTCCGTTGGCACAAGGAATNACATGCTTTACNCCNAGGTANGNCTCCAAATTGGNTTGAAATGACTTGACTGCTGGCCCGTTGATAAACTGTGCGCTTGACAACACTTCCTCCATCCNCGCTTCGACTTGAGGACGAATAAAAGCATATTGCGATTGTAAATCGACCATCTGTATTTTTCGCATAGCNGCTTTTTTATTGGTGCAAATNTACAAAAACAATCTCCTCTNGGGAAAGCNCTATCTTTGTGTATGCGAAATTTGTACTCTATTGTAGTCCGATTNGTTCGTCGCATTCTAATTGTCGCCCCAATTTCAGGAAAAACAAAGCAGTTTGTCGNTGGCAGAAAGCGCATTTGGGATGACCTCAAAACGATTCCGAGTGANNGNGAAGTAATNTGGATGCATTGNGCCTCTTTTGGTGAGTACGANCAAGGNCTTCCNATNNTANAAGCACTCAAANCNAAAAANCCCCAAGCNTTTTACTTGGTGAGCTTTTTCTCACCATCTGGATACCTTGTCAAAAAAACGCATCAAGTTGCNGACCTGACCACCTATTTNCCATGGGACAATCGAACTGATGTNCGNCGNTTTGTCAAGANAGTACANCCCACCAAAGTTTTATTTATAAAGTATGAATTTTGGCCCAATTTGCTGATTGAACTTCAAAAACAAAGGATTCCCACCTATCTCATTGCGGGGCTCTTTCAACCTGATCAAGTTATTTTTAAACCTTGGGGCGGATGGTTCCGCAGACTCTTGAAAGGGTTTACGCATTTTTTTGTTCAAAATGAAGCTTCTCAAAATTTACTTATTGGTATTGGCATCAAACAGGTCTCTGTATCAGGTGATACGCGTTTTGATCGTGTCAATCTTTCCAATGAAAAACTCGCTTTTATGGCGCAATTTGTAATGAATCGGAAATGCATCATTGCAGGAAGTGTTTGGCCAGAGGACCTAAGCGTGTTAAAGGAAAGCATCGCAAACACTCCTGCGGGGTGGTGTTGGCTAATCGCTCCACACGAAATTGAAGGGAAAACAGTTAAATCCTTAGTAGATGATCTCCATGCTCAAAGTCAGCGCTACAGTACGATCGATTATAGTGCACTTGCGCATGCACCTGTGCTTGTCCTCGACAACGTTGGTTTACTTTCCGCTTGTTACCAATATGGGCAAATCGCCTATGTTGGGGGTGGCATGGGGACCAAAGGACTTCACAACATTCTTGACCCAGCCGCTGCAGGGATTCCCGTTGTGATTGGAAAAAATTACGATCGGTTCCCCGAAGCCGTTGAACTCATTCATCAAGGGGGCGTTGTCACAATTTCATCACAACATGAAGCCATAAAAAATCTTCTATTATTGATGCAAGACAACAGGATTCGAAAAGAAAAAGGGGACATCAACCAACGTTTTGTTCAGGCAAATATGGGCGCAACCAAAAAGATCTTGGACAAGCTTGGCTAACTCTTTCAAGCTTAAAAGAATATTTTTATTAAATACCTATCTTTTGTAAAAAATTAGTGTCTTCAATCTCTTTTTTGAGTAAGTTTATATGCTCTGAGGGCCGAAATTATAAAATCATTTATTCTAAACCCTATATATTCTGCAAATGAAAATCATCAATCAAGACTTTATCCTAGATGGGATTGACAAAGAAATCCTACGTTATCTTACCGAAAACGCGCGTACACCCATTTTAGAAATTGCAAGGAATATGGGTGCTTCGGGTGCCTCGATCCACCAACGTGTTCGCAAATTGGAGGACGCTGGTATCATTTCGGGTAGTTATGTCAAAATCAATGAGGAAAAACTTGGCTATACAACTCATGCCTTTATTGGCATCTATCTCGACAAGGCCTCTCACAATAACGAAGCAGTGGCAATGCTAAATAAAATTCCAGAGGTTACGTCCTGTTACTACACGACCGGTGGTTGGAGTTTGTTGATTAAACTCACCTGTAAAGACAACAATCATTTGTCAGCTCTCCTAAGCGATAAAATTCAGAAAATCCCCGGGATATCACGGACAGAAACCTATATCTGCCTCAAGCATCAGATCGAACGACAAATCAAATTCTGATCAACGTCGCTGACTACTAACGCGCAATGCTAGGTAAATGAGCGTTGCCAATGAGCCAATGGCAGCCACCACATAAGTTCGGGCAGCCCATTTAAGGGCATCCTTGGCTGCAGCAAACTCTTGTTGACCAACCATATTTTTTCGTCTCAACCAAGCCAAAGCTCGATTACTCGCATCGTATTCGACAGGAAGAGTGATAAAGCTAAAGAGTGTTCCCAGACCAAACATGGCTACCCCTATACTGGCAATGGTGTAGCTTTGGGTTCCGCCAAACAAGCCCAGACCAGCAATGATGACCCACATCGACAGGTTGGAGGCGACACTGACCATTGGCACCAAAACGGATCGCATTTTGAGCCATTCATACCCTTGGGCGTGTTGTACTGCATGACCACATTCGTGCGCAGCAACAGCAGCGGCGGCAGCGTTGCGTTCACTATACACGCTCTCACTGAGGTTGACCGTTTTTTTCATCGGATTGTAGTGATCGGTGAGCATTCCTTTTACGGAAACGACTTTGACATCTCGTATGCCATGGTCGGCAAGCATTTTTTCAGCAATCTCAGCCCCCGAAAGACCATTGCGCAATTGAATTTTTGAATAGGTTTTGAATTTTGATTTGAGTCGTTGACTTACAATCATACTAATTGCAGCAAAAACAATGGCGATAAGATAAAATTCTCCACCAATACCGTAATAATAGCCCATAATTTTTTTTGTGAATATACTACAAAAATGTTGCCATTGTAAGCAGACTGTCAAGACGGCATAAAACAGTGGAATAATAAAATTTATATATTTGATATTACTAAATCTTATGCATGAAAACAACACATCGAAAATCTGTTAGCTTTACCTTACTTTGGATGGGTATTTTTTCTATTCTATTCTCTTTTATTTATTTTATTTGGATTGACAACAACATGATTGACTACATACATGGACTTACCGCCATTGTTGCCATGGTATCATTGATCAATTTTTCGTGTAGTATAGACATGAAAAAGGATCAATTTACATCGGAAATTTTGTCGGAGGTTTATAAAAAAGATGTGGCTGAATCACTATCATCACTTGGAGAGTTGTTTACAGAAAATAAAGATGATTTAACAAATAAAAATACCACATCTTTTGAGCATTATCTTGAGAATAATAAGGATAAAAAAGTAAGTATGATTAGAGTACTTAACTACTTAGAATCAATAGCAGTTTTGTCTCGACTGAATTTGATTAATGAAAAACTAGTTCAGGTGCATATTAAGAATTTAGTGGTTAAGATCTCAAACAACCTTCTCTTTTATATTGAATATTGTCAGAAAACGACTCCAAGGGTTTGGTGTGAATATGTTAAACTTTCCAAAAAATGGAACGAAAACGAAAAAAAATATAACTTTGGTGAAAACTCAATACTATGAAACCTCAATCTAATCGCAAAGATATTGGTGGATTTTAGCATCCATTATGCGACAAACAAGCATCCTTCGGGGTGCTTTTTTATTTGGTATCCTTGCCTTGGATAATATACACCAAAATCATCCCAACTAAGGTTGCGGTTACCACATTGGCCAATATTATTGATAAGCTATCGATAAGAATACCATAAACCAACCATAGGAGTATGCCCAAAAACATAATGGAATACATACGCAATGACAAGTCCTTGGTCTGTTTGGTTTTCCAAACCTTCATGACCTGAGGGACAAAGGCAAAGGTGGTGCAAACAGCTGCAATGAGTCCGATGATTTCATTTTGGTCGATCATCCACAAACGATATTCACGATTTTACTGGGGACAACAATCACTTTTCGAATGGTCTTTCCGTCGAGATATTGAGCTGTTCGCTCATCGGTCAGTGCGGCTTGTTCAACCTCCTCTTTGGTGGCCTCTGCATCAAGATCAAGGGTGAAGCGCATTTTACCATTAAAGCTAATCGGGTAGGTAATTTGCGTCTCTTTGAGATGTATGGGATCAGCAATGGGATATGGTTCGTTTGAAAGCGATGGGGTGTGTCCTAATTTTTCCCATAGTTCTTCGCAAATATGCGGTGCAAAGGGCGCCAATAAGACCGTTAAAGGTTCCAAAATAGCTCGATGATTACACTTTTCAGCCGTGAGCTCATTCACACAAATCATAAAGGCGCTCACTGCGGTATTGAGTGAAAATTGGTCAATGTCATGCGTGACTTTTTCAATGGTTGCATGCAGTGATTTTAGCATTCCGGACGATGGCGGTTCGGCTGAAACTGAAAACTGTTCATTTTCGTGAAATAGTCTCCAAAACTTATTTAGAAATCCATGCACTCCCGAAATCCCAGCTGTGTTCCACGGTTTTGCCTGCTCAATTGGGCCCAAAAAGAGTTCATACATACGAAGTGTGTCCGCACCATACTGATCACAAATATCATCGGGGTTGACAACATTGTATTTAGATTTGGACATTTTTTCGATTTCTCGCTTGGCAATGAGCTGCCCATCTTCCAGTTCAAATGTTGCTTCCCCAAACTCGGGTCGCCAGTTGTGAAGCTCCNTGTGAGAAACCACATTNTTNGCATCTACATAGGCCACATCNACATGAATNGGNTCTACATTTTCGCCTTGAATCANTCCTGCTGANAAATAGNTTTGTGTNCCTNTTTTGCGATAAATAAAAGCACTCTCGCCCAAAATCATNCCTTGGTTNACGAGCTTTTGGGCATATTCATCTACTGGNACATATCCNAGATCAAAAAGGACTTTTTGCCAAAAACGAGAGTAAAGTAAATGTCCCGTTGCATGTTCGCTCCCCCCAATATANAAGTCAACCATACCCCAATAATCGAGTTTGTCTTTTTGCACAAATTCGTTCTGGTTCTTGGGATCCATATAGCGGTTAAAATACCATGAGCTACCTGCCCAACCNGGCATGGTGTTNAGTTCCAAAGGAAAAACCTCTTTGTTATCGATCAAATCAACAGAGACCACTTTTTCATCAGCTTCGNGCCAAGCCCATTCTGTGGCATTCCCTAAAGGTGGATCTCCCGTTTCGGTAGGTAGATATTTTTCNACCTGTGGNAACNTGAGCGGTAAGCANTNTTCTGGGATAAGATGTGGAATTCCGTTTTTGAAATACACAGGAATTGGCTCTCCCCAATANCGTTGACGACTAAAGACCGCATCACGTAANCGGTACTGAATTTTCGCCTTTCCTGATCCAATTTTTTCTAGATAATCNATNGCNGTTTGCGTAGCTTCAGCNACCGTAAGNCCGCTTAGGAAATCNGAATTCGCAATACGCGTTTCCACTTTTTCCGCGTGAGCNGNATTTGAAATATCTACATCNGCAAAAATNTTGGTAATGGGAATNTCAAAGTGCTTGGCGAATTCAAAATCGCGCTGATCNCCACANGGCACGGCCATCACTGCGCCAGTACCATAGCCCGCAAGCACGTANTCCCCGATCCAAATGGGAACNTTGTNTCCGCTNAGNGGATGAATCGCATACGCNCCTGTAAACACACCNGTGATGTTTTTNACATCNGACATCCGATCTCTCTCNGANCGGTTGGNACTTTGTTCNNCATAGCGATTNACCATATCGCNCTGCTCGTCNGTGGTNATCNTATCCACCAATGCGTGTTCGGGTGCTAANGTCATAAANGTNACTCCAAATAAGGTGTCNGGGCGCGTGGTAAAGACTTCTATNTCTGCATCGTNNTTGGAAACTTGAAAACNNACAGTCGCTCCTACAGAACGCCCAATCCAGTTGCGCTGCATTTCCTTNAGNGGNTCTGGCCAATCAATGCTGTCGAGACCTTTGAGTANGCGNTCNGCATAGGACGAGATTCGCATCATCCATTGCGTCATTTTCTTTCGCTCTACTGCATATCCTCCNCGCTCTGAAACCCCNTTGANAACCTCGTCATTGGCCAGTACAGTCCCNAGTTGTGGACACCAATTNACTTCGGACTCNGCCAAATAGGTCATGCGGTANTGNAGNAAATGGGNTTGTTGTTCATCNTTNGACAATGCATTCCATTCNTNAGCAGTGANTGAGNGCGTGTTTTCATCACAGTNCGCATCAAGGTTTTTGGAACCATGCTGANTCAGGTGGTCAATAAGCTCATCAGATGGGTTTGGCTTGGTCTGCCTTGGTNTCATACCAGGCGTTAAAAAGCTGCATAAAAATCCANTGTGTCCAGCGATAATACGAAGGGTCTGAGGTTCGAAATTCCCTNCTCCAGTCAAAAGAAAANCCGATTCGATCGAGNTGNTCTCTATANCGATTGATATTGGTTTCTGTCGTTTTNGCNGGNTGNTGCCCTGTNTGAATGGCGTACTGTTCGGCTGGCAATCCAAAAGAATCATATCCNTGTGGATGCAATACNTTAAACCCTTTATGNCTNTTGAAACGAGCNACNACATCGCTGGCAATATAGCCCAAAGGGTGACCGACATGNAGACCCGCCCCAGANGGGTAAGGGAACATATCCAANACATAATACTTNGNNTTTGTGGAGGGAAAGTTTGGGGAAAANGTGTGGTTNGTTGCCCAAAAAGATTGCCACTTGTTTTCAATCGATCGAAATGGATATGCCATTNTCTAGTCTTGTGTGGCAAAAATACCAAATTTATGNCATGAAAATGCATNAAGCATGTTCTGACTATCCATTCGTTTTTGTACTTTTAACCCATNATGTCAAAACCAACGCACCGCTATCAACGCAGANNGGTANTTCGCTCCTATTTTGGGATCGTTTTTAGTGTGAGTTTGATTTTGTTTGTTGTTGGNNTTTTAAGCNTACTANTGCTCAATGCNCGGCAGGTATCTCAACATATAAAAGAGCAAGTTGTCCTCACCATTTTTATCGNCGATAACGCAAAAGAAGTGGAAGTGAACCAGTTGGAAACCATGCTTAAACTTGCGGCTTTCACAAGGTCNGTTGCCTATATTTCCAANGAACAGGCAGCGACNGAACACAGTGCAGATATNGGAGAAGATTTTATGGATTTNTTGGGTTATAANCCGCTGAAAGATGCAATCGACCTTCGNCTCAAAGGNGACTANGTTACCACGCATNGAGNNGANAGTATCAGTGCNTTTTTAGCTGAAAANCCCTTTGTCAGCGAGNTGGTGTTTGANCGGCCTTTGGTCAATTTNCTAAATGAAAATATAGAGAGAGCCAGACTCCTGCTGTTGGCCTGTTGTCTGTTTTTTTTGGTGCTCTCCATTATACTTATCAACAACTCCATTCGCTTGTCCATTTATGCCAAACGGATGATCATCAAAACCATGCAACTGGTGGGTGCGCGCAAACGATTTATCCGCGGACCCTTTATCCGCACCTATCTGCTTCTGGGTATGATTAGCGCTTTGATTGCTTGTCTTGGTGTTTGGGCTCTGGTCATCAATGCACAGACCTACCTTCCTGGAATCGATTTGTTGATGAATCCTCAAACTTTGCTCATCAGCTTTATCGGAGTATTTTTGTTGTCTATGCTCATTAGCTCAATCAGTGCGCGTTGGGCAACACAACGATATTTAAACCTCAAAACCCAATCTCTGTATTAGTTATGAAAAGCAAAAAAGAATTTATTTTTTCAAAAGCCAACTACAAGCTTATGCTGATTGGCTTTGTTGTCATCGCTTTGGGTTTTATCCTTATGGTTGGGGGAGGCAGTGACGACCCAAATGTATTTAATCCCGAAATCTTTAATTTTCGACGAATTCGACTTGCTCCTGCCCTAGTTCTTATTGGCTTTGGGATTGAGATTGCAGCGATTTTGCGTTCCTTTAACAACCCGAAAAAGTTATAGGCATGTCCGTAGTCGAAGCCATTATCCTCGGGATTATCCAAGGGCTTACCGAATTTTTGCCTGTTTCCTCGAGTGGACATTTGGAATTGGCGCAAGCCCTATTTGGCAATCAAAACAATGCAGAAGGAAATCTGCTTTTTACGATCGTAGTACACGGAGCAACTGCCCTAGCTACCCTTGTTGTATTTCGTGCCGATGTTTGGTCAATTGTGCGTGGTTTGTTTCAATTTACCAACAATGAATCTACCCAATTTAGTCTTCGAATTGTGCTGTCCATAATACCCGCTGCATTAGTCGGATACTTTTTTGAAGACGTCATAAGCAGTCAATTTTTTGGCAATACGCTCTTGGTTGGGCTCATGTTATGGATTACTGCGGGACTACTTTATATTGCCGACAAGCCCACTCAAAATCGCGCAAACGTATCCATATCAAACGCTTGGTGGATCGGAATTGCTCAGGCCTTTGCCATTCTTCCAGGAATTTCTCGAAGTGGTGCCACGATTGCCATCAGTTTGCTTTTAGGTGTAGCAAGAGACCGAGCAGCTCGCTTTTCCTTTTTAATGGTTGTACCGCTCATTTTTGGCAGTATGGCCAAAAAAATCCTTGATGGCGGGCTTGAGCAGGAGGTTCTCAGTCTCACACCAATTCTCGCTGGCTTTGTGGCTGCTTTTTTTAGTGGATATCTCGCTTGCCAGTGGATGATTGCATTGGTAAAACGATCTCAATTGCGCTATTTTGCTTACTACTGTGCTCTAGTTGGAACGATTGCCTTAGTGACCTCTCTTGTGTGATGTATACCCTAGATGACTTTCAGAACGGGCTAGTCCTTCTTGTCGATAAACCCTTGGAATGGACGTCGTTTCAGGTGGTCAACAAAATCCATTGGCTCATTCGAAAACAATACGATATTAAAAAAATAAAAGTCGGACATGCTGGGACTTTAGACCCGCTAGCTACAGGACTTTTACTCATTTGTACTGGAAAAAAAACCAAACAAATTCAAGAGCTTATGGGTGCCGATAAAACCTATACAGGCACCATTTGTCTTGGCGCAACAACCCCTTCTTATGACTTAGAAACAGAGGTCATTCGTAAATCCGACCCGTCGAGTCTTAGCGAGCAAGAACTGAAAGAAGCCACCAAACAGTTTCTAGGTCATATTCAACAAAAACCCCCTATTTTTTCTGCAATCAAACAAAAAGGCAAACGCCTATACGAACATGCGCGAGCAGGAGAGCAAGTCAACATTCCAAGTCGAGAGGTCATTGTTCACGAATTTGAAATCACCAAAATCAATTTACCAGATGTGTCGTTTCGCATTCGTTGTGGTAAAGGCACTTATATCCGATCGATTGCCAACCACTTTGGAGAAGTGCTTGGGGTTGGCGGATATCTTAAAAGCTTGTGCCGTACGGCTATCGGAAACCATACTCTTGCTGATTCGATGTCAATTGATACCTTTGAGAGAAATCTCAAAGCTTTGTCATGAATAAAAATCGATGCCCTTGGTGTGAAACCCATCTTGACTACCAGCACTATCACGATACCGAATGGGGTGTGCCGGTATACGATGATAGTAAACTCTTTGAAACACTCCTTCTGGAAACATTTCAAGCAGGACTGAGCTGGTTAACCGTTCTCCGAAAACGAGAGAATTTTCGTGTCGCCTTTGACAACTTTGACGTGCATAAAATCGCTAACTATAAAGCAGAGAAAATTGATGCTTTATGCCATGATCAGGGAATCATTCGCAACCGTCTCAAAATTAAAGCTGCGATAAATAACGCACACGCTTTTTTGAAGATCCAGCAATCCTACCGCTCTTTTGCGAAATATATGTGGTCTTTTGTTGACCATAAGCCAATTCATAATTCTTATCGTTCTTTGGATGAAGTCCCAGCAAAAACCGCACTTTCAGATCAGATCAGTTTATCTTTCAAAAATCATGGATTTAAATTTGTTGGGAGCACCATCGTTTATGCACATCTGCAAGCAACGGGCATGGTCAATGACCATTTGGTGAGCTGCTTTCGCTATGAAGAAGTCAAAACCCTAGGACAAAAAGGTCAAGAATTTGGTTCTTGAAATTGGCTCTGCACCCATACTGGCGAGATGTTGCGTGGGGACCTGACAATCAATCAATTCGTATTTGTTTTTTTTAAGCTCTTTCACCAGAAAGATAAGGGCGACCTTACTGGCATTACTGGATTTGGAAAACATACTCTCACCACAGAACACCGTGCCCAAGTCAATTCCATATAGCCCCCCGACAAGAGACCCTTCTTCCCAGACCTCCACAGAGTGGGCATGCCCTTGGGTGTGTAAGGTCGAATATACTTCCATAAGCCCAGGGGTTATCCAAGTGCCATTTTGACCAAACCGCTTGACTTTTGCACAGGCCTCTACAACTTGATCGAATGCCTTATTAAAAGTCACCTCAAACTGCTTTTTGCGTAAAACGGTTCGCATGCTTTTCGAAATTTTAAGCTGGTCGGGAAACAATACCATACGTGGATCTGGACTCCACCAAAGTAGAAAATCATCTGATTCAAACCATGGAAAAATCCCTTTTCGGTAAGCGAGCATCACCCGCTCGGGTTGTAAGTCTCCCCCTACAGCAACGATACCCTCAGCAGAGGCCTGCTCAGGAGAGGGAAACAATAAAGCATCGGTCAAGCGATACATATTTGGACCTTTCTAAAAAGGCAAGTCGTCTGGTGCCTCGGTGGTGGTATTTTCAGCATGGTCGAACGGAGGTGGTGGTGGCTCTGGCGTACCAGGTTGTTCTAGAGAATCGATTCGCCATCCTTGAATGGAATTAAAAAATTTGGTCTCACCCTGTGGACTTTGCCATTCACGCCCGCGGATATTAATACCAATTTTAACACGGTCGTTCTCCGAAAAGGAATTGAGCAAATCGCATTTGTCTTGTACGAACTCTAACAAAATGTGTTGGGGGTACTGTTCTTCTGTGGTAACAACAAGCTCGCGTTTTCGAAAACCATTGCTTCCGTATTCTTTGGTTTCGTATATATGTTTGATGCGTCCTAAAACTTCCATAAAATGTGATTCAACTCTCACAAATCTACATATTTTGTATTTGAAAACATTGCTTAAAATCAATTATCTTAGTTGACAAATGCAAACATCTGTTTTTGACTGGAAATCAAAGGGTCGCATGGCAATCCTTGTTGCATTAACTGCAACGGTTGTCTTTATCCTTTGGAGTCTTTTTCAGCTTGTCAAACAAACCGAAATCGATGAACGTCAGCGCATGGAAGTTTGGGCACTCGCTCAAAAGCAGTTTGTGAAAGACATTGACCTCAATGATGATGTTGACCCACTCATATTTGAAGTCCTGACAAGCGAAAACAGTATTCCAATGATTGTTGTTGATGAGCATGACAACATCGTTTCTTTTAATAATATCGATCCGCAACGCGCACTACTCAAAGACTCTTTACTGCTCAAAAACACACTCAAAGTTCTAATAAAACAAAACGATCCAATCGAGATTGTCTTTGAAAATGCGGTCAATCAACGCATGTATTATGGACAGTCGACCATACTGGAAAAACTAAAGCTCTACCCTGGTGCATTATTATTGCTTTTACTGACAATCAGTGGTCTTGTTTTCTTTTATTTACGCACCGCCCAAATCGCTGTACAAAACAAACTTTGGACTGGGATGGCCAAAGAGACTGCCCATCAACTTGGCACGCCCTTATCCTCCTTAATGGGATGGGTTTCTATGCTAAAAACCAAAGGGGTAGAAGACACCATCACAAGGCCTATGGAAGCTGACCTCAAACGATTGGAAACCATTACAAACCGGTTTTCAAAAATCGGATCACTTCCCATTAAAAAGAATATAGATATTGTCCGTGCGTCACGCGATGTCTTTGAGTATCTAGCTGGCAAAGCCAGTCAAGGGATTGCATTTACATTTTATTCGAGTACAAATGAAATTCATTTGAAAGTCAATAAAGAGCTCTATTGCTGGGTTGTCGAAAACCTACTCAACAACGCCATTGATGCGGTGGTGGGCGAAGGTATAATTGAACTTTCCCTTTTGGAAGAAAAAGACAGGGTACTGATCAATGTGATTGACACTGGAAAGGGCATTCCAAAGCGATTGGTAAAGCGCATCTTCCAGCCAGGGGTTACCACAAAAAAAAGAGGTTGGGGACTCGGGTTGTCTCTATGTCGAAGGATTATTGAGGATTACCATCAAGGCAGCATACAAGTTCGCTCAAGCTCAAAAGATAAGGGAACCCATTTTGAAATTGTCTTACACAAATAGACTACAGTTTCGATTTGATTTTTTCCACTAGAGAAATCATCTCATCTTCTTGCATTTTCACTTTGGTTTGAAAACTCATCTCATGCATTTCGTTGATCGGAATGAGGTGGACATGCGCATGAGGCACTTCCAAACCAACAACAGCCATTCCCACTCTCTTGCAAGGTACGGCTTGCTCAAGTGCACCAGCGATTCGCTTGGCAAACTCCATCAGATGAAGATAAGTCTCTTGATCAAGGTCGAACAGCTTGTCAACTTCTTGTTTTGGGACACAAAGCGTATGACCGATCGCATTGGGATTGATGTCCAAAAAGGCATAGCAATACGCATCTTCAGCGATAGTGTAAGAAGGGATTTCGCCATTGATGATTCGCGTAAAAATTGAAGGCATACCTAGCGATTGATCGATAGAATTTCAAACTTCAATACCCCATTTGGCACATTGACTTCAGCAATATCGCCAACACTCGTTCCCAAAAGGCCTTTGCCAATCGGAGAATTTACTGATATTTTTCCTGACTTGAGATCTGCTTCACTCTCTGCAACCAATGTATAGGTCATTTCCATCTTATTGGCGACATTTCGAATTTTTACTGTCGATAGGACATGAACTTTAGAATCATCGAGTTGAGATTCATCAATTACTCTAGCGCTTGCTAGTGTTGCCTCTAGTTTTGAAATTTTTAGCTCCAAAAGTCCTTGTGCTTCTTTGGCTGCATCGTACTCAGCGTTTTCGCTCAAGTCACCCTTATCACGAGCTTCAGCAATGGCTTGTGATGCCTTTGGTCTCTCCACATCTTTTAGATGGTTGAGTTCATCGCGAAGTTTTTTAAGCCCTTCGGGCGTATAATAAGAAACCGCACTCATAGTTTTGATTTTTAGAAAGAAAAATCCCAACACGTGGGATGTATAACAAATATACAAAAATCTAATTTTTAGCGTAATTTGTAACGAAAAATGAGGCGATTATTCCCTTTTATTGTTTGTGTTGTATTTGGCTGTCAGGTTGACCCTGTACAGCAAAACCCCTACCTCAATAATTTGCCGCCTTTTGAATTTGAACTCAATCTCGATTTACCCCTCTATGACAACCTTCGCTTTGCTGGTGGAACGCTATCCCTATCACAACTGGGGCTTAGAGGAGTGCATTTATACAACCTTGATGGAGCCCAAATCCTAGCATGGGAAGCAAGTTGCCCCAATCAAAGACCTAGCGACTGCTCTGATACCATTGTCAATGGCATAGAGGCCGTGTGTAATTGCGACGATTCCATCTACAGTCTAGTCACTGGCCAACCCTTGAGCGAGGGCGTCGAATATGGTTTGATCAACTACGGCATTCGTCGTACTGGGAATCTCGTGCTTATATACAACTAAAACCGTATGCTCATCCCAGCCATAAAATGAAATCCTGCTTGCGGATAATACCCTACGCCTTCAACTGTTGTGATCATACCGGGATTCGTCCAATCATCGTCATAGGTATAAAAATATCCATTGGATGTATATTCTTCGTCCAATACATTATTCAACAACAACTGTAGCTGTAAAGACTCACACCAAGATGGTACGATCGTATACTGTATGTTGATGTCTTGTGTGCTGTATGCCGAAAGCTTTGACAAAGCAGAGTCGATATTGCCAAGATACTGTTCCCCGACATATTTGCTGAATAGACTCACCGTCAAGTCCTTTGTTGGGCTGTAACTCAACTGGCTCCCTCCGACCACGTTTGGAGAAAAGGACAGGTTGGTACCTCCAAGAGCTTGCAACTCGTCATCGCGTTCAAAGAAAAAATCTCGATTCTTATTTTCACTTAACGACAGATTGGATTGCCATTGCCACTGCTCGGATATTGTCCAGCCGAGGTCCAGCTCCACTCCCAAACGGTAACTACTCCCGCTATTGGTTCGTATAGGTGCTCCCACCTCGTCGATCGCCCCTGTCAGGACAAGCTGATTGGTGTAGTCCATAAAATACGCATTGGCAACAAACTGTAGATTTGATTTCTGATGACGCCATCCCAATTCAAAATCGGTTAACTCCTCAGGTAACGGGTTTCCGTTTTCAAAATCTGTACGATTGGGCTCCTTGTGCGCTCGTGCAACAGAAAAATAAAGCTGATGATTCGGATTCACGCTGTAGGTGACTCCTGCTTTGGGATTAAAAAACCCATAGTTTCGATTCACATCAATCGGCTCTTGCCCTGCCTGCATGCCATTGGCGACATAGTCAATCCAACGGTATTGCGCATCTGCATAAACCGTCCATTGACGACCAACTGCATGTGTGAGCTTGGCAAATACATTTGTATCTGTTTTCTCTCCTTTGTTTTCGTAAAACCGATGGTTTGGTAGTGCCCCACCAGCGTTTTGCGCCCAAATCAACGACCCAAAATGATCCCCAATATAGCTGCTATATGAAAATCCAAGGTTGAGTTTCTGCGTTCCTTTTTCAAAAGCTGCCATCAAATTGGCAACATAAAAGTCATTGTCCAACCATTTTTGGGTGATGCTTTCCGTATCCACTGCATCGGCTTCAGGCAATTGTAAATAATTGGCTGATGTATTTCCTGAAAATCCAATATTTTGATCATACCATATATCATTGAGTTCTTGATAGTATCCTCTTCCATAGGTATAATTCAAACCAAGGGCTAAGGACCAATAGGCGTTGACTGCTTGTTCCCAATGCAATTGATAATGGTCTTGATTGTAATTGTCTACTTGATCTTCGTAAAACCCGATAACATTTCCTTCGATGTCGTAATTTTCCCCTGCTGGATTATAGGTTCGATTTGTTTTTAGGGTCGTTTCATCAATTCCAAACCAAGATTGGTAGGTGCGTTCAAATCCCCCAAATGCCAATGCTTTGATTTGCGTATTTCCATCTCTAAATATCCCTTGTAAGAAATAGGACTTCAAGTCGGAGCTCGCTCGGTCAATATAGCCATCGGAATCTATCTTGGATAGGCGACCAGAGAGCTCGAATTGATCCGATATCGGTCCAGTCGAAAACATCACGGTATGCTTACGCGTGGCAAAACTTCCAAAACTGTTACTAAACTGCACATAAGCAGCATCTGACATGCGATCAGTTGTCAGGTTGATACTAGCACCAAAAGCCCCTGCTCCATTGGTCGAAGTCCCCACGCCACGCTGAAGTTGTAAAGTTCCGACAGACGAGCCAAAATCAGGAAGATTTACCCAAAACGTACCTTGTGACTCTGCATCGTTATATGGGATGCCGTTGATACTGACATTGATGCGAGTGGCATCGCTCCCACGCACACGAATTCCTGTGTAGCCAATCCCTGCCCCAGCATCACTGGTCGAAACCACACCTGGAAGAAATTGAAGGAGAACTGGCATATCCACTCCCAAATTGCGCTGACCCAAATCTTCTTTTGTCAGATTGGTATAAGCCACTGGCGTTTCACTTGTTGCTTGTAAGGCAGAAATGGTGACTTCTTTTAAGTCAATTGTTGATTGTATGGTGTCTTGTACTTGTTGTGCATATCCCCATGTCAGGCATGAGAAAATCAATAAAACATATTTCATTTGTAATCATTTTAAACGAATTAAAGGGGGAATTATTCTGATGTTAGTAAAAATTATCCCTTGGCAGCATGACCTGCCCAGGTTCAATGGGTGTAATCTCAGCCCGCTTGGGCACCCCTTTGAGATGGGTCAAAGATAATTGAATTAATTTTGATTTTGATGCGTTTTGCGCAACAAATCATTGACTTCCTTAACCGGGGTAAACATGGAGGGTGGTATAGATACAAACAGCGTATTCCAAAAGGCCATTGCCCCATTCCATAATCCAGGGTGTTCCATCGCTTTTACTGGCTTGCCATTCATGGTTTTGGAAACAACAAAGTAAGTCGATGGGTCAACGTATTTGTTCAAATCATACTTTTCTCCTTTATGGTTCATCAAGCTACAGACCAATTCGACAGGGTTAAAGTGTGTACCCTCTTGAAAATGTGCAGCTTGTGATGAATCGCTTAAATCCACTTGGGCTTTTTCAACAATTTGTAAGTGTACGCCCATCTGATCTTTTACCCAAAACGGACCTCCGCCTGGCTCTCCACTATTGGGAACCATTCCGCAAACCCGTAATGGTCGGTCGAGTAGCCCGATAACCCTCTGTTTTCTCAACTCCTGATCCTCTTCATGAATATGAAAATGAAACTGTTGATCCAAAAAGTGAATCGCTTCATCCAACACCCCATCTTCATCAATGGTGCGAAGAAGTCGAAAAATCTGTTGTTGCATGTCCAACAGAAAGCCCGCCAGTGCGCGCTTATACATGCCAGACTCCTCATGCTGGGCTTGTGGAGCGACATTATCAATATTATTGATAAAAACGATGTCCGCTTCAATACGATTGAGGTTTTGGATTAATGACCCATGACCTGCTGCTCGAAAGACCAATTGACCCTGATCATCTGTTAGCAATTGACCCGCTGAATCCATGACCAAAGAGTCTGTTGATGCCTCTTGTACTGAATAATCAACATCAACCTTGCAAGCATGAGCGTGCTCAAGTTCTAGACGAGTTTTTTGAATGTGTTGGTCAAAATCGTTTTCACAGCCTGGGGTGACGGTGAAATGATGAGCAAGACGATCATTGGCAAGTGAAAATTGGATCGCAAAATTCAACTGCTCCTCAATGGCGGTTTTTAGGATTTTATTGTATTTGTGGAAGGGCACAAATGCTTTGGGTTTATTGGCGTAATGTTTTACCACATATGCAATAAAAGCTTGTAAAAAATCCGTTTCGTCAATCGGATGACTGTGTTCGTTTTCGATATGCTCTTTTGCCATTTCGTAAAATGGAAAATGCTGTACTCCATCGATAAAACGTTTCACTTTGGGGTTGTCTTGATGAGCATCAAGGGCGGTTTTAAAATCTTGCTTATCCTCCACGACAAGTGGAAATAAAAAATCAAACATACGCGTGGCCATCCCCGAAGCTGGAATAAACCGAATCACACGACGGTTGACGATAGAATCATCATAAATCTTTACATAATGCTTTAGATCGCGATCGCTAAACTCCGTTATGCCATCTCCCAAGGTTGCTGGTCGATGAATCTGGCAATACGCTGATCGCTGATTGATATTGGCAATCATTGCCCTAGCGTCAGATATCAAAATCCCACGCGCTTTGAGTTGGTTGGTTTGTTGTTTTGAAAATTCAAACATGGGCAAACTGGGATTGAATCGCTTGTATAGCGGATTGAAAACGATCTTCTCCCTGACCTTGTATGAGTACATAGGGTCGATTGAGTGATTGTAGCGCTTTTTTAAATTGTATTAGCATTTGTTCTCTTTCGTTTGGTTTGTCACGCAAGTCGTCAGCGACCCAAGGAATATCAATATCCAATAGTAAATAGAGGTCATAGTGATTGTTGACTGCAAAGTGGTGTAAATCGGGGTCACAATACCCATTGAAATAAACCTCCGAATAAATTTTGGTAACAAGCAAGTCGGTGTCACAAAACAAGATCGTGTCGGTATTGCTCGCTTTTTGATTTTCAAGTGCCATTTGCCCAGCTGCAATGATCGGCAAATCTTCTTTGGAACAAATTTCATTCGTCTTATCCCATTTGTTTTGCAAGAATGCACGTGCGTACTCTGGCACCCAATCTGAGTTGAAATGGGATGCCAATTGTTTTGCAAGTGTCGTTTTTCCAGTTGATTCCGGACCAAACAAAACTACTTTCCTACAGTTGCAGGGTGATTGTCCAAAATCTTTTTCCATTCGAGATAGCCATAAATGGCAATAAAAGTGAAAATTAAGTATTGTAAGCTCGTAAAGCTAAAGCCTTTAATCAGGTACAAAGGTACAGAAATGATATCGCCAACAATCCAAAAAATCCAGTTTTCTATCTTGCGCCGAGCCATCAGCCACATTCCCGAAAAAAAGATCGCTGTTGTCAGCGTATCAATCACTGCCGTTGATGAATTCCAAAGCCCAAACCATTGATAGACGCCATAGACAAACCCCAAACTCCCAACAAAAAGCAGAAGAAGATATCGCCATTCTTGTTGGTTGATTCTCGAAATTGGTGTCGCTTGTTCCTGATCATTGACGCGCGTCCAAATCACCCAACCGTAGACTGACATTCCAAAATAATATGCATTGATCAGCATATCTCCGACCAAGCCCCACTTGAGCAAGAGATAAACATAAATTGAAGTTGAAATCATCCCTGTTGGAAAGACACCTATATGATTTTTTTTGGCAAGCCAAACACTGAGCAAGCCAAAAACAACACCCGTAATCTCTAGGGTGATATCAAGAGGTTCATAGGTGGCGTATTGCGCAAAAAGAGATTCAAAAATCTGAGACATAGCTACTGCGATCAGCGTTGTAGATTTTAAGATGCATGATTCCCTTTTCCTCTTCGCTCAGGGCTGTTTTGATGGTTTTCATTAAAAAGGGCATCAGGGTATCGTAAGAACCATATAGTTGGGTGCTCAGCGGGGTTTCTGAAATCGTAAACCCGCCACTCCGCAAGTCCAAAATAAAGTTCTTGATCTGATCTCTGTATTGATCGTGGAATGGCGTAAATGTAAGCTCTACAGAAATATTCATACTTGGTTTTTAATGGTTACGGCACAACTATGATTTTGCCATGCATAGCGGAAAAGATCATAGGTTTGGTCTCTATAAATTGCAATTTCCTTTTCGGGTGTCGATAGGTCAACAAAAATGTCCTTGCTAAATCGAATTCCGGGAATAGAGATGGCTTTATACATGGATTCTTTTGCACACCACAGGTCGGTTAGCTCAGCGATAGTTTGTTGAGGAGCTTGATCAGCAGGGTTGACAAACTTTTTTGCGACACGTTTGACCTTGGCTCGGTGACGTTCTACGTCTACCCCTAGTGGGGCCTGACCAATGGCTATCGCTGCAAAGTCTTTGGTATGACTAAACGATATGTGGGGGCCATGCTCAATGTAGGGTTTTCCGTCTGTGGTATACCGAAGCTGATCGAGAGAAAGACCAGCAGCTTCAACTAAAGAGCGAACAGCCAAAAATCCTTTTCGCTGATTGCTATGAGACATTGCCTTAAGACGTTGATTGCAATGAGGTGTCAAGGATATCCTTTTGGTTAGACTCTGTTCATCTTCCGTGATATGCCAAACCCAGAGCTTCGCAATAGAATTCACTTGATGGTGTTTGTAAATGGGCATGGAATACCGTAGTTTTGTAAGCAAATTGCTGAGATTCAAATATACAACTATGGCTACTAAAACTACATCTTATGTTCCATATAAGGTCAAAGACATTGCTTTGGCAGAATGGGGGCGCAAAGAAATTGAACTCGCTGAAGCAGAAATGCCAGGTCTTATAGCGCTGCGCGAAGAATATGGAGAATCACAACCTCTAAAGGGTGCACGTATTGCAGGATGCTTGCACATGACCATTCAAACAGCAGTACTTATTGAAACGCTAACAGCACTTGGTGCAGAAGTTACGTGGAGTTCATGTAATATTTTCTCAACACAGGATCACGCTGCTGCTGCCATTGCTGCTGCTGGCATTCCCGTTTATGCGTGGAAAGGAATGAATGAGGAAGAATTTAACTGGTGTATCGAACAAACGATATTTTTTGGTGAAGATCGCAAACCTTTAAACTTAATTTTGGATGATGGTGGTGATCTGACCAATATGATTCTTGATGAATTCCCAGAGCTTGCTTCTGGCATCAAAGGATTGTCCGAAGAAACCACTACGGGTGTTCATCGCTTATATGAGCGCATGCAAAACGGAACATTGCCATTACCTGCCATCAATGTCAACGACTCGGTAACCAAATCGAAGTTTGACAACAAATATGGTTGTAAAGAATCTGCAGTTGACGCCGTACGTCGTGCTACGGATATCATGCTCGCTGGAAAGCGTGTTGTCGTTGCTGGATATGGAGATGTTGGCAAAGGAACTGTCGCTTCTTTCCAAGGGGCAGGTGCGATTGTAACCGTTACCGAAATCGATCCGATTTGTGCACTTCAAGCATCTATGGATGGATTTGAAGTGAAAAAATTAGATACCGTAATTGCCAATGCAGATATCATTGTTACTGCCACTGGAAACAAAGACATCGTTGCTGAGCAGCATTTCCGCGCGATGAAAGACAAAGCTATTGTCTGTAATATCGGACACTTTGACAATGAAATCGATATGACGTGGCTAAATAAAAACTACGGCGATAGCAAAGTAGAAATCAAACCACAAGTGGATAAATATACAATAGAAGGCAAAGATATTATCATACTTGCCGAAGGGCGATTGGTGAATTTGGGTTGTGCAACAGGACATCCAAGTTTTGTGATGAGCAACTCCTTTACCAACCAAACCCTTGCGCAGATTGAGTTGTGGAAACACAGTGATCGTTATGAGAACAAAGTCTATATGCTTCCCAAGCACTTGGATGAAAAAGTAGCGCGTTTGCACCTCGATAAGTTGGGTGTTGAACTCGAAGAGTTGGATCAAGACCAAGCGGATTATATCAGCGTGCCTGTTGCAGGACCATATAAGCCAGAATATTACAGGTACTAATTACTGTTCTACTATTGAAATATAAAACCGAGGCAGACGCCTCGGTTTTTTTTGTACGCAATTCTAAACAAAAAAGCCCTTTGCTTTCACAAAGGGCTTTGTAATTGGTTAACGTAACGATTTACGCATTGGGTTCAATCGACACATACGACCGATTATTTTTCTTCTTGGTAAAAACAACGGTACCATCTACTCTTGCGTGAAGAGTGTGATCTTTACCAATGTAGACATTTTCACCTGGGTGATGCTGTGTACCACGTTGGCGAACAATGATATTACCAGCGATGGCGGGCTGACCACCAAAAATCTTTACGCCCAAGCGTTTCGATTCGGATTCTCTTCCGTTTTTTGAGCTACCTACTCCTTTTTTGTGTGCCATGGTATAATTTATTTAGCGGATAATGCCGCGATTAATTCTGCTTTTTTCAAACTCGTATATCCTGAAACACCCGCATCTTTTGCCATTGCTTTGAGCTCAGCAACTGTCTTGCTACTCAAATCGGCGCTTGGCTTTGCAGCGGCTCTTTTCGGAGCTGCTTTAGCAGTTTCCTTTTTTGCGGCGGGTTTGGCTTTTACAGCTTCTTTTTCAGCTTTGGCAGTAGGTGCTGCTTTCTTTTTTGCTGAAGTCTCGATGGATTCGATTACGATTTCCGTGAGAGACTGACGGTGTCCA
>NHEI02000051.1 GCA_002171575.2 Flavobacteriaceae bacterium TMED81
ACAAGAGCGCTTACATCTTCCCCTTCATCCCCAATAATGGCAAGTAAGCTATCTACAGCAGCAGTTTCACCCTCTGCAATTCCGATGTGAAGAAGAAAGCCCTCATTAAAAGACTCAAACTCCATGGTGGCTTTATCTGTTTCAATTTCAGCAAGTATATCGCCTTCCTCAACTTTATCTCCAACTTTTTTGAGCCATGAAGAGACCGTTCCTTCTTCCATGGTGTCGCTCAATCGTGGCATATTTACTACAATCGCCATATTATAATTTATGTGCTAAAAATGGATAATCATTTTGCTCGTAAACAGCATCGTACATCACAGATTTTTCTGGGTAAGGAGATGATTCTGCAAAATCTGCACATTCCTGCACCCGAATTTTTACATCTGCATCAATGCTTCCAAGATCCTCCTCGGATGCATATTCATTTTTCAAAATAAGCTCGCGAACTTGAGTAATCGGATCAATTTTTCGGTATTCATTGACCTCATCTTTGGTGCGGTAATGTTGTGCGTCTGACATCGAATGTCCACGATATCTGTATGTTTTTGCTTCCAAGAACGTGGGGCCATCCCCTTTTCTTGCTCTGTTGATCGCTTCAGAAATGCCTTCTGCAACTTTTACGGGATCCATTCCGTCAATTGGTCCACATGGCATTTCATAGCCAAGGCCTAATTTCCAGATATCCGTATGATTTGATGTGCGCTCAACAGAAGTTCCCATTGCGTAGCCGTTGTTCTCTACTATAAATACAACTGGAAGTTTCCAGAGCATGGCGAGATTAAGTGTTTCGTGGAGTGAGCCCTGACGAACTGCTCCGTCACCCATATAACAGAGTGTCACGGCGTCGCTTCCGTGGTATTTATCTCCAAATGCCATTCCCGCACCTAGAGGAATTTGACCTCCGACAATTCCATGTCCGCCGTGAAAGCGGTGTTCTTTTGAAAAAATATGCATTGAGCCCCCGAGACCCTGCGAAGTTCCTGTCGCCTTACCGAAAAGTTCGGCCATCACTCGTTTGGGGTCAACACCCATCCCAATCGGCTGAACGTGGTTGCGATAGGCTGTGATCATACGATCTTTGGTGAGATCCATCGCATGGAGAGAACCAGCGAGAACGGCCTCTTGCCCATTGTAGAGGTGTAAAAATCCACGTACTTTTTGTTGGATATAGACAGCAGCAAGCTTGTCTTCAAACTTTCGCCAGAAGAGCATATTCTCGTACCAGCTCAGATAAGTTTCTTTGGTTACTTCTTTCATAGACTCAATATCTTTTGTTTCCAATGATATTTGACTGCAAAGGTAATGCTTTCCCACTTTGTGTAAAAACGGGAAATGAGATTATTCAAACAATGTTGATAATTGCTAGTCTTCTTGAGAATCCCCAAAATTAAATGTCAGCGAAAATCGGAGTGTGTTCTCGAGAGGATTAATCACTTTTGTCGCTGAAATTAAATACGAAAGATCGATATCTACAACATTATACTTGAATCCAGCACCTAGAGTAATGAATTTTCGCGCACCTTTATCTTCATGTTCATTGAAATATCCAGCACGCAAGGCGAAGGCATCGTTGTAATTGAATTCGGCACCTAGAGCCCACGTAAACTCTTGCAACTCTTCGCTAAATCCATCTGGTGCATCTCCAAATGACTTAAAAATTCCGCTGAGAAAACTCACATCTGGTTGAACATAGCCAGTGATGATCTCTTTCCCTTCTTGATTCGTTGTTGTAATGGGTTCACTTGGTGTAGGAACGAGCAATTTGTTGATTTCTAATCCCAAACTAAGGGTGTTGTAACTGTCTAAAATAAAGTCAAAACCGCCACCAATCTTTAAATTCGTTGGTAAATAATCGGCATAGCCATCGTTTTCGTAAGTGAGTTTTGGACCAAGATTGCTGATGTTAAACCCTCCACGCCATTTGCCTTCAAAATTGGTAAAGTCACGCTGTTCAGATTGATAATAACCAGAAACTCCAAATGCGACTGTACTCGCTGCAGATGCATCATCAGTTGCAGAACCAAGCTTTAGGTCTGAGTTGATGAAAGCACCAGTAACCCCCAAAGAAAACGATTCATTGAGTTTTAGCGCATAGGAGAAATCCAGCACAAATTCGTTTGGACGTTCAATGAGTGGGTTGATAAAGTCAGCTGGTGTTTGACCAATCTCTATTTCGCCTAAGCTAAAATATTTTAAGCTTGTCGCCCAAGCTGCGCGCTCAGAAACAACCTTGTAATATGATACATTCGCAAGAAAAATGTCATTGACCAATTGACTTAAATAGGGGGTATAGCTTACACCGATTCCTGATTCGCTTGGTGCAAAACTATACTTGGACGGATTCCAGTTTTGGGAAAAGGCGTCTGGTGTAGTAGCAACTCCTTGTTCACCCATACCTGCTGACCTCGCGTCAGAAGTGATCAAAAGAAATGGAACACCTGTTGTGATCACTCGATTTTGTCCGTACAACGCAATTGCGATAAATACGAATACAACTGAAAAAAAACTTCTCATACTTTATTAATTCCTTATTATTCTGTGTGTCTCAGTGTGTGTTGTATTGGATAACGTTGAATTTAACGTAATCGTGCACAAATATACTCCCTTATTTACTAAAGTACCATCATTGGACTGGCCATTCCACACAATCTCACTATTTGTGTTTGTGCCAGAGTAGAGTGTTTTGCTCTGTTCCCATACCTTTTTCCCATTGATATCATGAACGATGATGTTTGCTTCGATAAGTTCACGGGGTTTGTTGTGACTTACCCAGAATGTAGTTTGGGTTTCAAAGGGGTTGGGTATGTTATAAATTGTGTTGATTAAAATGTTGTTTTTATCAGAAACAACAAAATCAATGCTTTGTGTAGACGGATTGTTGTGGGTATCCCAAGCTGTCAAAGAGAGTGTGTGTGGACCTGGAGAAAGATTATTGAACAAATAGTTTAGAGAGCCAGACTTGTAGTCACCGAGATTTGTGCGATAAAAATTATTTAAAACGATTGGGTTTTGCGTCATTCCATCCAAAACAGCCAATAGCTCATGACCCAATCCACCAGATGTATTGATGCCATTTTCATCTGAAAATCTTGCGATTAAAATCGGGTTGGTACCGGTCATATCCCCACTTTCAAATGATTCATCATCTAAAAAAAGTTCAATAAGTGGCCCTTGGGTATCCATTTCTGGATTCGGATTGATCCCTCCAATAAAAACGTCGGTAAATAGACCCGTTTTTTTACTCGTTTTATCATTCGAAACGGCATACATGCTAATACGAGCTTGACCCAGTGGAAGTGAAATATCTTTGGGAATGACCAGTTCGATGTTCCAGAACCCATTATTTACTTCCGCATTTCCCTTAAACACGACATTGCCAAGGGTATTAAAAGTGAATATGCCATTGCCGTCATTGCCAAGGGTCGTTTTCTCAAGTTCTTTGTCAAAGATTGTCAGTACAACTTCCCCTGAAAAATCACTTAGGAGTTCTCCATTTTTATCTGAAACTTGACCGGCAAGATTCACACGAACAAGGGCGCGTAGTTGTTTGTTTTCATCATCTAATCCTGCAATTTCATTGCCATTGAGATGCGTCAGATCGACACGTCCTTGTGGAATTGCGAGTTTGAGAGCTGGATCGCCAATAAAAAATATAATCCGCTTCTGTGATGTACCGAAAAAGACATTTTTTGACAAGCGCAAGGCCTCTGAAATAGTTGTGTAATCGTCTGAGTCGTAAGCGAATAAATACTCTGCCATGATCTTGTTATAGCTAATGCCATTCCCGACATAAATTTGTCTGGTGGTTGAGACTAGCCCAATCACTCCACCAGCTGGATTGGCAAAGCTCGCCTCCCCTGCTGTAAAAACTTCAGGGTTATCAAACCGGCTGAATTCGCAAGTTGAGGTAACAAAAAGCGGGAATCTTCCAGGATTGTAGAGACGGTCAGCAAGTTCTTTATCAAATATTCTCTCTGAAGCCAGACCGCTTTCTCCACCATGACCAAAATAATTGATGGCAAGCGTACCCTGAATAAATTGATTTTCCAAAGCTTGATTGACTCCGGGATAACGGTCTCCTGAAGCAGATACTACCTGCTCAAAAGCATCTGAATGCACTTTTTGTAAATTTAAGAATGGTTTGTTGGCAACCACCTCTTCTCCCAATTCATCTAGGCGCTCCTGAATGATGTTTTCCCAGTCTTCATCTGGGTCGTCAGATAATATTGTAAATGTGTTTTGCCAGTCACCATTGGCCAAACTATAATCAATCGATTTGTTAACCATTGCAAGTGCACCTTCTTTTGTGTCAAATAGAATGCGTCCAACAGCAAGGTCCATGCGATCATAAAAACCGAGATCTCCTTCGTTAAAATCCATCATTGCGTAAAAGTCGTCAGACATATAGCTATTGGCCAAGTGGAAACTGTTTAAGGCATGGTAAGTCGGCACGATCATATTGTTGTTTGGCACGCGATCTTTATAGTCATAGCTTGTGTCTCCAAACAAACAAACATACTTGGGTTTGTTGTCATCAGAATTGTTGAGGTATGCATAGCGAATGGCATTGCGAATTGCCATAATATCGAAGTTACCCACACTAAAATCGTCATAAATTTCAGATAAGGTCAAGACCGATGATTTTAATCCCGTGTGCGTGCGGTGATGTGTGGCTAACTTGTTGGCTTCCTCTGCAAAGTCGTCGTGTGTGATTATGATATATTCAGCTGCATTGGTAAGTCTTTCCCGCAATTGGGGTGAGGTAAATGTATCTCCATATTCACTGCGTTTTGGGCTGTAAACATCATCTGCACTGTATACATGATAGCGATCGGCATTTTCATTTGATGTAAAATATACTTCCCGATTGGCGTTGGGCTCGAACGCCTGAATCGTACCATTGGGAAGCAATTCCCAAATTGCATCAACGCCAGTTGCATGATAAGCATTGGAATTCGTTGTTACAAACGCAAACTGTCCACGGTCTCCTGTAAGCGTTCGCTCATAAGTCAGGCGGATATAATCCAAATAACCAACCGCAGAGCTAAATCCAGACGCATCGTAGTGCAAGACCACATCTACCGCATTTGAAGATGGTGTTGACGATAGAGTTGTCGTACCTTCCGCTGCTCTTGTGAGGGTTTGTATTGGTGCAATATTGAGAGTCGTATTTTCATTTTCCACACTCAAGTCAAAACGACTAGCATTTGCAGCTGAAGCCGCTGCAGCAAGTTTGACAGCCACCGCGGTTGCTGCCTTTCGGTTGGTCAGTTGAAAAGGGTAATTTTCGGAGGAGTTGTGGAGAAACCGATCTCCAAACCACTTCCGCCCCATTTGCGCAATATTGACCAAATCCTCTTCAATATGAAGACTCACAGATGCGCTCGTTTGCGGATTATCGATATCCGCTGTTGATGATTGTGGATTTACTCGAAGTCCATTTTCTCCTCCATATGAAATGATATAATGTGCCTGGTCATGATAAATATTCAAAGCCGTTTGACTATCTTCATTCCATTCGGTAGATCCATAAGCATAAAACAGGATGTAATCCTCATCATCTATGCTTCCATCGTCCATACCAACGAGTTGGAGTGGATTTTCAGAAAACCCATAATTTACGCCTCCAGTTCCCGAATTGATCAAAGAAAGCATTTTTCCGCCCCTACCAAAGATTTTCAGCGTTTCTGGATCGATGCTGGATATTGGCATTCCCAAGTCACGTAAAAACGCAGCTGGAATTTTGTGGATTCCTGTTTTACTAACCTCAAATCTAAAACCAGACTGTGGAGGCATTGAGCTGATTGATACAAGACGCTGAACACGCTGTGCGACTGACTGCTTAACTGCATGTGGTACAAGGCTAAATCCAGTAACCGCATGTAGCTTGTTGTTTTTCACAATAAAGGGTTCGATTTGAACAACAACCTGGTGAACATTTCTTCCTTTGGTTTTGTATAGCATTGTATGAGAACGAGCAGCGAGTAGATTCAAATCAAAATCTACTTCCAGATCAGATTGAATTTCTTGCGTTTGTATATTCTCAACAGCGTATTGTATGTTTGGATTGTCCCCTAGTTGTTTTGAAATGCTAATGGCAAAGCGCTGATGTTCTTCGTCGTAAAAAACAGTATGACCTATCGCTTTGGGTACTCTTTTTAACAGATCTCCAACATGTATCTGTTCGGTACCTTGCCAGTTCCATTGCACATCAATCTGTTGAGACCATAGGCAAAGAGGTAAAAAGAAAAGGGTCAATAATCGCATACTAAATCAATAACGAAAAAGTTTGTAAGATAGTGTTTGAAATGAAAAATTATAATAAAAAGGGCTTTATAATCGTTTTTAGGAATATAAATTATCCATCTTGAAAGCCAAATTTACACATATTTACTATCTTGCAGTCCAAAATAGAATCTGTATGTTGCGCAAATGCATATTCACACTGGCTGTTTTGTCTTCAATCTCCATTGTTTTCACTGGGTGTAGCCGAAACGGATCTGTTAAAAGTGGTCAGTCTTCCGCTACAGGTTGGAAAATCGGTGAAAATGGAGGTTTTGACTACAAAGGCAAAGACTATAAAGACCAAATCCAGGGACCTAATTTAATCCTTATTCATGGCGGTACATACACCAAAGGTCGCGTTCAAGATGATGTCATGAAAGATTGGAACAATGCTCCAGCAAGGATGCAAGTTCGATCTTTTTACATGGACGAAACGGAGGTTACAAACCTGATGTATATTGAATACCTAGATTGGTTGAAGCGTGTTTTTGTCGATCAACCAGAAATTTACTTTTCTGCATTACCAGATACCCTCGTGTGGAGAAACCAACTTGGTTACTACGATGATATGGTTAACAACTACCTACGTCATCCTGCCTTTCGCACACACCCTGTCGTTGGGGTAAGTTGGCAACAAGCGAGCAATTTTGCCAAATGGAGAACAAATCGCGTAAATGAATTGGTTTTAGAAGAAAAAGGTTGGATCGCCAAAGGCGCAAGAACTTCGGATGATATCCAAGGAATTAACAATTTTGATACAGAAACCTATCTCAAACGCCCCGATCTTGTATATGGCGGAAACTATACTGCTGACAACGTAAGAGCAGCTGAAAACGATACAGAAGACCAAACACAATCATTTGTTGGTCGTCGTGCACAAATTACCGTACGTGGAGAGGGAACTGAGGAAGACGATGTCAAAGTTACCAATGCAAGTGTAGAATACGGTATCGTTTTACCAGAATATAGATTGCCAACTGAAACCGAATGGGAATATGCGGCGCTTGGACTTGCTGGGATTCGTGAGTACAACTCATACCAAGGAAAAAAGAAATATCCTTGGTCGGGTGACACCTCAAGAGTCACACAAAGCAGAAATGCTGGTGATCAACTTGCCAACTTTAAGCAAGGACGTGGAGATTACAGCGGCGTTGCTGGCTGGTCAAATGACGATGCTGAAATCACTGCAGATGTTCGCCAATACCCACCAAACGATTTTGGCTTGTACGGAATGGCAGGTAATGTTTCGGAATGGGTGGCTGATGTCTTTCGCCCTCTAACAAATAATGAGGTGAGTGATATGAACTATTTCCGTGGTAATTTATTTCAAACTTATATCACTGAAGATGGAAAAGCTTCTGTGAATAATGATGTTGTGAATTATGATGACGCTCCCAATGGCCGAACTGTGTACAGCCAGCTACCGGGGTCTATCCAAAAAGAAAATATCGTTCCAAATGATTTTGACTCTGAGTTCACAAGTGAGGAGTTGTTGAATTCAAATGGTTTGGTTGCCAACAACCTTGCCTATGCAGATGGCGACAAACTCTTTCAGCGGGACGATGAAGAAATGTACACCGATGCTTTTGATGAAACACGGAAAAGAGAAGAAAAACGTCTCACTCTTGTATCCAATACAACACGAGTCATCAAGGGTGCATCATGGAAAGATCGTGCCTATTGGCTTGACCCAGCACAGCGACGCTATATGCCCGAATTTTTGTCAGCAGACTATATCGGTTTCCGATGTGCAATGTCCTATTTGGGAAGCACAAGCAGTGACCGAAAGCCAAAGGGTATTCCGAAAAACTAAGCATACAATTCTTTTTAGCCAACTGTAATGTCAGCGCTTTACAACATCTTTAGAGACGCTGCGGGAGTCAGTACTGACAGCCGAACCCTTCAATCTGGTCAACTTTTTTTTGCCCTTAGCGGACCAAACTTTGATGGAAATCAGTTTGCAAAACAAGCGCTAGACGAAGGGGCGATTGCCGTAGTTGTCGATGATGACATCTCGATTACTGATAATCGTGTGATTCGCGTTGAAAACAGCTTAAAATCACTCCAAACACTTTCGACAGAACATCGAAAAACACTTGGAACAACTATCATTGCCTTGACGGGAAGCAACGGAAAAACCACCACCAAAGAACTCATTCATTCTGTGCTCAGCACGACCTTTACCTCTGTAGCCACACAAGGAAACCTCAATAATCATATTGGCGTTCCTCTCAACTTGCTTTCACTAAAAGGAGACACCGAAATCGGCATCGTCGAAATGGGTGCCAATCACCCAGGAGAGATTTCGTTGTTGGCCAATATCGCTCAGCCAGATGCTGGGCTGATTACAAATTTCGGCAAGGCCCATCTTGAGGGATTTGGTAGCTTGGAAGGCGTTGTCAAAGCAAAATCAGAACTCTATGACTATCTCAAAAACACAAACGGACTGATTTTTGCCAATGCCGACGATCCAAAAATCATGGCACAGCTCAAAGGTCAAGATCCCATCACCTATGGAACTGAAACAACGGCAAGGGTGTCTGCAACCCTTTTAACGGAGGAAGATGCGATTCGCATTAAGGTTGATCAACAAGAGATACAAACCCAACTCAGCGGGGCTTATAATGGCTATAATGCCTTGGCTGCCTATGCGATCGGTCGGCACTTTGGCGTATCACCACAAAACGCTAAAAAGGTACTAGAGTCCTATATTTCAAAAAACAACCGTTCCCAACTCATTCGAAAAAAAGATCTTCATATTAACCTTGATGCTTACAATGCCAATCCAACGAGTATGCAAGCTGCCCTAACGAGTTTCTCTAAAAAAGAAGGGAAGAAGATTGCGGTTCTTGGGCAAATGAATGAACTCGGAAAGCACACCGAAACCGAACACAAACTACTCGTAGATTGGATAAAAACCTCTTCGATAGATGATTGTTATTGGGTTGGCTCTGCTTTCGCATCTTTTGTTTCCCCTGACAAGTACTTTTCTACTGTTGATCAGGCCATGGATTATTTTTCAAAAACTCCTCTTGGACAAGCATCGCTGCTCGTGAAGGGATCTCGCAGTTTCACACTCGAAAAATTAGTAGACGTTTTTCACTAATGGGACGCACAATTCTATTTCTCGGATTGGTCCTTGTTCTTACCGGAGGCGTACTGCTATTGGGAGAAAAGTATGGCGTTAAAAATCCACTTGACTTTCGATTTGGAGGAGAGAACTGAACGTTTTACTTCCCGCTCGGCACTTCCATATTGGTCAGTATTGTTTTGAGCTTATTGATTTACTTCTTCAAAAAGTAAAAAAAATGCTATCCGATGCAGGTGATAAAAATGGTTCTACCACTTGCTTGGTTTCTATGTTCGCATAAATACACCCCTTGCCAGATTCCGAGTTGAGGAACCCCATTTTTGATTGGAAAGGACACCGATGAACCTAAAATACTACTTTTGATGTGGGACGTCATATCGTCTTTTCCTTCCAAAGTGTGGGTATAGTGATTGTCAGATTCTGAGACCATTTTGTTAAAATGGGTTTCAAAATCAACGCGTACGCTTGGGTCAGCATTCTCGTTGATTGTCAGACTTGCAGAAGTGTGTTTGATAAACACATGCACAATCCCCGTCTGATTGGGCAGTGCAGCAATGATATCATCATTGATCAAATGAAACCCTCTAGAAAAGGGTTTTAGGGTGATTTCAGCTTGATAAGTCATCTTAATTGTGGGTCATACTGGATTCGAACCAGTGACTTCCGCCCTGTCAAGGCGACACTCTNAACCAACTGAGTTAATGACCCAAGGNTCGCCAAAAATAAGACAAAATCACCAGATTGTTTATGTTTGTAAAAAAGAAATGCTTCACTACACAAGACAGGATATTGATCANATGGAAAAAATTTTCCGTCTCAACCTCATCAATAGTTGTACNGGATACAAATCGGCAAACTTNATCGGNACACAATCTGCCGANGGTCAAGACCAATTTAGCTGTGTTTAGCAGCATCACCCATTTGGGAAGCAATCCTCCTCTGATTGGCTTTGTTTTACGNCCAACCANAGTGCCTAGAGATAGCTATCGAAACATCAAGGCCTCCTCNTTNTTTACCGTNAATCACATTCATCACNATACTGTCGCTGATGCACATCACACCTCNGCCAAATANCCAGAAGACGTTTCGGAGTTTAGNAAAACNGACTTCGANCCNGAATATCTNGATGGNTTTNAAGCNCCCTTTGTCAAAGACGCCAAGGTGCGACTGGCTTGCCGATTCCGCAATGAGTANCCCATCNAAGAAAATAACACCCTNCTCCTGGTCAGNGAAATCCTTTCGATTCATCTTGAGGATGGNATCTTAGAAAGTGANGGCTGGCTCAATCTTCAANAAGCNGGTTCGGTTANCATCAANGGTNTAGACGGCTACGCCANGCCAGAANTGATCGAGCGTTTTCAATATGCAAAACCCANANGCTGATGAATTTTATNTCAGACCAACTCCAACAGTATATCGATNACCACAGTATGGAAGAGTCCGATTTGCTCAAAGCATTGGACAGGGAAACCCATCAAAAGGTACTCCAACCCAGAATGCTCAGTGGGTCATACCAAGGTCGGTTNTTGGCACTATTAGCCAAGATGATTGGACCGAAAAAGATCCTAGAGGTTGGTACCTATACTGGCTATGCTACTTTGTGTCTGGCTGAGGGCTTGACTACGGGCGGATCGATAGATACTATCGACCACAACGAAGAGTTGGCAGACATGCAACGCCGTTATTTTGACCAATCNCCTTATGGGAGTCAAATTGTTCAACACCTTGGCGAAGCCAAAGACATTCTCAAAACNCTTNCTGGACCCTATGACTTGGTGTTTCTCGATGCCGANAAGGAAAACTACCCCCANTATTTTGATTTGATTATCGACAAACTNGAAACGGGTGGTNTTNTCNTATCCGACAATGTATTGTGGTCAGGAAAAGTATTGGAAAAAGCTACNGACGAAGCAACCTCTNCTCTGCAAGAATACAATCATAAAATCAATACAGATGTGAGAGTGGAGACCGTTGTTCTNCCGATNAGAGACGGCCTGACGATCACGAGAAAGNGCTAGCTATTGCGTTTGACTGACCCAGCGATATCTTCGACCTCGTCTTTGACTTCTTTGATNTCTTGCTCGATCTGTTTNGTNTNTAANCCCTGTTTTTCAGCAGACTTTTGAATTTCATCTTTAATGTCTTGTGTCGCATTGCGCACCTGTCGCATGCCTTTCCCCAAAGTCCGTGCGATGTCTGGCACCTTATCGGCCCCAAAGACAAGAAGAATAATAAAAAATACGAAGACGAGTTCAGCTCCGCTGATAAAGTAAATCATGTGGTAAAGATAGGCAGTTCTGCTGATTCGCTCAAAANCNAAAGCTGNCCGTCGGTNAAATCANCCGACGGACAACATTNTANATTTAGTTGCTTTCTTTAAAACGGTCAAAGTCTGTCATGNCTTCCTCTCNAGGCCAAGAGTTATTGGTGGTATTCACATCGGCTGTTTCCTCATTGGGATCNACTTGAATACCTACAATCTCCTTTTCAGANGTCAATANNCNNGTGTAGCTNNTGTCATTTTTACGCCANATCTGTACTGGNTATCGCTCGGANNTTNTNGAGCCNTCTGNATAGGTNTACTCGACCAAAATCGGCATAACCAAACCACCGGGTTTGTTAAANGTAANTTCATACAGATAATTGGCTTTTGCCAANTTTTCTTGNGNAACTGTGAGTCCATTTTCTTCAAGAAATTGTGANGCGTCGAGTTTGGCAAATGGAGCGGCGNTNTCGTCATAGTCCTNATCGTCCTCACTGACNCGAAAAACCAANGGTGGGAGATCCTCTATCGAGTATCCAAANCNNTCTANTCTTTCTAANTATGNNGCNGGTGGTTCANTCGTCACTTGTACGGNNTTTACACTTTCCACGCCGATNTCTACAAAGTCTGTAGTGTAGAACCAGCCCNTCCAAAACCAGTCTAAATCGACAGCTGAAGCATCTTCCATAGAACGGAAAAAGTCTTCTGGGGTTGGNTGTTTAAACATCCATCGCTGAGANTANGTTTTAAACGCGTGGTCAAACAGGTCTGAACCCATNANGGTTTCCCGCAGAATATTGAGTGCAGTTGCAGGTTTTCCATAGGCGTTNGGACCCAGTTGATATACATTTTCNGGATTGGACATAATNGGTGCTAAAAAGTCCTGATCATCCGACATATAGGGAACAATTTTCTTNGCCTCACCCCTACGTGATGGGTATTTGTCCAAGCCAGGGATGGACTCTGGGTATCGCTGTCCGAATTCTTGCTCCGTTAGATATTGTATAAAGGTGGTTAGGCCTTCGTCCATCCAACCCCATTGGCGTTCGTCNGAGTTNACAATCATNGGGAAATAGTTATGNCCAATCTCATGGATAATCACCGAAATCATNCCAAATTTGACACGATCNCTATAGGTTCCATCCTCGTCAGGACGACCGTAATTCCAGCAAATCATGGGGTATTCCATACCTTGATTTTTGGCATGAACCGAAATGGCTTTNTGGTATGGNTAATCAAAAGTNAACCGCGATACGGTTTCNAGGGTTTGTGCAACCGCACGAGTNGACCATTCTTCCCAAAGCGGGTTTCCCTCTTTTGGATAGAGTGAAACAGCCATGACATCGCGNTCACCAACCTTGACAGCCATCATATCCCAAATGTATTTTTTAGATGCNGTAAAGCCATANTCCCGAACNTTNTTTGCCGAAAACTTCCATGTTTTGGTTTTGGTTGTNGTGGTTTTTTCATTGGCCTCCGCTTCTTCTTGGGTAACAATCATCACGGGCTTATCATAGGTTTTTTTGGCTAGCTTATAGCGATTCATCATTTCTTTAGAAAACACCTCTTTGCGATTGGTCAGTTCACCTGTGGCATCAACGATAAAATTAGCTGGAACGGTCAGATTGACCTCATAATCCCCAAAGGGAAGTGCAAACTCGCCATTGCCCCAGAACTGATAATTTTGCCAGCCCTCGACATCGTCATACATACACATCCGAGGAAAAAACTGTGCAATCACATAGGCGCGGTTATCATCGGCAGGGAAATACTCATAGCCCGAGCGCGCACGGTTGACCACGTGGTTGTTGATGTTGTACCACCATTTAATGGAAAACACCACTTGCCCACCCGACTGCAGTAGGGTTGGCAAGTCGATGCGCATCATGGTTTGATTGATGATGTATGGCAGGGGCTTTCCCTGTGCATCTGTAACTTTTTCGATATTGAATCCACCGTCAAAAGGGTCGCCAAGGTGGTTATTGGCAAAGGTGGACAACTGCGAGACCTGATCCAAAGACTGGCTGTTTTTCAAAAGAGACGGAGAGTCTTTTTTACGGATATTCTGATCGAGCTGTACCCATAAATACGCCAACGCATCGGGCGAATTGTTGGTATAGGTAATGGTTTCTTCTCCGTATAGGCGTTGGGTTTCGTCATCGATTTTGATGTCCATCACATAGTCGGCACGTTGCTGATAGTATGCGGGACCAGGGGCACCACTTGCGGTTCGATAATCATTGGGTGTCGAAAACTCGTTGTAGAGCTGACGGAATTTGTTTTGATTGGTATGCCCTTGTTTGGGACCTTCTAGATTTTGTTCTTGGGCTAATAACAAGGAGGGAAGTAGAAAACAGAATGATAATATTGAGGAAGTAAAAAGTTTCATTTTGAACATTTTTTTAAATAAAGGAATTAAAAATAACGAAAAGGATTGGATTATATCATGTTTTTTAAAACAGGAATGTTTAACGACTCATTAAAAAAGTATTTAACTCACAAACTAATCTGTCAATGGGCATAAAAAAGTATTTCCTTAACCGAAAAAGGACAAGCCAAAACAATTTTGTTGAGCTATCATTCAACAAAAATGATTAACTTGTACCCACAAACGCCCTAAATCGTATGCCCAGATCAACAAATTGATTTCGCTTTTTTTCTAGTTTACAGTTTAGGGAGGTTGGAGTTACGCAATGTGTTTATTGCGTTGTTAGCTGGCATAAGAACTATCACAAATATTGAGTTTAGAAAAACAGAATTGAATGAAGTAAAACGTGGAAAGAAAAAAGCTTATTATGATAAGCGAACTATATATTCCATTTTAGATTCTACTGAAATTTGTCACATTGCCTTCAATCATAACGGAAAAGCAATTGTTCAACCTATAAACTTTGGAAGAATGGGTGACAAGATATATTTACATGGTTCTTACTTAAACAGAATGACAAATGCAATTATAGAAGCAAAAGAAGTTTGTTTAAATGTTATGGTTTTAGATGCTATGAAATTAACTCGTTCAGCTTTTCACCACTCGGTGAACTACCGTTCAGCTATTATTTTTGGTTCAGTGAAAGAATTAACTGCAAACCAAGAAAAATTGATTGGATTGGAAAGTATAATCAGTCATTTTGTTCCGAGTCGTTGGGAACATTGTAGAAAACCAAATGAAAAAGAGTTAAAAGCAACAAAAGTAATTGAAATCACCATAGAGTCAGCTTCTGCAAAAATAGCTGATATACCACCAACTGAAAACAAAGAAGATCACAAATTGGATTATTGGGCGGGAACAATTCCCGTAAAAGCTGTTTATGGAAATCCTATCCCTGACGAATTTATGGATGATTCAATTGGTGTTCCAAAACATATTTTAGAATTCGTTGAGAATAAAAATAACACCAGCTAAAGTTTGGATATCCGCAATGCGTTTATTCAGTTGTTGGCTTATCCCCCTATAAACCACGAAACAGATCCCGCGCCCGTCCTTGGGTTTGCAAAAAGCTTTTTCGTTTTGTTGGGGTTTTGATCCGCACGATATTTTGCTGACCTTCCAATTCCGAAAAGAGAATGCGGTTGGACAACGCTAGGGTTTGGAGTTCTGCCACGCCCGCTACCTCCAAATACAGAACCAACTGATCGTCTTGGTACTCCCTCCCCAAAACGCTTGGGGTAACGTCTGTGCCATTGAGGTTCAATTCCAAATGCTGTTGAAGATAATCGGCAGAATGGGTCACGACTTGCTCCGTATCCGTGTCGGGATCCAAACGAAGGTTTTTATCGTAGTGGGTGTTGAGCATCAACTGCCAATCGTCTGTAAACACACGCATCGTGATTTGTAAAGCCGCTCGATCGGGGCGGTAATCAATCTCAAGGGTGCTGACATAATAGGGGTGAATCGTGGCTTGAACAAATAGCAGGCACACAACAAACGAAAAGGCAAAGATTCGGTTCATCATTCCTTGGATTGGGTGTTTGCAAATTGCGTCATCCCTTCAAGCACAAGTGGGTGATTGCCGTTAAAGTAATCTGTTTGCATCTCTGGACTGTTTTGGGCGCAACCCACAAATCCAACAACCCACATCAGCCAAAGAAAATTCCTATTGGGCCATTGCAAACTTTTCACTTTGTTTGATTAAAAAATCCATCAACTGAAATTCATTTTCCTTTTTCAATAGATCTTTCGCCTCTAACCGGTCATCGATAAACTCCAAAAATAGACCGATTTGGTCTAGGGGAATTTGGAGTTCATCTGTGAAGAACGTATCTGGATAGATCTGACGAATCACATCACTTGGCGCATAGGCCGAATCACTCCCATCATCGGAATCCTTTTTGCGAAGGGCCTTATACATCAACTTGAAGATATTGACAAANTCAACNCCTTCATAGAGTTGNTTTTTTCGCAGAATTTCNTTGTCTACACGAGTTGATTTGTCAGANGTGTAATCGANNTTTTTAAATTCTTCTTCTTGCAAATCCAAAAACTTTTCTGGGCGTGTNGGNCTCACAACCACCTCGTCGAGAACTTGTATTTTTTCGTTTACATCGACNACCAAACGATTNCGTTGTAANATCGCCTTGGTGATGATAAGCGCGCGGATTTCATATTGCACAGACGAAATAATGAGTTCATCTCCGAGTTTTACCTCNATTGCAAATTCTCCATTATCATCCGTAATCGTGGCNTGTTCGGAGTTGGTATTGAGGATATTAGCAGCGANGACACTGCTGTCTTGNTATAGCACCTTTCCGCGCAACCAAGTNCGATAGTCTTGTTGGGCAGTTGCAAAGACAACGCAGAATAGTGCCAATATGGGGATTGCTTTTTGCATGAGTTCACGTTAAAGGTAGAGAATCNAATGTGAATGCCAAAATTTTACAAGCGCTTCACAAAATGAAAGCCNAAATGCACAAAGCCCTCTCGCTCATAAAAACGATGCCCTGCTTTGTTTTCTTTGTAGGCATTCANCTCNATGGCCTCNTAGTCTTTNNNTTGNAGTTGTANNGTNATCCANTCGAGAAATNGCTTGCCATANCCTTTNCCTTGNTAGGGNTCNTCGATATAAAAATGATCGAGCTCACAGCTNTTGCCAGNGTAATGTCGCGTTTGATACCACAANCCGCAAAAACCNATNAGTTGATTTTCTAAAAAAATGGCAACGCAGTCATAGTCGTAGGCAAACATGGCTTTTAATCGGTCGAGTAAAACCTCATNCGAATACTTGTTTGCGGTAAAGTCTTGCATGAGGGGAACAATTTGTGCTATATTGTTCTTTGTTAAGTANGTGAATTCTACGTTNTGCATGGCATCATCAAAAATACATATTAAAACNATTTCCGCAGAAACGACCCACATTGTTCGTCATCCTGTGCTACGTCCNGGTATGGCAATCGAAAGCTGTATTTTANCNGGAGATGAGCTTAAATCCACNATTCATCTGGGNGNGTATGATCAAAANACCTTNCTTGGCGTTTGTACAATTTTGAACAACCCCAAAAATNGTCCATTCNCNGTGCCAAANGGACAAATCCGGGGCATGGCAGTACGNAGCTCAANCCAAAACAACGGGNTTGGTCGACTGTTGNTCAANGANGCNGAAANTCANGCAAAATCCTGTGGTTTTCATCTGTTGTGGATGAATGCCCGAAANGGAGCTTCTGGCTTTTATTTGAAGATGGGGTATCGTATTTGGGGGTCTGANTTTGAGGTTCCTATATTTGGACCACACTATGTGATGAAAAAACAGCTATTATGAAAGCACTGCTAAAGGGTTTATTTTTGTGTGTGACGATGCATACTTCTGCACAACATATCGATCCCCTTTTGGTGTTGGGAAAAACAACACCTCCCCTCGTTGGCAATATGCAGGNAGAAGTCTATAAGGCCTATGAACAAATGCGCAAGGCAGCTGCCAAANCAGGTATCGATATCAAGGCGGTGTCTGCTCATCGCAGCTATCACCGGCAACGGGAAATCTGGAATGCCAAGTACAGTACNTTGATCTCCCAAGGCCTTTCAGCTAAAGATGCGATTCAGGAAATCATTACNTATTCNACCTTGCCNGGAACCTCTCGTCACCACTGGGGNACAGACATCGATATCATCGACAATGCCAATCCNCAGTCAGGTGATGTGTTATTGNNAGNAAAATTTTATGGCGATGGCCCNTCGAGTGCACTNCGTTNTTGGATGAACCAAAATGCAGCAGACNATGGCTTTTTGGAAGTTTATACAGACCATCCNAACCGCAAGGGCTTTGCNCATGAGCCNTGGCACTACACCTACCACTCCCTCTCAAAANCGTATTTGGAAATCTTGACAAATCACGCGATTNCAGAAATTGCAAAAGATGAGCAACTACTCGGGCGTGAGTTTTTNGATGCNGAATTTTTTACAAGCTATACAGCAGAGCATCTTNTNGATATAAATCCTGCATTATTTGACTGACAATCCGGGTTGCTTTCGCTGGGTTCTACTTATCTTTGCAACATGAAAGCACTACTGATGATTTTGGACGGCTGGGGGATTTCTCCAGACCCTTCTGTGTCGGCNATTGACCAAGCNAACACGCCTTTTATCGATTCTTTGTACAAGAANAATCCCCATGCCANCCTCCGCACAGACGGTATGGATGTTGGNCTTCCCAACGGACANATGGGNAANAGTGANGTNGGGCATGTCAATTTGGGTGCTGGTCGAGTGGTCTATCAAGACCTTGCCAAAATCAATATGGCTGTTGACAAGGATACGCTCAAAGACGAGCCCGTATTGCAAGAAGCTTTCAAAACTGCCAAAGAAAACAAGGTCAANCTTCATTTNCTCGGTTTGGTNTCGGANGGTGGNGTACATGCCCATATCAACCACATCAAAGGATTGGTTCGNGCTGCCAAGCTTGCCNAAGTTCCCGATGTCTATGTCCATGCCTTTACCGATGGTCGCGATGTTGANCCCAAATCCGGAGCAGGATTTATCGAGGAGTTGCAAGAAAGCTGNGCTGCCAACAATGCTCAAATCGCATCGGTCGTTGGACGNTACTATGCGATGGATCGTGACAAGCGGTGGGAGCGCGTCAAAAAAACATATGATTTATTGGTTCATGGGAAAGGNAAATCAACNACTGATTTTGTTGAAGCTATGAAGGATAGCTATGCAAATGGCACTACGGATGAATTTATNGAACCACTTGTTGGTGTTGGAACAGACAATCAACCCTTAGCGACCATACAAGCTGGTGATGTGGTGGTGTTTTTTAACTTCCGAACGGATAGAGGTCGACAATTGACACAAGCGCTACATCAGCANGATTTTGGGGATTACGATATGAAAAAACAAGATCTTCACTNTGTAACACTGACCAATTACGATGACTCTTTTNAGGGNGTTCACGTCGTTTTTGACAAGGACAATGTGACCAATACNCTTGGGGAAATTCTTGCCAAAGCAGGNAAAAAGCAAATTCGTATTGCCGAAACAGAAAAGTATCCCCACGTGACCTTTTTCTTTAACGGCGGACGTGAGGAACCATTTGAAGGCGAAGAACGCATTCTATGTGCCTCGCCCAAAGTTGCAACCTATGACCTACAGCCAGAGATGAGTGCCTATGAGTTAAGAGATGCCATCGTTCCCAAACTTCGCAACAAAGTAACAGATTTTGTATGCCTCAACTTCGCCAATCCCGATATGGTTGGACATACTGGCAGTTTGGAGGCGGCTATCAAAGCTTGCGAAACAGTTGATGCCTGTGCAAAAGATGTTGTTGAAGCCGCCAGAGCAGGTGGTTTTAGCGTACTGATTATCGCAGATCACGGCAATTGCGATACGATGATCAATCCCGACGGATCCCCCAACACCGCACACACAACCAATCCCGTTCCCATGATTTTGATCGATGATAAGCACAAATCCATAAAAAATGGTAATTTGGGGAATATTGCACCGACAATCCTAGACCTTATGGGTGTAGAAAAACCAGCTGAAATGACAGCAAATTCTTTACTGTGATGGTATGAAAAATAATATCCGATATCTATTTTGCATTTTTGGCTTTGTGGCATACACAACGCCATTCCAATCTTTTGGAGAATTCAGCAGAGACCAATTNGAAAACAGCACCCACAACANTTGGTTTNTAGAAAACTACAATGCGCACCCTTTAAACGAAGCACTGGTTTCACAAATCGATTCTTTATTTGATGATATCGAGGTAACGATTTATATGGGNACTTGGTGTNAAGACAGTCAGCGGGAAGTNCCTGGTTTTTTTAAAATCATAGACGCTCTTGAAGCCAATNANCAANTNCAACCGATCGTTGGTCTAAACGANGACAAAGTCAGCCACGATGGGAGTGCTGAACANGCAGGCGTTACCAACGTNCCCACGTTTGTNTTTTCAAAAGACGGCGAGGAAATCAATCGGATTGTTGAGTTTCCGATCATTTCCTTAGAGCAAGATATCCTCGACNTTNTACNAGANAAGGGCTATAAGCACGCATACGATTTTTAGAAATGGCTTTGCAAAAAACAGCTGAGGAAATCGAACTGATCAGAGAGAGTGCGCTCGTGGTGTCCANGACTTTGGGNATGCTCGCANNAGAAATCAAACCNGGNGTAACAACANTATATCTCGACGGTCTTGCCGAAACCTTTATCCGTGATCANGGTGCAGAGCCCGGTTTTCTTGGACTATANGATTTTCCCAATACCCTTTGTGTGAGCCCCAATGCNCAAGTGGTACACGGCATTCCNAATGACAAACCATTAGAAAATGGTGATATCGTTTCAATCGACTGCGGCNCATTAAAAAATGGATATTACGGCGATCATGCCTATACGTTTGCAGTTGGGGATATCGATAAAGAAACCCANCAGCTACTCANCGTAACCAAGNCATCCTTGTATATTGGCATTGAGCAATTTTGTGTCGGCAAACGAGTCGGTGATGTTGGTCATGCCATACAGCAATATGTGGAGTCCTATGGCTATGGGGTTGTTCGNGAGTTGGTCGGACATGGTCTAGGTAAAACNATGCANGAAAAACCAGAAATGCCAAACTACGGACGACGAGGGAGNGGCAAGGCCTTTCAAGAGGGNATGGTCNTCGCCCTTGAACCCATGATNAATATGGGNACTCACAAAATCAATCANCTTTCCGANGGCTGGACAATCCTGACTGCNGACCGTAAACCAAGTGCGCATTTTGAGCACAATATTGCCATNGTTGATGGTCAACCTGAATTGCTCTCCACTTTTGANTATGTTTATCAAGCACTTGGCATTCAAAGTGATGAAGAAGATCGCTTTCGAACAAAACCATTGAGCAAGTGAGTGCCTTGTTTCGTTTTGCNTTGCGTCTNTTCCCTCGTCCACTNNTGATACNAGCGAGNCAATGGCTNTATCCCCTACTCGACTTGTGGTATCGNGGCAAGGGATTTACCGATCCAATNAANGGNAAATCCTATCGTAAGTTTTTACCCTATGGNTACCAAAAACAACGGNCAAATGTGCTGAGCCCNGGAACTCTTTCACTCGAAAGACATCGNCTGTTGTGGTTGTATTTTGATCGAGAAACCGACTTTTTCGATCNTGCTGCTGATGTCTTACATATCGCCCCCGANCANGCCTTTGTCAAACGCTTTNGACAGNTAAACCACCGAAGCTATATCACTTCTGACTTGCACTCTCCCCTCGCCGATGTACAAGCCGATATCTGTAANCTCCCCTTTTCNGATCAACAGTTTGATTGGGTCGTTTGCAATCATGTCTTGGAACACATCCCNANCGATAAAATCGCCATGCAAGAGATTTNTCGCGTGCTTAAGCCTGGNGGAACTGCNATTCTGCANGTTCCCNTACGCCTNGATCAAAACACCTTTGAAGACGATCGCATTACAGACCCCAAAGAGCGCGCCCAAGTTTTTGGACAATATGATCACGTTCGAATCTATGGGAAAGACTATCAANANAGACTTNAGCAANTTGGCTTTNNAGTAAAGATGTTGGCTTATGCTGAGCAACTTACNTCAGAAGAACAGACACNCTATGCAGTGCCAGCCAACGAAATCATTCCGNTTTGTACTAAGGNAAATTGAGCGNAGGAAATCCTGGNCTNNGTTGAATATCATAGNNCCCATNATCCCCNGCTAGAACCAACATATATTCAATCCCATCCAAGGATAATGTTTCAATCTTNGATATGGGCATCGACATCAAGGCCGTTGCATAGGCATCTGCGGTCATACAGTCTGCTGCAATNACCGANGCACTCAGCACCTTAGATGGTTGTGCCGTGCCGTCAAAAGGNTTAATCGTGTGTACGTACTTNTTGCCCTTCTCGTCGATTCGGTATTTGCGATAATTTCCAGATGTCGCCAAGGCCTGATTTTNAAGNNNGANTGTTCGNAGNAAATNCCTTTCTGCTNCATCTTCATTNGGGGCATCAATCGCAACAGTCCATGGGCTNTTTTTAAGAATATGTTTGCCTTTGGCTTGNAGCTCACCACCGATCTCAACAAGNGNGTTGGTNTAGCCAAANCNNTTTTCCATCATCGNTGATAACACATCAACTGCATAGCCTTTNCCGATGGCATTAAAGTCTAGGTAAATATTTGGATTGGACTTNTCNATACGACCTTCTTNATNTAGTGTAACTTTTTCAAATCCTGTAAGAGCTAGCAAGCGATCTCGATCGGAAGCTGTGAGTGTCGCCAAACCCTCTTCGGGACCAAAACCATAGGCATTGACAAGACTCCCCACCGTTGGATCAAAAAACCCTTGGGTGGCTGTAAAAACAGCTTTTGAAGCATTAAAAACCGTTTTGAAATGATGATCGACAACCACTTGGTCGTCCCCCCGATTGATTTTGGAGATATCAGAGTTTTTGATGTAGGTTGACATCGATTTGTTTAATACATAAAAAATAGAATCGATCGCAGGGAGTACTTCGAGATTGACTTTGGTATCAAAATAGGTGATGTTATAGGTTGTCCCCAAAGCATAGCCCGAAACACGTTGGTGTTCTGTTTTGGATGTGCAGCCAACGAGAACAATAACAATGATTAAACTATAGGTCTTGAAGACCTTCATAATTGATCGCATAAGGTTTAGACTTTATCAAAGGTAAGTCGTAATTGTCAGCTCGCGCAAATCCTACTCCAGCAAAACAGACTGAGGCGTCGTATTTTTCTGCGTGGGATTTGATTTTGTCGAGGAGTTCTTGGTCGTAATCCTTTGGGTTGGCGGGATATACAGTTGCCTTTACCACGATAAAAATGAGTTGTTTTTCTTTTTTACAGACAAACTGAGGATCTTTTTTCAACTCACTATTGACCGCAACAAATTCGTATCCTTGCGCGATGAGATCATCGCCCACTGTTTTCATCGCCAATTGATGTAATTCTTGTTCTGAGGGCTTATCCGCCAAAGTCGTCAAATCGAACATTTTCTGGCGGAACGCCAAAGTCTTCGGCCATTTTCTCAACCGCCATATTCATCAATGGTGGTCCACAGAAATACACCTCAATATCCTCGGGCTCCTCGTGATGGTTGAGATATTGGTCGATCGCAACTTGGTGAACAAATCCAATAAACCCATCGCCATCAGCGTCCAAATTGTCCTTCACCTTCCAGTTGTCTTCCTCTAGGGGCTCGGAAAGTGCAACATAAAATTTGAAGTTTGGAAAATCTTTTTCCAAAGCACGGAAATGATCAACATAGAACAACTCACGACGTGAACGACCACCGTACCAAAACGTAACCTTACGACCAGTTTTGAGTGTACGGAACAAGTGATACAAGTGGGAACGCATTGGTGCCATTCCTGCACCTCCCCCAACATACATCATTTCAGATTCGGAGTGGTTGATAAAAAACTCTCCGTAAGGACCTGAAATTGTAACTTTATCCCCTGGTTTTTTCGAGAAAATATAGGACGATGCAACACCCGGGTTAACATCCATCCATGCGTTTTTTTTTCGATCCCATGGGGGCGTAGCGATACGCACGTTGAGCATAATCTCTTTTCCTTCAGCTGGGTAGGAAGCCATCGAGTAAGCACGCTCTACAACCTCTGTATTTTTCATCTTGAGATCCCAGAGGCCAAACTTGTCCCATTCGAGTTGAAACTTGTTGGCGTCATCAGGGTGTTCTTCAGGGTGAGCAGAAATATCAATGTCTTTATATGGAATTTCACATTGCGGGATTTCAATTTGAATATAGCCCCCTGCCTTATAGTCCATCTCCTCAGGAATCGCAACGACAAACTCTTTTATAAACGAGGCCACGTTCCAGTTACGAACCACGGTAGCTTCGTATTTTTTAATTCCAAATACCTCTTCAGGTACTTCGATAACCATGTCTTGCTTGACTTTGACTTGGCAGCCCAAACGCCAACCCTCAGCTATTTCTTTTCTGGAAAAGTGTGGTGCTTCTGTGGGGAGTATCTCACCTCCACCCTCTTTGATAATACATTTACACTGAATGCAAGTTCCCCCTCCACCACAAGCTGATGGTAAAAAGATTTTATTATTTCCTAGCGTAGTCAGAAGCGTACTCCCAGAGCCAACCTCAACATCTTGAGACCCATTAATCATCAGTTTTACTGGTCCCGAAGGAAGTAACTTGGCTTTGACCCCCAATAGCATTCCAACCAATAGGAACACGATTACCATAAAAACAACTACACTAGAAAGAACAACTGTAATATCCATAATGCTTAAATCTTAATTCCCATAAAGCTCATAAACCCAATGGCCATGAGACCTGTTATTATAAATGTGATTCCCAACCCACGTAAAGGCGCTGGTATGTTAGAATAGGCAATCTTTTCGCGAATGGCGGCAATTGCAAGAATGGCCAAGAAAAAGCCAATTCCTGATCCCGCTCCGTAAATTGCGGATTCCCCAATGCCTGCAAAGTCTTTTTGCTGCATAAATAAACTCCCCCCGAGTATCGCACAGTTTACAGCGATCAGTGGTAAAAAGATTCCAAGAGCGCCATAGAGAGCCGGTGCAAATTTTTCAACAATCATTTCGACAAGCTGAACCATGGAAGCAATCACCGCAATAAACATGATAAAGCTCAAAAAGCTCAAATCAACATCTGCATAGCTTGCATCGAGCCATAGCAAAGCTCCTGGTCGTAGCAAATAGCTATCTAGCAAATAATTGATTGGAACGGTAATCGACAAGACAAATACGACAGCAAGTCCAAGTCCAACTGCAGTTTTTACCGTTTTGGAAACTGCGAGGTAAGAACACATTCCCAAGAAATAGGCAAAAACCATGTTCTCAATAAAAATACTTCGTACAAATAAATTTATGTAATCCATGATTTATCCTTTTTCTATGAGTTTTCGATTGCGGGCACGCTGTAGCCAGATGATAACACCAACGGTAATGAGCGCCATTGGAGAGAGCAACATAAAACCGTTGTTGACATATCCCATTTCGTAGAAAGATTCTGGNATNATTTGGTANCCATATAGCTTNCCCGATCCAAAAAGTTCTCTAAAAAACGCAACCAATATGAGCATAAAACCATATCCAGCAGCATTTCCAACACCGTCTAAAAGAGACTTCCAAACGCCATTNCCCAAAGCAAAGGCCTCCANACGTCCCATNACAATACAGTTTGTGATNATCAGCCCGATAAATATGGATAGCTGCTTGCTCACGTCATATGCATAAGCACGTAAAATNTGATCGACAAGAATNACCATCGANGCAACGACAACGAGCTGTACGATGATTCGNATACGATTCGGAATCAGATTTCTCAANAGNGAAACGATCACGTTACTCGCACCCATCACGGCAATCACAGAGATGGTCATNACGATTGCNGGNTCAAGCTGAACGGTAATCGCNAANGCAGAACAAATNCCNAGTACCTGAACGGTAATGGGNTTGTTATCNTCTAAAGGNTCTGTGAGTAGCGCCCTGTTCTTTTTNGANAACAANGGCTCTTTCTCCTTNGCNACAAAAAGAACAAGTGGTTTGTTTGTTTTTTTAGACATATCGATTAGTCATTTACAGCAATTGCTGTNGTGGTTTGGTTTTNTGTTAGGTAGGATTGATANTGNGTCAGACGTTCCATNATCATATCTGAAACACCATCACCTGTGATTGTCGCCCCCGATATCGCATCAACCTCATGGTCGNNTTTATCAAGGTCTTTTGGATCGTTGTTTGTTTTGGAAACGGAGATGCCAACCAATTTGCCNTCATTGTCAAATACNTTTTCTCCGACAAAGCGATTCATAAACCATTGCTGGGTGATNTCAGCACCCAAACCAGCNGTTTCAGCTTTGTGATCAAACACAGCNCCTTTGATNGTATTCCGATCGGATTCCANAGCNANATANCCCCAAATGGCATCCCATAGCCCNGAACCGCGCANGGGAATAATGTAATATGACNCNTCCTGTACGTTTGCCAAATAGAGTGGNAAACGCTGNTCGNTTGGGTNTTTTTTCAATTCCAAGGCGAGTTTGATTCCTGNGAAAGGATCAACNTCTTCNTCNACTGNNCCNTCATTTCGCAAGGCAAGTTGGGAAACAATNTGATNGTTAAAGAGNACTTCAGCCCCNTCGCGATCGGTTTCAATGCCAATCGTTGCGAGTATGTTTTGCATTTTTTCTTTGCGGACATTTTCTTGTTGCAAGTCNTTTAGNGAACTTGCGGTAAAAGCCAGTACGGAAGCGACCACAACNACCATGGCAGCGGCAAATCCAAAAGTGTAAGCGTTAGAATCTCTATTCATCATTAAGCAGTTTGCACAGTTGCACTGTNTTGTTTTCTTTTNAGTCTTCGATTGACGTTGGCTTGCACCACATAGTGATCAATCGTTGGTGCAAAGACATTCATCAATAAAATGGCTANCATNACTCCTTCAGGATAAGCAGGATTAAAGACACGAATTAGTATACANAATATCCCCACAAGAATCCCATANATCCATTTTCCACGAANAGTTTGTGCTGCCGAAACAGGNTCGGTCGCCATAAAGACAATTCCAAANGCAAATCCACCGACAATCAANTGGNTCATCCAGTCAAACTGCATCAAGGCGTTGGCACCCCACAGATTGAACAAAAAGCCCATCGCAGCAGCTCCAATCACACCCCCGAGCATAATACGCCAGCTTCCTACNCCTGTAAAAATGAGAATCGCAGCTCCAACCAAAACCCATAAGGTAGANGTNTCTGCTATCGANCCNGGAATGGCACCACTAAACATCTCAAACATGCTGTAATCAACATTTACACCAGAGGCGAGAGAACCCAATATCGTTTCTCCCGAAATGCCATCTACATTACTCGCCTCAGAAACCCANACCTTATTTCCTGACATATAGGTTGGATATGCAAAAAAGGCAAAAGCACGAGCTGTAAGTGCNGGGTTGAGAATATTCATTCCGGTTCCTCCAAATGCNTCTTTGGCAATAAANACCGCAAAAGCAACTGANAAGCCAACCATCCATAAAGGAATATCAACTGGCATNATCATCGGAATTAAAAGNCCNGTTACNAGATATCCTTCNTTGACTTCATGTCCNCGATAGACCGCAAAAGCAAATTCGATCGCAAGTCCTACNCCATAGGAAACGGCAATCATCGGNAGGATTTTAAACGATCCATGCAGGAANGCATCCAGNAAAGTAAAGGCNTCCCCTGTTTGNATATAATATTGATANCCCGTNTTGTAAATTCCATAGATNAANGCAGGAATAAGCGCAATAATAACGGNTACCATTGTACGCTTTAGGTCAACGGCATCTCGAATGTGAGCGCCTTTTTNGGTTGTGTGGTTGGGTACAAANAAAAAGGTGTCGAAGGCATTGACNGCGGGTGCNAATCGNTCGNATTTCGATCCNTTTGCAAATGGTTTTTTTAATCNGTCAATTTGTTTTCTTAACATCATAGCTNTNGATTAACCTACTTCTTTATTCATCAAATCCAACGCATCGCGAATAATCGCTTGCGCNTCAATTTTGGAAGAATTCGCATAGTCGATCAATGCAAAATCTTCGGGGGCAACCTCGTAAATACCAAGTTGCTCCATTTTTTCAATATCATTCGCCATACATGCTTTNAGTAGCTGCATGGGATAGATATCCATGGGAAANACTCGCTCCATTTCCCCAGTGACGACAAGGGCACGTTCTTCACCGTTCAAATTGGTATCGGGGGTATATTGTTTTTTGGGAAATAACCAAGANAGTGATGTGTTGGACATACTGTGTATGTTGGACCCTGCAAAAGGTAACCACCCAAACATACGATATCGATTCCCTTCAGGAAGTACGGATATGGTATTATTGTAGTAACCAACATACCCATTGGCTGAGGTAGCTGTGCCCGTCAACACATCTCCATTAATGACGCGCAATGTAGCGAGGTTCTCGGCACCCACATCGTCTAGTAAAGGCTCGAGCGATGCCCCGATTGTTGATTTGTAGTAACAAGGCGTGTTCAGGGGATGACCCGCAACTGCAAGTGTGCGAGACGCATCAAAAACGCCAGTTTGAAAAAATCGACCAATATTTGCCACATCTTCAGCACCAACCACCCATGCCGTTTCACCAGCATTCATCGGGTCGATGTGATGTATTTGAACGCCAACATTCCCTGCTGGGTGAGGCCCTTTGATTCGATGTATTGAACAGTTTTTTGTCTGTGCGATTTGACTGGACTCTTTGGCTCCGATACTCAAATGCAAATTTGGCGAGAGTTTTGACAACATATCAATTCCCAATTGGAAGGCATCCTGTTGTCCTTCCAAAACCACATCGTATTGAGCAGACAAAGGAGCAGTTGCCACAGCACTGACAAAAATCGCCTTTGGCGTGGCATTGGAATTGGCAACAATATCGTAGGGGCGTTGTTTGATAAACGGCCAATTTCCTGAAACCAACAATTGCTCTTTAATTTGCTCGGGCGTAATCTTCCCCAATGACGGAAGTTTGTGCGTAACCGATTGTTGTTTTTTGTCGGCAGAGATCACAATCTCAAGCACCTTTCGTTTTGCACCCCGCTTAATTTCTTTGACTGTCCCGCTGACTGGAGAAACAAATTGAATACTGTCTTGATATTTAGAATAAAACAGCGGCTGGCCAGCTTGGACTGCATCTCCCTCTTTACACACAAGTTTGGGAAAAACACCATGAAAATCGGTGGGTTTTAAAGCGAACTGTGTTGATGGTGGTGCGGTCTTGAGCGTGTTGGTAGGAGCCCCCTTGAGTCGGAGGGTAAGACCTTTTCGGATCTTGATGTCAGTTGACATGATTTAATGCTTGTTTTGGAGCACAAATTTACTTAGTTCAAAGCGCTTAAAAAAAGGTTCAGACTCCTTTTTATTCTTATTTATATTAATTCCAAATAATTTGTTTAACGCTACTATTTTCGACTAGATTTTGACTTTGTAATTTCATCTCTGATTTTAGGTATCTTTAGCCAATATTTATAAATTTTTAGAGTTGCAAAACGTTAAACAAATCTTTTTCGCACTTTTTTTTCCCAGCTTTTTAATGGGGCAAGAATTAATAGAAAAAACACCCCCAAATCACATTGCTACAATCATTTTTCAGGCAGAGGAGCAAATCGAAAACACACCTATTGTTGAACTGGGTAAAGCATTCACTTTACGATTTGACGATTTGAACGCCAATGAGGCCTATTATTACTACACCATTCAACACGCAAATGCGGACTGGACTGCTTCGGAATTGTTTAAATCAGAATATATCAATGGTTTCGATGACGTGCG
>NHEI02000012.1 GCA_002171575.2 Flavobacteriaceae bacterium TMED81
GGATAAATGATTGATCCGATGCGTAAAGAGAGCGATTTGGCCTTCGGTCGATCCAGTATTTGTTTCGGAAGAACCGTATTTCTTAAAAATCTCTTTCTTAACTTCTGTTGTTAAATACATGCCAATATTATTGTAAATGATTATTATGTAAACTCAAGAACTTTTCTTGAGGGTGCAAATGTAGGGATTAAATGTGAAAAACCTATGCTTTCACCACTGGTCGGTTGAGAACCAAGTCCAAATATAAATTTACTTTACTTTTTAAATCTTTTCGATGGGTGATAAAATCCAAAAAGCCATGCTCCAAAACAAACTCACTTGTTTGAAAGCCATCAGGTAAGTCTTGTCCCGTTGTGTCCTTAACGACGCGAGGCCCCGCAAACCCAATCAGAGCTCCAGGTTCAGCGATATTGATATCGCCAAGCATCGCAAAAGATGCAGTTGTTCCTCCTGTTGTTGGGTCTGTACATAATGAGATATACGGGATTTTGGCATCTGCCAACTGCGCTAACTTCGCCGAGGTTTTTGCCATTTGCATCAAAGAAAGAGCCGCTTCCATCATACGCGCACCTCCAGATTTGGAAATCACCAGAAGGGGTATTTTTTTCTGTAAGGCATAATCCGCCGCACGGTAAATTTTTTCACCAACAACCGACCCCATCGATCCGCCGATAAATGCGAAATCCATACATGCCACGATAAGCTGATTGCCATTCGATTTGCCGACTGCTGTGCGAACAGCATCAGATAACTTTGTTTTTTTCTGAGCTGCCGACAAACGATCTTTATAGGTTTTTGAATCTTCAAATTGAAGTGGGTCTTTGGAAGATATTTTTTTATCAAGCTCCTTGAATTTTCCCTCGTCAAAAAGAAGATTGAAGTAGATTTGACTCCCAACCCGAACATGGTAACCGTCTTCTGGTGAAACATAAAAGTTTTCAGCCAGTTCTTCTGTATCGACTATTTTTCCCGTTGGGGATTTATACCAGAGACCTTGGGGGGTGTCTTTTTTATCCTCCGTACTCGTTCGGATTCCTTTAGTTGTTCGTTTAAACCAAGGCATACGGCTTTATTTTAATCAAAGATAAAAAACCAAACAATACTACAATGTATTCACATTGTTTAAGTCTTCAAAAGCTTGCTTGAGTCTGTCGATAAAACTTTTCTCTCCTTCTCTCAACCAAACACGAGGATCGTAAAACTTTTTGTTAGGCACGTCGTCTCCNTCTGGATTTCCNATTTGNTGTTGGAGATAATCNGATTTGNTTTGAACATAGTCNCGAACNCCACTCATAAAAGCGTANTGCATGTCCGTATCGATATTCATTTTGANNACACCATANCCAATGGCNTCGNTGATTTCNNCNACAGTTGANCCTGATCCNCCNTGAAATACAAAGTCGATNTTNTTGTNCTCNANNCCGTATTTTTCACTNACAAANTCNTGAGANTTCTTTAAAATNTTNGGNGTCAACTTGACNTTNCCNGGTTTGTACACCCCATGCACATTTCCGAATGCTGCAGCNACGGTGAATTGNTCGCTAACTTGAGAAAGCTCTTCAAAAGCNTAAGCAACTTCTTCTGGCTGGGTGTAGAGTTTCGANCTGTCAATATCGGTATTNTCAACGCCATCTTCCTCACCGCCAGTTACGCCGAGTTCGATTTCNAGAGTCATATCCATTTTCGACATNCGCTTGAGGTATTCTTTACAAATNGCAATGTTTTCNTCCANNGGTTCTTCNGAAAGGTCAATCATGTGAGAGCTAAACAAGGACTTTCCNGTTTCTGCAAAATGCTTTTCNCTTGCATCNAGTAAACCATCGATCCAAGGCAATAACTTTTTGGCAGCATGGTCGGTNTGNAGAATCACAACCGCTCCGTATGCTTCTGCCAATTGATGCACGTGTTTTGCNCCTGCTACAGCTCCAGCAATNGCTGNCTGTTGNTTTTCGTTNGAAAGCCCCTTACCCGCATTAAATTGTGCTCCGCCATTGGAGAATTGCNCGATAACAGGTGCGTTGAGGGAAGCAGCNGTTTCAAGAACGCCATTGATCGANCTCGACCCNATNACATTCACGGCAGGNAGAGCAAACTTTTTNTCTTTTGCGAGTTGAAAAACTTCTTGAACTTGTTTACCGGTAATTACGCCGGGTTGAATAGAGTGACTCATTGGTTTTTATTGTTTTGAAGGCGCAAAAATAGAATAAAATTTNACCTTTAAAAAGGATAATTTATTCCGATTGTGATGTTTGCTTTTTTAAACTGCANTTCGGANAGCCATCTCTTTGACTTTTCCANTGCTGGATTATGGGTTTTAAAGCCNGTATCGAGTCGAAAAATAAACAGTCCAAAATCATANCGTACNCCAAAACCAGATCCAACGGCAAGCTCACTCAAATCTTCGAATCCATCAAAACGTCTTTTGGGNTNAGTAACATCATCAAAGACATTCCATATGTTTCCGACATCGGTAAATAACGCTCCTTTAAATGATCCAAATAGGTNAAAGCGATANTCCANATTTAGCGCAAGTTTGAAATTTGCTTCGTTAAATTCATTTCCTGAAAAACTACTCCCAGGNCCCAAACGATAGACNTCCCAAGCGCGATTGTCATTTGCACCACCCGAAAAGTAAGAGCGATTAAAGGGAATACTTGTNGCGTTTCCAAGCGGAACTGCTAANCCNACAAANGNTCGCANCGCAAAAACAGATGATGAGCCNACAAGCCAGTGCTGAATGTAGTCAAACTCTCCTTTGACATACTGGCTGTAAGGAAGATTAAAGAGGTAATTGGTTTCGTTTTTTCTTTCCAAATTGAGTGGCTCAGCCAACAAGTTGANNANATTTCCNGCAGNTTCAAATTGGAAGCGGACTTGATAAAAATTTTCATCAAAAAAACTGGTTTGGGTGTTTTTTAAAAAATCAANACTCGATCCGATGATCAGGTTNTTTTGNGTCAAGCGGTCTCTTCGTTCTTCAATACGCTGCACGTTGAGATAAGAAGTGCTCCCCTTTACGATTGGGGAANTTTCGGAAAGGACGTAGTTCNTAAACCCAGCTGTTCCANTTGGGATAGCGAGATTNTCTNCGTTGAAAAACGAAGAGGTGCCAGCCGTTGATTTTGCAAGTGAATTGAGTTCGGAATAGGCATTTGTGTACACATTGAAATAGTTTTGTACGTTCCGGTTATCGACCAGCGTAAGGTCGAGTAAGTTAAAGTCAATCCGATTATTTTTTTTCGTTTTCCACTGATATTGAACNCCCGCATTATAGGTCTGTTTGTCCAATCCGATATTGTTTTGAAGAGCCGTACCAAAATTGAGAACGGATATGGGTTGNAGATTNTCCGGGATNATNTTTGCNATNATCCGCGGCATTAAAATTTTGGGNATCCGCAGTCTCANGTCTCCTCCAATTTCAGAGATGACNTCGTCGGCNGAACGACCGATGGNTCCNCGCACACCAAATTCAAAATTTTCGGCTCCTCGAAAAATATTNAGAACATTTATACTGCTATTNAAAGCAANACCCTGATCTTGGATATTGGATTGGGTAAGGTCCAACCCAAACTCGAGTTCAAANCGCTCCCTAGGCCGCAGGNTTATGATTGTATTNAANGNGGTCTCTAATGAATCGGAATANGAGTAACTAANGGTTGGGTATTCAAAAATCCCCAAGTGATTGAGTTTGGCAATTGTTTGGGTTCGTGCAAGATCACTATACAAGTCTCCAGAGCGCATTTGAATGGCTTTGGAAAGCATATTTTGACTGTATCGTTTCTTCTTCAACCCAAAAAATGAAATGCTGTCAAATCGAGTCTGGGATTCCACTTCATCGGCACGGGTGGTGTATACGTTTACTGCATTGATTTTGGTTTGTTTATACGGCTCAAAAACAATCCCGTCGGATGTGGGCTTTCTAAAATCCTCGATTACGATTTTTACAGGAAGTTGAAAATCAGTCCCCGTCGTATCCCATGCGATTTCGAAGTCAATCGCATTCAGTTGAAAATGATAAATCCCTTGGTTTTTAAAATACGCATACAATCGATTTCGTTCGGCCTCAAAATCGAGGGTATTAAATTGATTTCCTTTTTTTAGAATGGATTCCGCAGACTTGAGTTGGTAGAGCGAATCAATAACGCGGCTTTTAATGTCTGTTGTGATTGAATCGAGATAGTACGGAAGTCCCGTTTGAATGTCATAAATCAGATTTGCTGTTTGACGCGATGAGCTTGTNAGTTCTTTAGCAACNTTTGTTTTGGCTTTAAAATATCCACGATTCGATAGGTAGGNGGTGATGTCGTTNGCGTATTCGTCAAAATACAAGGAGTCGATNAAAGAGGGGGGCTCGCCATTNCTNNGTTTCCAGTTTTNGAACTGAACCTTGTAAGCCCGCATTTGATCGATCTGTTTTTGAGACCAAATTGACTGCATACGTTGACTGCGTTTGGGGTTTTTTTGNANCCAGTTGTCAAACTCTNNAGCGGAATTTTCGTTTGCAGATTGGTAGATCAANAAACGCAAAGGAATACCCAANACCCGTTTGTTTGGCTGCTGCNNNACTAGCGCTTGAATCGAATCTGNAAAGGTNCGNCTTCCNTTGTAGTAAAACNGGTTTTGATCAAGCANCAAATCGTCCGCATCGAGTNTTTTTGTCACNNGGCAACCCGATAGCATTGTGCCTAAGCAAAGGAATAGTAGTATTTTTGTCGTATGTGGTCTNAANNCAAGCATCAAAATNCAAAAATACGTCATTTGTATGGTTAGCAAAAGCCAAATCAAATTCGTACGNCAATTGGCGCAAAAAAAACAAAGAGATCAACANCGTCTNTTTGTGGCNGANGGGCATAAGGTCGTACAGGANTTTNTNAATGAAAATTACCAACTNCATCAACTTTTTACTNCGGATTCATCCCTNTTTTCTTCCCATCANNCCATAGTGGTAAGTCAATCGGAAATGAAAGCCATGAGTGCTTTAAAAACNNCTTCANATGCCTTGGCAGTATTTGCAAANCCAAATGAACAAACNCTGTCACAATCAAAATTGATTCTCGCACTNGAGAGTATTCAAGATCCTGGAAACCTAGGTACGATCATTCGATTATGTGATTGGTTCGGCATNCAAGACATCGTTTGTTCGTCAGATACGGTTGATTGTTANAACCCAAAAGTGATTCGTTCGACCATGGGTTCTTTGGCTCGAGTTCAAGTGCTTTATANAGACCTNCAAGCATGGCTTGCGGGAATGCAAGATTGTCAAATTGTCGCCACATCTATNGATGGACAGTCGGTNTATGAATTCNCNTTTGNTNNNCCGACAGTTTTGGTCATCGGAAATGAGGGNAGAGGATTGTCAAAACANATGNAAGAGCTTGCAACTAATGTCGTCTCAATTCCTCGATATGGCGGGGCAGAAAGTCTCAACGCAGCTATGGCAACGGGGATTATTGTAGCAGAGGCGCGCCGAAAAAANCCTATTGNAAAATAAAGTTGAGAAAAACNCCCTGNGTTTTGAGAGACTGAATTGCCACTGTCCAGTCNTCNGGTACAATTTCNTCTTGCANAGAAAAAATCCCNCGNANTGATGGNGTTAATCGGAAAAAGGGNAAATACAGCTCNACNCCAANTCCAACNTCAAATGCGTTCNTATTGGTACGNAAACGAAATNGNCCNCTGTCATTGTCTTCCCGACTTTTTTCNTTGCTCGACAGNTTGAAGGAGGTCGAAACTCCGCCNANNACAAAGGGNCTCACATTGTGGANNCGNTTGGTTGAAAATTTTAAAACCAAGGGNANANGTATATAAGTCGATTTGACCNCTCGAAGGCGATTGTCGGGATTGCGAACNTCTGGCCAATTTNCTGGAAATGTAAGGTTTCGTTGACTTGTAAACATTCCNGGTTCGATTCGCAAGTTGATNTTGTCNAGAATTCGCAAATCAGCAAAAAGCCCGACGTTNAACCCCAATTGCGGTNGAATCTCCANTTGNTCCAAAGTGTAANGGGTGTATTCGGCTTTAAAATTGACCTGATTAATTCCCAAATAGTAGCCAAANCGNAATAAGTAATCATCGTCTTTTTTATGGTATTCAGGTGCACTGCTTCTCTGACCCCAACCCGTTGCAGTTATGGCGATTAGAGAAACGATAAAAAAGCGTTTACGCATCTTTCTTTTTTGTACCTTGATATATGGTTACCACCCCAAAGGTTTGTGGATGGTCCTGTACTCTTGTAAACCCAACTTTTCGGAGTTTATTGTTAAAGACTTCGCCATAAGGAAAAGCAGCAGCAGAATCGGAAAGATAACTGTAAGCGTTTTTATCTGAGGAAAACAATCGCCCGACNAGGGGTAGAAATAGTGANCTATAGATNTTATANCCNATTCGAAAAAACAAATTTTTTGGNACCGAAGTTTCCAAAACAAAAAGTTGCCCTTCTGGCTTCAGAATNCGGTAAATCTCAGAAAGCCCTTTGTNAAGATCTCCAAAATTNCGAACCCCNAAAGCTACGGTTACAACATCGACTGTATTGTCAGCGACAGGCAGAGACTCCGCATCGCCAACAATCATATTNATTTTGCGGTCAAGTTTACGCTGANTGATTTTCTGTTTNCCGATTTCCAACATCTCAACAGCAATATCAATCCCCGTAATTGTGGCAGATGGAATCGACGTTAATGCNATGGCCAAATCTCCAGTTCCAGTTGCGACATCCACGATCGTTTTGGGGTTTTTATTGGNTGCCATCGCAACCAACTTTCGTCGCCATGATTTGTCAATNCCCATCGATATGACACGGTTTAAGGAATCATAATTATCGGCAATGCCATCAAACATTGTNGTNACTTGTTCTTTTTTGGATGAAGAANAATTTTGATAAGGTTTNACCATGGCGTGATTTTATAGCAATTTGTGCAAAGATAAGCGAATCAGAGATTCATTTGGNTGTATCAAATCATTGCAAAACATCTATATTTGTACTTGCAAACCAAGGATTTTTCATGAAAATCATTATTGCTGGCGCGAGTGATGCTGGACTTCATCTTGCAAAGCTACTCTCATTTGAATCTCAGGATATTACGCTGATAGACAGTGTAAAGGAGAAGCTTACATATGCCGAGACTCATCTGGATATCCGTACCATACATGGAGACCCTTCAGCTTTGGCGGTTCTCAAAAAAGCAGATGCAGGTGATTCCGATATGATGATTGCCGTTAGCCCGATAGAAACCACCAATTTGATGTGTTGTTTACTGTCTAAGCAATTGGGATGTAAACGCACCATAGCACGTGTGACCAATATTGAGTTTGACAAGTACAAAGAAGATGTCGATTATCATTCTTTGGGCATCGATGAGTTGATNTCNCCTGAGGAANTAGCGGTTAAAGAGATTCAATTGTTAATTGACGAGTCGGCATTCAACAATAGCTATGAGTTTGAAGACGGTGCCTTGACAATGATGGGCACAACCTTGGAAGAATCGGCTCCCTTTGTGGGGAAATCGGTAAAAGAAGCAGCGGCTGTATNTTCTGAAGTACACTTTATGCCGATTGCAATCAAACGAGCAGGTACACAAACGACCCTCATTCCTCGTGGAGATACTCTTTTTGAAGCGGGAGATCAGGTNTATTTNACAAGCTCCAAATCTGGAATGGACGCTTTAAATGAATTGATTGGTTACACCAAGCAAGAGGTTGAGAATGTGATGATTCTTGGCGGAGGGCGCATCGGNAAAAAGACAGCAGANGACTTNTGTCAACGCGGAATGCGCGTTAAGCTCGTAGAGTCGAATAANGAAAAGGCAATCAAATTGTCAGGTGANCTTCCCAATACCCTTGTGATTCATGGCGATGGGCGAAATGCCGAGCTNTTGCTTGAAGAAAATATTGGCGGNATGGATGTTTTTTTGGCAGTNACGGATGACTCCGAAACCAATATCATGTCCTGTTTGATGGCCAAATCAAATAAGGTNTCCAAAATTATAGCACTGGTCGAGAATGTGGATTACTTCGAGCTGACCAAATCAATCGGGGTAGATACCCTNATCAACAAGAAGCTACTAACGGCCAATAGTATTTTCCGCTATGTGCGGAAAGGAAAGGTCGTTGACTTGGCCAAACTCAATAATATGGATGCTGAACTTCTCGAGTTTGTTGTCAGTGAAGATTCTAGAGTTTTAGGCAAAAAAATCAAGGATTTAGAGATTTCTCGAACCGCTACAATTGGTGGCGTCATTCGAGCAGGGGAGGGGATTATTGCCCTTGGNGATTTTGAAATCATGCCTGGCGATAGAGTCTTGGTTTGCTGTTTGCCAAAGTCCATCTCACGAATTGAGCGATTATTTCGGTAGCGATGAAGGTGTATAATTTTTCGACAATTTTTCACATGTTGGGCTTGTTGCTTTTGTTTAATGCAACAGCAATGTATATCTGTTCACTGCTNAGTGCTTCTGNAGATGATGGCGCAATGAACGGACTNTTGTACTCTGCATTTATTACCACAGGGGTAGCCCTTGTAACCTTAGTCATCACCCGAAATCGAAAACGAGAAATCAGGAAGAGAGATGGGTACTTGACGGTGGTGCTGGGCTGGCTCAGCATGGTACTTTTTGGTACATTGCCTTATCTGTTGACTGGCGCNTTGGAAAGCTATTCTGATGCATTGTTTGAAACCATGTCTGGTTTTACAGCGACTGGGGCAACGATCATTCAAGATATCGAAGCACTTCCAAAAAGTATCATTTTGTGGCGATCCCTTACGCACTGGCTTGGCGGTATGGGTATTATTGTATTGGCAGTAGCGATTCTACCCCTATTGGGGATTGGCGGAGTTCAATTGTTTTCTGCGGAGGCAACAGGCCTTGGTGGGGATAAACTCCACCCGCGGATTAGCGATACCGCAAAACGACTTTGGTATATCTATGTTGGCTTTACAGCCTTGGAGGCGATTTTATTATCTCTGGCAGGAATGACCGTATTTGATGCCGTTAATCACTCGATGAGTACGATGGCATCTGGTGGGTTCTCAACCAAAAATGAAAGCTTGGCGTATTGGAATCACAGACCTGTGATCCAATATATCGTAACCTTATTTATGTTTTTGGCAGGTACAAACTTCGTTCTGATTTACTTTGGGCTTAAAGGGAAACTGCAGCGAATTTGGCAAGACAATGAGTTTCGCTGGTATATTGGATTTGTGACGTTTTTTACACTGATTACCTTTATTGGGATTTATACCAATGTAAACCTACAATCAACCGCAGTTGATCACCCACAAGTCTTTGGGGAGNTTGAAAGCAGTTTTCGACATGCCTTATTCCAAGTTGTCGCTATCATTACAACCACNGGTTTTGTGACTGCAGACTTTGCTGGTTGGATTCCGTTTCTNACCATGCTTTTCTTTGGTCTTTTCTTTTTGGGNGGNTCNTCTGGNTCGACTTCTGGGGGAGTGAAAGTGATTCGTCATTTGGTGATGATCAAAAATGCAATCCTTGAATTTCGTCGCGCCCTACACCCCAATGCGATTGTTTCACTTCACCTCAACCACGTTGCCATTCAACAGAGTTTGGTTTATCGAATNCTTGGATTTTTTATCCTTTATATGCTGCTNTTNATCATCGGAGCAGTCGTTTTGAGCTTCTTTGGNTTGGANTTTTTATCGTCCATAGGCGCATCCGCAGCNAGTCTGGGAAATGTTGGGCCAAGTTTGGGTGATTTTGGTCCGGTTTCAACCTATGCATCCATGCCCACTGGGGGGAAAATTTGGTGNTCCTTTTTNATGCTTGTTGGTCGTCTGGAACTCTTTACCGCNCTGATNTTATTTACTCCCTANTTCTGGAGAGATCACTAAGTCAATGCCTGNTGAATTCGCNGAACCGCTTCTTCGATGTCANTCATNGAAGCTGCATAGGATATTCGAATATTATTCGGACAGCCAAAGGCCTCNCCAGTCACGGTAGCAACATGGGCNTCTTCTAAGAGGTANAGCGCAAAGTCAGAAGCATTTTCAATGGTTTTNCCCTTNATTGNTTTTCCGAAATAATGNGATACGTCTGGAAACACATAGAAAGCACCTTTGGGCTGATTGAGTACAAAGCCCTCAATCGCACCGAGCAAGTCGATAATCCTTTCNCGGCGGGTTGCAAATTCGTCAACCATATACTGAATNTTGCTAACGGGAGCGTCCAAAGCTGCTATGGNGGCNCGTTGTGCGATACAGTTGGCCCCACTTGTNATCTGACCTTGCATTTTGGTACACGCTTTGGCAATCCACTCTGGTGCNCCGAGGTAGCCGATACGCCAACCTGTCATCGCAAATGCTTTTGCCACTCCNTTNACGGTCAATGTGCGATCGTACATGGACGGAATTTGAGCAAAACTAAAGTGTGGCANCCCGTAGTTGATATGCTCATANATCTCATCTGAAAGAATANAGATATNAGGGTATTTTTCTAAAANGGCAGCCANTGCACGNTANTCTTNTTCTGTATAAACCGATCCACTGGGGTTGTTGGGCGAGTTAATGACCACCATTTTTGTTTTNGGTGTAATCGCTTTTTCAAGCTGTTCAGGCGTGATTTTAAAATCGGTTTTGATATCTGAGTAAATCTCTATTGGGTTTCCTTCTGCCAGGACAACTATTGCAGAATAACTCACCCAGTAGGGAGCCACAAGCAGCACATCATCTCCNGNGTTNATCAANACCTGAATGGCNTTTGCGATTGATTGCTTTGCGCCCGTTGANACCACGATTTGACTNGGACTATAGTCCAAGTGATTNTCTCTTTTAAACTTTCTGCAAATCGCTTCTTTCAATTCTCCATATCCATCAACTGGNGTGTATGAATTGTAATTGTCATTGACAGCTTGTACCGCTGCTTCTTTGATAAAGTCAGGCGTATTAAAATCTGGTTCTCCAAGACTGAGTCCGATAACGTTAANGCCTTGATTNTTTAATTCTCTTGCTTTGGCNGCCATGGNTANGGTTGCCGAGGCAGGTAAACTGTTGATCCGATTCGATAATGCTTCTTTCATCGTCTTAAATTATACTGTGATTGGTTTTTTTGCCAATGATTTGAGTAGGTGATAGTGAGAANNAAAGGCGGAGCGAAAAGTTTTGAANTCNTTATAGGGCAAATCAAACTCCCGAGCNGTTTGCTTTACAATTTTNCCNATNTTTTTATANTGAATATGGCTGATNTANGGGAAAATATGATGCTCNATTTGGTGGTTTAGCCCGCCTGTAAACCAATTGACAAGCCAGTTTTTGGGAGCGAAATTCCCTGTGGTAAACAGTTGGTGAATCGCCCAAGTATTTTTCATCGTACCCGTTTCTGATGGTAGCGGCATGGTAGTGCTCGTTGTGATGTGTGCGAGCTGAAAGACCACGCTGAGAATAATCCCAGCGGTGTAGTGCATCACGACAAATCCAATCATGATTTTCCACCAAGCCAGATCTAGAACCAAAATCGGCAACACGATCCATAGGGACACATAAAAAGATTTTGACAAAAAAAGCACAAACCATTCCCGTGTTGGGCTTGTTTTTTTCTTGTACGACAGATTTAGTTTCAAATACCGCTTGAGCTGAATAAAGTCTGTGGTAATCACCCAGCGAAGGGTCATCAAGCCGTAGAGGAAAATAAAATAGAGGTGTTGAAAGCGGTGAATTTTACGCCATTTGGCGTGTTTTGAAAACCGCATGATAGTCCCTGCGTCCAAGTCTTCGTCGTGCCCTTCGATATTTGTAAAACTGTGGTGAAGGATATTGTGCTGTACCTTCCAATTGAATACGTTACCCGCCAAAATATAAATTGCACCTCCCATGAGTTTGTTCACCCAAGGATAGCGTGAGTAGGACCCATGATTCCCTTCATGCATGACATTCATACCAATCCCTGCCATCCCAATGCCAAGGAGAACGCATAAACCGAGCTTGATCCACTGATTCAAGTCTAGTGATAGCAATAGCACATATGGAGTGATAAAAAATGTAAGAAGAATGACGGTCTTGAGGTGAAGCCTCCAATTTCCTGTTTTACGGAGATTGTTTTCTTTAAAATAGGCGTTGACACGTTTGTTGAGAGTAGAGAAAAACTGTTGTCTGTCTTTTCTTGAGAACCGAATGGCTCCTTTTGTAATTTGCATAGAGTACGTTTATAAAACAAAAGTATTAATTTGATATTGAGTCATCATTGTTTTTTGCTTTTTTTACTTTTGCTTTCAGCTTGATAGACCTATGAAAAAACTCCTCACCTACTTTCCCGACCTAAACGATCTGCAGCAACAACAATTGCAGCAGCTTCACGGCTTATATGCAGATTGGAATCAGAAAATCAATGTGATTTCTCGTAAAGACATCGATGCCCTCTACGAACGCCATGTGTTACACGCTTTGGGCATTGCCAAAGTAGTGTCGTTTGTACCCAACGCGAGAATTCTCGATGTGGGTACAGGTGGCGGTTTTCCTGGCATTCCACTTGCCATCCTTTTTCCAGAAACTGACTTTTACCTTGTCGACTCCATTCAGAAGAAAATCGGCGTTGTCAATGCAGTTGCTGCCGCGGTCGGGTTGACAAACGTACAAGCAACTCATCAGCGCGCCGAACAAGTAAAGGGAAAGTTTGACTTTGTGGTTTCCCGAGCGGTCACCCAAATGCCCCGATTTGTAGAATGGGTACAGGACAAAATTAGCCCAACGCAACAACACGATTTGGCCAATGGCATACTTGCCCTTAAAGGTGGCGACTTGACAGAAGAACTTCAATCTTTTCCCAAAGCGACCCGCTATCCGCTTGCCAACTATTTCCAAGAAGAATTTTTTGCTACAAAATATGTGGTGCACCTGCCTCTCTAGCCCATATGCGGGTAACGGTAGTCTTTAGGCGGCACCATCGTTTCTTTGATCAATCTCGGGGACACCCATCGCAATAGGTTTTGCATCGATCCAGCTTTGTCGTTGGTACCAGACGCTCTGGCACCTCCAAATGGTTGTTGTCCAACCACTGCACCACTGGGTTTGTCATTGATGTAAAAGTTTCCGGCGGCATTGACGAGTTTTAGACTTGCGTCCTCTATCACCTGACGATCCTGCGCAATCACAGCACCTGTAAGTCCATAGACTGAAGTATTGTCCACCAAATCAATGGTTTCTTCCCATTTGGCATCTTCATAAACGTAAATGGTCACGACAGGGCCAAACAATTCTGTCTCCATGGTTGTGTATTTTGGATTGGTTGTCAGCAATACAGTAGGCGATACAAAATAACCCTTGGACTTGTCATAAGTTCCACCAGCGAGCACTTCGACATCCTTGTCTGTTTTGGCTTGGTCGATATAAGCAGCGAGTTTATCAAAGGATGCCTCATGGATTACAGCTGTGATAAAATGGCTCATGTCTTGTGGGGAACCCATAGTAAAGGATTTGACATTGGCAACAACTTTGTCAATAATTGTCTGAGCAATCGATTTTGGCAAATATATTCGAGACGCAGCTGAGCATTTTTGCCCTTGATACTCAAAAGCACCACGTGTAATGGCAGTGGCAACCACATCGATGTCTGCTGATTGATGAGCCAAAATAAAATCTTTTCCGCCAGTTTCTCCAACGATACGCGGATAGGTTTTATAGGTCTTGATGTTTTCCCCGATTTTCTTCCATAGGTCTTGAAAAACAAAAGTTGACCCTGTAAAGTGCAAGCCTGCAAAAGACGGATGCTTCAATACAATATCTGTAATCATTTCAGGGTCTCCAGAAACGAGTGTAATGACACCATCAGGAAGTCCAGCTTCTTTAAAGATGTCCATCAAAATTTTGGCAGTATACATTTGGTGATCACTGGGTTTCCAGACCACCACATTCCCCATCATCGCCATGCATGAGGAGAGATTGCAAGCAATAGCAGTAAAGTTAAATGGTGTAACTGCATAGGTAAACCCCTCCAGTGGTCGGTGTTCCATACGATTGAAAACACCATGACCAGGTGCGGGTTGTTGCTGATAGATTTGCGAAGCAAAAGCAGCATTGAATTTGAGAAAATCAACCGACTCACAAGTGGCGTCGATTTCTGCTTGGAAAATATTT
>NHEI02000013.1 GCA_002171575.2 Flavobacteriaceae bacterium TMED81
GGCTCAAGAGGTCGAAACTCGAAAATCCAATCAAACTCTGTGGATTCAATCATTATTACTTTGTCGGGCTTTTGAAAATTAAATAATGCCATTCTAAATTATTTTGAATAAAGTTCTACAATCAATTGTTCTTTTATATTCTCTGTGATTTGCTCACGTGTTGGCACAGAAACCAAGGTTCCCTCAAGAGTAGCTTCATTCCATGATAGCCATTCCTGAACAGCAGTGGATTGAGCAACTGAACGTTCCACAACCTCAAGCGATTTTGATTTTTCGCGAACACCTACAACATCACCTTCTTTGATATGGGTAGAGGGGATATTGTTCACCGAACCGTTAAGGGTAATGTGACGGTGATTCACCAATTGACGAGCTGCACTTCTTGTGGGTGCAATTCCCAACCGATAGACGACATTGTCTAAACGAGATTCACACAATTGAAGCAATACTTCACCTGTAACGCCTTTACTTCGGCTCGCACGATCAAATAAATTTCTAAATTGACGCTCCAAAATCCCGTAAGTGAATTTTGCTTTTTGTTTTTCCATAAGCTGAATAGCGTATTCAGACTTCTTCGGGCGACGGCGATTATTTCCGTGTTGCCCTGGAGGATAGTTTCTTTTTTCAAAAGCTTTATCCTCGCCGAAAATGGCTTCGCCAAACTTTCGGGCTATTTTCGTTTTTGGACCAGTATATCTTGCCATAGTTTTACTTTAGTTGAAGGGGAATGAGAATTAAGGTCTATCCTTCGTCAGACAAATTCCCTTCGATTGATTATTATACTCTTCTTCTTTTCGGTGGTCTACATCCGTTGTGGGGAAGCGGAGTAACGTCAACAATTTCAGTTACTTCAATTCCCAAATTGTGAATGGTTCGGATGGCAGATTCACGACCATTACCTGGACCTTTCACAAGTACTTTTACTTTACGCAAGCCTGCTTCTAATGCAACTTTACCCGCATCTTCTGCGGCAAGTTGAGCAGCGTAAGGTGTGTTTTTCTTCGAACCTCTAAAACCCATTTTACCAGCAGACGACCAAGAGATCACTTCCCCTTTGGTATTGGTTAGAGATATAATAATGTTGTTGAAGGAAGCCGTAACATGTGCTTCTCCAAAAGACTCAACAACAACTTTTCTTTTTTTAGAACTCGTCTTCGCCATAAATCAATGATTATTTGGTTACTTTCTTTTTGTTTGCAACAGTTTTGCGTTTTCCTTTTCGTGTTCTAGAGTTATTTTTNGTTCTCTGTCCACGGAGAGGAAGTCCAATTCGNTGNCGAATGCCTCTNAATGAACCGATGTCCATCAANCGNTTNATGCTCATCTGAATTTCCGAACGAAGTTCTCCTTCNATCGTGTATGCAGAAACCGCTTCGCGAATTCTTCCNATTTCGTCGTCATTCCAATCCGAAACTTTTTTGNTTACATCCACNCCNGCTTTTTCTAAAATNTGCTGNGCCCTACTTTTACCTANACCGAAAATGTAAGTCAAGGCGATTTCACCTCGTTTTTGTTTTGGAATATCTACTCCTGAAATTCTTGCCATAATTACCCTTGTCTTTGTTTGAATCGTGGATTCTTTTTGTTAATGACATACAAGCGCCCCTTTCGACGTACAATCTTACAGTCNGCGCTTCTTTTCTTTAATGATGCTNTTACTTTCATAACTAGTATCTATATGTAATCCGTGCTTTTGNTAAGTCGTACGGACTCATTTCAAGTTTTACTTTATCTCCTGGCAACANCTTGATATAATACATNCGCATTTTACCAGAGATGTGTGCCGTAACAACGTGACCATTTTCCAACTCTACCCGAAACATGGCATTGGATAAGGCCTCAATAATCTGTCCGTCTTGCTCTATTGCAGGTTGCTTCGCCATGATTATCCTTTTCTTTTATTTCCCGTTGTCATCAANCCGTCATAATGACGGTTAAGCAAGTACGCATTGACNTGCTGAATCGTATCGATAGCAACTCCAACCATAATCAANAGTGAAGTTCCTCCGTAAAATAGTGCCCAACCTTGCTGNAATCCCAACAATTGGTATGCAACAGCTGGTAACACAGCGATNGCNGCTAAAAACAACGACCCAGGGAAAGTGATGTGCGACATCACACGATCCAAAAAGTCNGCNGTTTCTCCGCCTGGACGGATNCCAGGAANAAANCCTCCNTTNCGNTTTAGGTCATCNGCCATCTTATTNGTNGGAACCGTAATCGCAGTGTAGAAATAGGTAAANACNATGATTAATATTCCAAACANNACNTTGTACCAAAGGCCAAAAATGTCGGAGAAAGATGCTTGCATCCATTGACCGACAGCATTGTTGCCAATCGCTTGTCCAAGGTATGCNGGTGCAAACATNATCGCTTGNGCAAAGATAATTGGCATNACNCCTGATGCGTTGAGTTTTAATGGAATGTANTGACGAGCACTCCCTTGATTTTTTGCATATCCTCCAGCTGCTGTACGACGTGCATATTGAACNGGAATTTGACGNACCGCCAAAACCAAAAGCACACAGAGCCCATTGACAATAATCCAAATNACCAACTCAACTAAAATCATNATNAGACCNCCNTTGTTTTCAGTTACNCNAGAGACAAATTCTTGCACAAAAGACAATGGCATTGTAGCAATAATACCNACNGTAATCANNAAAGAAATTCCATTTCCAATTCCNTTATCTGTAATTTTTTCACCCAACCACATCGCAAANATGGTTCCTGTTACCAATATGATAACCGAAGTAATNATAAAGGTAGGTCCTTTACCNAGCAAGAAAGCAGAGTCNGGAACNCCNAGCGCACCNANTCCATANAGATAAGCNGGTGCTTGAACAANACAAATNGCGATNGTCAACCANCGNGTTATCTGNTTAATNGTTCNNCGNCCACTNTCNCCTTCTTTTTGTAATTTNTGNAGATANGGNACGGCNATNCCCATCAATTGAACAACAATAGAAGCAGAAATGTAGGGCATAATTCCCAAAGCAAAAATAGAGGCATTGGCAAATGCACCCCCTGTAAAAGCATTTAAAATCCCCAAAAGNCCACCACCGTCAGTACGGTTGGCNAGTTCGGAAAGNTGAACCGAATCAATTCCGGGAAGAACAACCTGNGCACCNACACGATAGACAAGTAACAAGCCCAATGTGAGACCCACACGGTTTCTCAACTCTTCAATTTTCCAAATATTCTTTATCGCTTCTAAAAATTGTCTCATAATCAATTAAGCATCTATCGCTTCTCCGCCTGCCGNTTCTATAGCAGCTTTGGCAGATGCTGTGAATTTGTGTGCTGTTATCTTTAATGGCGCTGACAGTGTGCCACGGCCTAAAATTTTGACCAAATCATTTTTTCCTGCAAGTCGTAAATCAACAAATTGAGCAAGAGAAATNTCTTTTTTTACTTTTTTGGCATCTACCAANTGCTGTAAGGTGTCGAGGTTNATCCCTTGNTACTCCTTTCGNTTGATGTTGGTAAATCCAAACTTGGGAACGCGACGTTGNAAAGGCATTTGACCACCCTCAAATCCGANTTTNTTNGAATAACCAGAACGAGATTTGGCTCCCTTATGACCACGTGTTGCTGTACCACCAGATCCTGATCCTTGNCCNCGACCNAGTCGTTTGTTAGCAGATTNTACAGCTCCCTTAGCGGGTTTTAAATTTCCTAATTCCATAACTTATAGTTGTTCTACAGAAACAAGGTGTTTCACTTTATCTATCATTCCAAGCACAACNGCAGAATCATCATGCTCAACAGAGTGACCAATGTTTTTTAATCCNAGTGCTTTAAGCGTTCNCTTTTGGTTTTCAGGACGCTTGATGNAGCTACGNGTTTGTGTTACTTTAATTTTTCCCATGTCGTTATCCGTTATAAACTTTTTCAAGAGAAATACCACGTTGTTTGGCGATCACGTTTGCGTTNCGCAANTGTAGAAGCGCATCAANGGTTGCCTTNACAACATTGTGGGGATTGGATGATCCTTGAGATTTAGAAAGTACGTCATGTACCCCAACTGCNTCAAGTACTGCACGAACAGCNCCACCAGCGATTACTCCTGTACCNGTAGATGCAGGTTGTAGATATACGCGGGCACCNCCAAANTTTCCTTTTTGTTNGTGNGGAAGCGTTCCTTTATGAATCGGAATACGAACNAGATTNTTCTTTGCATCTTCAACCGCTTTTGCGATTGCTTCGCTAACCTCCTTAGATTTTCCCAGTCCATGTCCGACAACACCNTTTTCATCNCCNACAACAACAATCGCAGAAAATCCAAAAGCACGNCCNCCCTTGGTTACTTTNGTCACACGCTGAACGCCAACAAGACGATCTTTNAGATCTAANCCTCCTGGCTTGACGAATTCTATATTTTTATAGTTTTGATACATATTTCAATTAAAATTTTAATCCTCCCTCGCGAGCACCNTCTGCAAGCGATTTAANACGNCCATGGTACAAATATCCACCACGGTCAAATCGAATCGCAGTNACACCAGCAGCCAATGCTTTCTCAGCGATCAGCTTTCCAACCAAACCAGCTTGTTCNGTTTTCGATGATCCTTTNCCAGTNACNTCNTTATCACGAGANGATGCNGCAGCNAGNGTTTNTCCAGTTTCATCATTGATNATTTGAGCATAAATCTCTTTATTACTTCTNAAAANNGACATNCGTGGNTGATCAGACGTNCCTGANACGGTTGCCTTAAATCGACGTTTGATGCGAAATCTTCGTTGTGTTTTCGATTGTTTCATATCTATTTAATTACGCAGATTTACCTGCTTTTCTACGAATTTGTTCTCCAACAAACTTGACTCCTTTTCCTTTGTAAGGCTCTGGTTTGCGGAAAGANCGAATCTTGGCAACCACAGNNCCTAANAATTGNTTGTCGTGTGAAGACAGTTTGATAANTGGATTTTTACCTTTNTCTGAAATNGTTTCCACTTTCACTTCGCTNGGAATCTCAAAAACAATATTGTGAGAAAANCCTAAAGCAAGATCTAACTTTTGNCCTTGATTNGAAGCACGATATCCAACTCCGACAAGTTCCAATTCTTTANTAAANCCTTTTGAAACCCCTTCGACCATATTATTGACNAAAGCACGATATAAGCCATGTTTTGCTTTATNNGGNTTGGCTTCAGAAGGTCTNCTTANTNTCAGTACAGCATCTTCTTGGGAAAATNTAACTGTATCATATGGCTGACTCANTTCTCCCAACTTCCCTTTNACGGTAATTTGGTNAGANTGAATATCAACGANNACACCTTCTGGAATTGCTATCGGNTTGTTTCCTACTCGTGACATTTGTACTTATTTACTGTTCTTTTAATATACGTAGCAGAGTACTTCTCCACCTACATTTTCTTTTTTTGCTTGTTTTCCAGTCATCACCCCATGAGATGTNGACATNATGGCAATACCAAGTCCATTGAGCACACGTGGAANNTCGACAGAACCNGTGTATTTACGAAGTCCNGGCGTNCTCGCGCGCTGCAGTTTCTTGATGACAGGGTCTTTTGTNATNGNATCGTATTTCAATGCGATCTTTATNNTTCCNTGAGCGCTANCATTTTCCNNNTTNTAGCTGAGAATGTATCCCTGATCAAAAAGGATTTTGGTAATCTCTAACTTCAGTTTTGANGCNGGAACTTCAACAACACGNTGTCCTGCGCTATTGGCATTTCTGATACGTGTTAAAAAATCTGCTATTGGATCTGTNTTCATACTTATNTNTTTACCAACTGGCTTTTCTTACACCAGGGATTAAACCTTTNTTTGCCATTTCGCGAAACATCACTCGTGAAATTCCNAANTGACGCATATAGCCCTTTGGGCGACCAGTCAATTTGCAACGNTTGTGCATGCGNACAGGNGATGAGTTTTTTGGAAGCTTTTGCAAAGCTTCATANTCACCAGCTTCTAGCAATGCCTTTCGNTTTGCAGCATATTTCGCATTGAGTTTTGCACGTTTGACCTCGCGGGCCTTCATCGATTCTTTAGCCATATTAATTGTTTTTAAAAGGCAAGCCCAANTGAGCTANTAATGATTTTGCTTCTTTNTCAGTTTCTGCAGANGTCACAAAAGTGATGTCCATTCCAGCGATCTTGGCNACCTTATCNATGTCNATNTCTGGAAANATAATTTGCTCTGTAATCCCAAGGTTATAGTTTCCTCTTCCGTCAAAGCCNCTGGCTTTGATTCCTTGAAAGTCACGTACCCGTGGAAGTGCAGCGGTAACCAATCTNTCTAAAAATTCGTACATGCGATCNCCNCGCAATGTTACACGGGCNCCNATTGGCACNCCTTTTCGCAACTTAAAGTTGGAAACGTCCTTTTTAGAAAGNGTTGCAACTGCTTTTTGACCAGANATTAAGGTCANNTCTTCAATCGCNTGCTCTACCAATTTTTTATCTGCAACAGCAGCTCCAACACCCCGNCTGATCACAATCTTTTGGAGTTTGGGAACTTCCATTCGGTTTCGATAACTAAATTCTTCAGTCATCGCACCAACAACTCGCTCTTTATACTCTTCTTTTAGTCTAGGTACCATTAGATTACTTCTTTTGTTTTTCGTGAAATCCGCTCCTTAGTATCNCCATTCATTTGGTATCCNACNCGAGTAGTTTCACCANCNGTTGTCANCAACGAAAGNTTAGAGATATGAATCGCTGCTTCTTTTTCTACAATTCCACCNTGTGGNTTTTGNGCNTTGGGCTTGGTGTGACGTTTCACNACATTNACCCCTTCCACAATGGCCTTNTCNTTATCGGAAAATAACTTTAGAATCTTACCTTCAGANCCTTTNTGGTCACCAGCAATGACTCGAACTGTATCTCCCGTTTTGATTTTTAATTTTTTCATACCTATATACTTATAAAACCTCAGGTGCTAAGGATATAATTTTCATAAATTTCTTATCTCGTAACTCACGTGCCACAGGGCCAAAAACACGAGTTCCACGCATCTCGCCACTTGGNTCGAGCAATACACAAGCATTTTCATCAAAACGGATNTATGACCCGTCAGGACGACGAATTTCTTTCTTTGTTCGNACGACNACAGCNGTTGATACTTGCCCNTTTTTTACNGTACCATTCGGAGTNGAGTCNTTGACNGTAACGACAATTTTGTCTCCAATAGACGCATATCTACGTTTGGTTCCTCCTAGAACACGGATNGTAAGTACCTCTTTGGCNCCNGTATTGTCCGCAACTTTAAGTCTTGATTCTTGTTGTACCATTATTTTGCTCTTTCAATAATTTCCACCAGTCTCCAACATTTAGAAGCACTCAGTGGGCGGGTTTCCATAATNCGNACCGTATCNCCAATGTTACAGTCGTTTTTCTCGTCATGANCTACGTACTTCTTNGNTTTCAATACAAACTTTCCATACATCGGGTGTTTCACACGTTTCACCTCACTGACAACAACTGACTTTTGCATTTTGTTGCTGGTCACCACACCAATTCGTTCTTTTCTTAAATTTCTTGTTTCCATAATCAATTAGGCCTCTTGCGTTTTACGTCGNTTTAATTCTGTTTGCAATCTTGCGATAACTCTTCGCTGCGAACGCAGTTGCAAGGGGTTCTCCAAATTAGAAAGCGCATGCGTAAATTTTGCTTCTTTATAGCTNTTCTGCAGTTGAGCCAACNTGTCTTGNAGCTCNTCCAATGTCATGGTATTGACTTCTTTTTGCTTCATCATTCTACTATTAAGCGTCGTAATCACGCGCAATTACAAATTTTGTTTTTACAGGTAGCTTTTGTGATGCCAAACGCAATGCTTCNTTAGCAACATCAATCGGNACACCTGAAATCTCAAATAATATACGTCCAGGCTTGACCACAGCAACNTAGTGATCCAAAGCTCCTTTACCNTTACCCATACGAACCTCNAGTGGTTTTTTNGTNATGGGNTTATCTGGAAAAATCTTGATCCATAACTGTCCNTCTCTCTTCATATAACGAGTNGCTGCGATACGTGCAGCTTCAATTTGACGAGANGTGACAAAAACAGAGTCCAACGCTTTGACGCCAAACATTCCGTTTGACAATCGATGTCCACGTTGTGAGAGGCCTTTCATACGGCCTTTCTGCATTTTCCTNTATTTTGTTTTCTTAGGTGATAACATAATGCTTTACTTTCTTCTTCGACCTCCTCGGCCAGAACGTTTATCATTTTTACCTTTCGTTGNGTTTAAACTCATCCCAACAAGTGGTGAGAGCTCACGCTTTCCATATACTTCGCCTTTCATGATCCAAACCTTGATNCCTATACGACCATAGGTTGTTTTGGCNTCAACCAAAGCATAGTCGATATCAGCACGGAACGTAGATAATGGAATCCGNCCATCTTTATAGCTTTCAGAACGNGCCATTTCGGCACCATTCAANCGACCAGAAATTTGAACCTTAATTCCTTCTGCATTCATACGCATAGAGGCCGCAATCGCCATCTTNATNGCNCGACGGTACGAAATTCGACTTTCAATTTGACGAGCAATACTCGCNGCAACAAGTTGAGCTTCGAGCTCAGGACGTTTNATCTCAAANATATTGAGTTGAACCTCTTTNCCTGTGATTTTCTTTAGCTCTTCNTTTAANCGNTCAACCTCNGATCCACCTTTACCGATNATAATCCCAGGNCGAGCNGTTGTAATCGTTACGGTAACAANCTTGAGCGTTCTTTCAATAAAAATTCGAGAAACACTTGCTTTGGCAAGGCGAGCATATACATAACGACGGATTTTGTCGTCTTCAGACAACTTATCGCCATAGTCTCTTCCACCATACCAGTTGGACTCCCATCCGCGGATGATTCCTATTCGATTACCAATTGGATTTGTTTTTTGTCCCATAGTNCTTATTAGCTTTGAGCNTTATCTTGAGCTCCTAACACCAGTGTAACNTGGTTTGAGCGTTTACGAATACGATGCGCACGACCCTGAGGAGCCGGNCGTAANCTTTTAAGCATACGTGCGCTATCCACACGAATTTCTTTTACAAACAAGCCGGCTTTTTCTACATCACCGTCTTCNTTTTTAGCTTGCCAATTGGCTACNGCTGANAACAACANCTTTTCCAATCGAACTGATGATTCTTTTGNGCTGAATCGGAGAACCGATAGGGCCTTATCAACNCCTTCACCACGAATCAANTCTGCCATNAGNCGCATCTTNCGTGGAGATGTTGGGCAGTTGTTTAGCTTNGCAAATGCAATGTGNTTGCGTGNTTCNTTCAANTCTTCTGCGGATTTGCGTTTACGAACTCCCATAGTTATTTTTTACCTTTATTTTTNGCNCCTGCATGGCCTCTAAAATTACGTGTNGGTGAAAATTCACCCANTTTNTGNCCGACCATGTTTTCTGTGATATANACAGGAATAAACTGCTTACCGTTGTGAACAGCTATTGTNTGACCAACAAAATCTGGTGTAATCATCGACGCACGTGACCATGTTTTNATGACATTCTTNTTACCAGAATCAAGGTTTGCTTGTAGCTTTTTTATCAAGCTATAGTGTACGTAAGGTCCTTTTTTTANTGATCTAGNCATGCTTATTTTCTTCTACGTTCNACGATATANCGGTTGGATGCTTTTGTTTTATTTCTTGTACGGTATCCTTTAGCAGGAATTCCGTTTTTAGATCGAGGATGTCCTCCAGANGCACGGCCTTCACCACCACCCATTGGGTGATCGACAGGGTTCATAGCAACTGGACGNGTNCGTGGGCGTCTACCTAGCCAACGTGTNCGACCTGCTTTACCTGAAACAAGTAGCTGGTGATCNGAGTTAGAAACTGCACCAATTGTNGCCATACAAGTTGTGAGAATCAAGCGNGTTTCACCAGATGGAAGTTTGATCGTTGCAAACTTNNCTTCACGAGCCATCANCTGCGCAAATGATCCAGCACTTCTCGCNATTGCTGCACCTTTTCCNGGATGAAGNTCAATACATGANATAATTGTACCAAGTGGAATGTTGGCNAGTGCCATTGCNTTTCCNATTTCAGGAGCAACTTTCTNACCTGAAACGACCTTTTGNCCAACTTGTANTCCGTTTTGCGCAATCATGTATCTTTTTTCNCCGTCTTTAAACTGAGTCAAAGCGATAAAAGCAGATCGATTCGGATCGTACTCTATNCTCAANACCTCAGCAGGACTATCAAAACGATTNCGTTTGAAGTCAATGATACGGTAGCGTCTTTTGTGACCTCCACCACGATAGCGAACAGTCATTCGACCACTGTTGTTACGACCACCTGAACGTTTTTTCGAAGAAAGTAAACTTTTCTCCGGCTTATCAGTGGTGATGGCGTCGTATCCATTGACCACTCTACCGCGCTGTCCAGGAGTTATAGGTTTTAGTTTTCTAACTGACATCCTATTTGATTATAAATTACTNTAAAAATCAATTTGATCCCCTTCTGCAACCTGTACTATCGCACGTTTGGTTGCATTGGTTTTCCCATGCTGAATTCCGGTTTTGGTATAGCGTGTTCTGCGCTCTGGACCGTAAATCAACGTTCTTACTTTNTCAACAGTCACACCATATGTGGCCTCGACTGCTTTTTTAATCTCTACTTTGTTTGCTTTTGGATCTACCAAAAACGTGTAGCGATTTCTCAACTCGCTTTCGCTGGTTGTTTTTTCTGTTACGACAGGTTTTATCAATACACTCATGAGTTCTTTATTTTGTATTNAAATTAGAANTGATAGAATTCACAGCGCTCTCTGCCAAAATCAAATGCTGCGCATTGACAATTTTATANGTNCTCAGCTCNGCNTCNGTAACAACCTCAGCACGTTGTAAATTACGAGCTGACATATATACNTTTTTAGATGCTGCTCCAAGNACCAACAATNACTTCTTATCAGAAACGCCAAGCGCATCNAATACTGCCGTAAACGATTTTGTCTTNGGCGTATCAAAATCAAAATCCTCAACAACAGTTAAAGATTTGTTTTTGGCTTTTAAACTCAAAGCAGACTTACGCGCCAATCGCTTGACATTCTTNTTCACTTTCTGATCGTAAGAACGAACTCGTGGACCAAATNCGCGTCCACCACTACGGAANANTGGATTTTTTAAACTTCCNGCTCGGGCGGTACCTGTTCCTTTTTGCTTTTTGATTTTACGGGTGCTCCCCTTAATCTCAGCTCGCTCCTTTGTTTTGTGTGTTCCNTGTCGCTGATGNGCNAAGTATTGTTTCACNTCCAAATACAGAGCATGTTCATGCGGATCTACTCCNAATACATCTTTAGACAAGTCAACTTGTCTACCTGTATCTTTCCCTTTTTGATCTACTACGGATACNTTCATCACTTCGAGATTAGGATATAACTGTTTTTGTGCCCTGGAACGCATCCCTTGACAACTAATAAATTTTTCTCAGGTACAACCTTCAAAACACGNAGNTTTTGAACGGTTACTCTTTCGTTACCCATNCGACCTGCCATTCGCATTCCTTTGAATACACGNGCTGGGTATGATGCCGCACCAATTGATCCAGGGGCACGCAANCGATTGTGNTGACCGTGAGTGGCTTGACCAACTCCACTAAANCCNTGTCGCTTAACAACTCCTTGGAAACCTTTCCCTTTGGAAGTTCCAGTAATGTCAACAAACTCGCCTTCNNCAAATAGGNCTACCCCTATCGTATCTCCGAGTTTATGCTCTGATTCAAANCCTTTGAATTCTACCAACTTTCGTTTGGTTGAGGTATTCGCTTTTTTGAAATGACCTTCTGCGGCTTTATTACTGTTTTTGGCTGATTTGTCATCAAATCCAAGTTGTAATGCATCATAGCCATCCGAATCTTGTGTGCGTACTTGCGTAACGACACATGGTCCAGCTTGGATGACAGTACANGGCAAGTTTTTGCCATTCTCGTCAAAGATGCTCGTCATGCCGATTTTTTTTCCAATTAACCCTGACATATTGGTTTATTTAGTTATTCTCTCAATGAGAATCTAATTATACTTTAATTTCAACTTCAACTCCACTCGGTAGCTCTAATTTCATCAACGCATCAATCGTTTTAGAAGACGAACTATAGATATCCAACAGACGCTTGTATGAGCTCAACTGGAACTGTTCACGTGACTTCTTGTTCACGTGTGGTGATCGCAACACAGTGAAAATCTTTTTATGTGTTGGAAGTGGGATGGGTCCTGTGACCACAGCTCCTGTTGTCTTAACGGTCTTTACGATTTTATCAGCCGACTTATCGACTAGATTATAATCGTAGGATTTGAGCTTAATTCTAATTTTTTGACTCATCGTTTCTAATTCTTTATCCGACTGTTGCGGAAATTACTTCTTCTGAAATATTTTTTGGTGTCTCTGCATAGTGAGAAAACTCCATTGTTGATGTTGCACGACCAGATGACAATGTTCGCAATGAGGTAACATACCCAAACATTTCTGAAAGCGGCACGATTGCCTTAACGACTTTTGATCCTGCTCGATCATCCATGCTATTGACTTGTCCTCGACGGCGATTGAGATCCCCAACAATGTCACCCATGTTTTCTTCAGGAGTCAATACCTCAAGTTTCATCATTGGTTCCATAACGACTGCGCCAGCTGCCCTGGCGGCTTCTTTATAGCCAATCTTGGCAGCTAACTCCAATGATAATGAATCAGAATCAACGGGGTGGAAGGAACCATCTTTCAAAGTTACTTTCATCGCGTCGACCTCAAATCCTGCCAATGGACCATTTTGCATGGCGTCCTTAAATCCTTTTTCCACAGATGGAATATATTCTCTTGGAACGTTACCACCTTTGATTTCATTGACAAATTCTAGTCCTTGCTTCCCATCTTCTGCAGGTTCTAAAGTAAACACGATATCGGCAAACTTTCCACGTCCACCTGTTTGCTTTTTGTAAACCTCTCGGTGATCGGCTAGCTGGGTAATGGCTTTTTTTTTCTCAACTTTTTGCTGTTTTCTTCTTTGTTTAAGCTCAAGATTAAAATCTTTTTTAGCTTGTTTTTCTTCCTCAGAAATATCCTTGTGCCAATCAAATCTTTGGGAAAAGCCTACATTAATATAAGTATAACTTGGCGTAGTTTTAAAACTTCCTCCAAAATTTAAATCTACTTGAGAATTTTTAGAAGTTAAATTAGCTATACCAAACTTAAAAAAATCATCAGAGTAACTTTTATTTTTAAAGGTTTGAAATTCGCCAAAAATACTCCAATTTGGATTACTTAAATTATATGTAATTGTAAACATATAATTGATTTTGTTATAGTTGCTAGTTTCGGTATTAGTTGGAAAAGTTGGATTTTTCATAGCGATTTCATAAAAGAAATTATTTACAACAACCCATCTTCCTTTAAAGTGGTGTTGAGTTGCAATACCTATAAATGGTGAAATAGTTTGTTCTGGATAATTAAAGGTTTTTATTCGCATTATGTTGTCGTTCAATAAATCAGGATGTAATGGTTGCTTTACTTTAAAAAATAAATCATCATATTGAATTCTGTTATCAAAATTGAAACTTGAGCCAGCAATTGCTGAAATTGCAGGAATAAAATCAACCAATCGTATTTTTCTATTGGCATTCCAACTGTATACGCTTTGGCTATGCCATTTTTTATTCTTGAATGGATCAAAAAAAAGATACTTAAACCCTAGTGTTTGCTTTCCAATTATTGTTTCTTTTATGTCTGTTGAGTAATTATTTATGTAGTTGTTATCTAGAATATTTCTTGTAATAATATTACCATCCAAAAAAACTTCTAATTTTTCATTTAAAAAATCATAACGAAATAAATAATTAAAGTTCAGTC
>NHEI02000011.1 GCA_002171575.2 Flavobacteriaceae bacterium TMED81
GAGCAGGATTCGAACCTGCGAAGGTAAAAACCAACAGATTTACAGTCTGTCCTCGTTGGCCGCTTGAGTATCTCCCCAAAATGTCAATGATCTACTTTAGTTGAGCCGATGGAGGGACTCGAACCCACGACCTGCTGATTACAAATCAGCTGCTCTAGCCAGCTGAGCTACATCGGCAACTACCGCTTTGAAGCGGTTTGCAAATGTATCTAATTATTTTTTTTTATTCAAAGCATTTTTGAATCAAAAATTGTTTACGAAATCCGCGCTTTTTCTTTTCGTCGTTTTAACATCCTTTCGGCAGTGGAGGCAGCCATGTCGAGAGATTTTTCAAACGATTCGCTTTTTTTGCCAACGACCACATCGTCACCAGGGATATTTACGCGCAGTTCAACGGATTTGTTGGTCTGACTCGATTGGTTGTCGAGGTTTAAATACAAGTCAACACTCACGATACGGTTGTAATACAAGCTGAGCTTTGACAATCGTTTGTCAATATACTTTTGTAGGTTGGAATTCATGGAAAAGTGAACGGTTTGAATATTTATTTTCATAACGCTATTGTTTATGCCCTGCGACTAGGCGCGTGGATGGGCGGTTAGATAATCCTGTTTCATTTTGGGGAGTTGTACTTTGGCATAGATTTGAGTCGAAGACAAACTTTTATGTCCCAAAATTTCTTTAATACTATTGATGTCTGCGCCACGATTGAGCAAATGCGTTGCAAAGGTGTGTCGCAATACATGCGGACTGACTTTCTCTTTGGTGGATACTTTGGATAGGTAGGCTGTCACACATTTATAGATATGCGATGGGTTGAGCTCCTTTCCTTTCCGATTGACAAACAACCACTTGGATCCTTTGGCTTTTTCAATTTGATTTCGATGAGCTAAATAGCCATCCATTTGTGATATGACCTTTGGCAACAAAGGAATAATCCGGGTTTTGTTTCGCTTTCCCACGACTTGCAATTGTCGGTTGTTTCGATCAATCGCATCCAAGGTCAGCGAAAGTAACTCTGCACGTCGCATTCCAGTTGTGTACAAAAGCTCAAGAATCAACGCATCGCGGGCCCCTTCAAAATGGCTATGGTCATACATCTCAATCACTGCACGAAACTCTTTTTCTGTCAAAGGCACCACCAATTTTGGTGTCGTTTTGAGCTGACGGTGAAATTGCATTGGTGACTGATCGATCTCACCTATTTTTTGTAAAAACAGAAAGTAACTTTTTAAAGCAGAACATTTTCTGTTGATGCTTTGGCTCTTAAGTCCCGTAGATGATAAATGCACAATCCATTCCCGAATGATGGGATATTCAACTTGCGCCAAGTTTGTCAGTTGGTAGTGCGATTTACAATAGGCAGCAAAGTGATCAAGGTCTTTTCGGTATGCGTTTAGGGTATGTGGAGAAAATCGTTTCTCCAACCTGATGTAGTCGTTAAAAGCTGATAAGGACATAGACAAAACTAAGACACCGAACACAAGTTAGTAAAAACTCATGTTCGGTGCAATATTTTTGTTACTTAATTGGAGGTTTAGATTTCCTCTTTGTCGCGGAGTTTTTGGATGTACTGCGCTTTTTGAATCACAGCACGACGTGCAACAGAAGGTTTGGTAAACGTTTTGCGTTCACGCAGTTGTCGCATTGCGCCTGTACGATCAAATTTTCTTTTGAAACGCTTGAGCGCACGATCGATATTTTCTCCGTCTTTAATTGGTATAATTAACATAAACTACGACCTCCTTCCTTTAGTATTGGCTGCAAATATAAGCTTAATTTGCAAGTCGGCAACGGTTTATTTTAAAATTTGCTTGGCAATCACAACTTTCTGAATTTCAGAAGTGCCTTCTCCAATTGTACAGAGCTTTGCATCGCGGTAAAATTTCTCGACAGGAAATTCTTTGGAATAGCCATATCCTCCAAAAATCTGTACTGCTTCATTGGCGATATGCACACAGGCCTCGGAAGCATACAATTTACACATGGCGCTTTGCTTAGTCATCTTTTTGCCTTCATTGATCATTTGACTTGCTTGTTGGGTGAGCAACTCTGCTGCTTCTATTTGTGTCGCCATATCCGCAAGCTTAAAGGATATCCCTTGAAAGCTACTGATTGGTTTTCCAAACTGAACACGTTCTTTTGAATATTGAAGTGCAGCTTCGTAGGCACCTCTAGCGATTCCCAAAGACAATGCAGCAATTGAAATCCGACCTCCATCCAAAATTTTCATCGACTGGATAAATCCTTCTCCAACTTCGCCAAGACGATTTTCATCTGGAATCCGACATTGATCAAAAATGAGCTCAGCAGTTTCTGAAGCCCGCATACCGAGTTTATCCTCTTTTTTTCCAGATGAAAATCCAGGAGTACCACGTTCAATCACAAAGGCAGTCATTCCATGACTGTCTCCTTTTTCACCTGTTCTAAAAATCACAACAGCCAAATCGGATGAAATGCCGTGTGTGATAAAATTCTTTGTTCCGTTCAAGATCCAATGATCTCCGTCTTGAACAGCAGTTGAGTTCATCCCACCTGCATCGGAACCGGTATTGTGCTCCGTCAAACCCCAAGCACCAATCCATTCACCAGAGGCTAACTTAGGCAACCAACGGGATTTCTGAGACGTTGAACCAAATTTTAAAATATGATTGGAGCTCAGTGAATTGTGAGCTGCAATCGATAAGCCGATAGAAGGATCGACTTTCGAAATTTCTTGTACGACAGCCGCATATTCGTGATACCCAAAACCCGAACCGCCATATTCTTCTGGAACAAGCATCCCGAGGAAACCATAAGAACCCGCTTGTTTCATCACATCGACAGGGAAATGCTGCGCTTCATCCCAATCCATCACGTGTGGTTTGATGAACTGATGAGCAAAATCTCGAGCAGAGTTTGCAACAAGTTGTTTTGTTTCTGTAGCCGTTACAATCATATCGTAGGAAGCAATATCCGTATTCATTTCAGCAATTTTTTTATTTCAAATATAAGGCAATTCTAGCAATGCGTATCGAATCGAGTTCAAAATTATCTGCAATCGAATTCCAACTGATTTCTTCATCATGAAAAGTACGATATGCAACAATGCGACTTGCCAAACTGGGACTGATACAGGGGTTTTCTGCCAACTCAGAAACCGTGGCTGTGTTGATATCAATCGAATGATTGGGTACAGGATCCAACGAAAATGACTCCCAAAGATTTGTCAAGGTAGGCGTGTCAATCCCCCAAATGTATTGTAGCTGATCTCTGACCAAAAAGCCATTGAGTTCTTGTCGATAAGACAGTATCCTAGCGCCAATACAGGTCCGATTCCATAGACTGCTTGCAAGTCTTTCGCTGTGGCAGCATTAAGCTGTTTTTTGCGCCTTTTCGATCTCTTTTCTTGTTCGGTTTGCCATTTAGGAAATCGAAGGAGTGGCATGATTTCTTGCCATTTTTGATCTGCTATGCCCGCAAATTCTTTAAACTCCTGGGCAGTTTGAAAATAGCGTTCTTGCGCAATCCGAGATTGAATGGTATCGACTAAAGATTTTGGTAAACCCAAGCGATAGGCATGCCTTGCTGAGAGTCGATTGGGGTTAAAGGGATAGATGAAATCTTTATTCATCGATTGTTGCAGTAAGGAGTCTCGATTTGCGACAAGCTCATCTGGCAAGGGGCGTAAGAGTGTTGTGTCCTGTTGCTTTTGATTTGCAAAAAACAGTAGAAAATGTCCAACAACAAATACCAATGCTAAAAAGAGTAACCCTCGTCTTTGTGGACGTGTCCATTGCGAAAATTGGGGCATGCTGTAGTGATTTTACTGTTTACGCTCGCACAGCTTTTAGATATTTTTGCAATTCTTCTTTGACCTTTGGGTACAAGAAGAACAAACCAATCATATTTGGAAAAACAAGTGCCAGAATCATGGCATCTGAAAAAGTCCAAACCGCAGACATGTCTCCGGCTGCACCAATAACAATAAACAAGAGGAACAAAATTTTGTAGGTGTAGTCTGATATTTTGCTTTTTCCGAATACAAACATCCAAGATTGCAAACCGTAATACGACCATGAAATCATGGTTGATATCGCAAATAAAACGACCGCAATTGTTAAGAATGGTCCAGAAAATGAAATGTAATTGGCAAAGGCAGCTGCTGTAATCGCAGCGCCTTCAGCAGCCACGCCGTCAATCATCACGATACCGTTTTCTCCACCATAGTTAAATATGGTTTGGTCACCGTTAAAGATTATGATGACAAGGGCCGTCATGGTGCAAATGACAACTGTATCGATAAAGGGCTCGAGCAAGGCAACCAGCCCTTCCGAAGCCGCGTATTTGGTTTTTACTGCTGAGTGCGCAATGGATGCAGAACCAGCACCCGCCTCATTGGAAAAGGCTGCTCTTCGAAAACCAGTGATCAAGACCCCAAGCAATCCGCCAAGACCTGCTTGTGGATTGAATGCCTGTGTGAAAATCATGGCAAAAGCATCATCTACAAATGAAAAGTTTGTGAGGATTATGTACAGACAAGCCCCAACATATAAAAGCGCCATAAAAGGCACTATTTTTTCGGTCACGGATGAGATTCGTTTGATTCCTCCAATAATAATAATCCCAACAAAAATCATCATAATTACTCCAATGATTGTTCGTGCGCTCCCCCCTTCCATACCAAATGAACTCACCAACTGCATGGCTGCTTGGTTTGACTGGGCGGCATTTCCACCTCCAAAAGATGCACCAATACAGAGCAAGGCAAAGGTGACAGCAAGAAAACGACCCATACGCGCAAATCCTCTTTCTTTAAGCCCTTTTGTCAGATAGTACATTGGACCGCCATAGACCGTTCCATCTTTTCCAACATCACGGTATTTAACTCCAAGCGTACATTCGACAAACTTGGTGGACATCCCGATTAGCCCACATAGAATCATCCAAAATGTCGCACCAGGTCCGCCAATGGCAATGGCCAAAGCAACCCCAGCGATATTTCCATTACCGACCGTTCCAGAAACAGCCGTGGCAAGTGCCTGAAAATGACTCACCTCTCCGTCTTTACTTTCATCTTTAATCGTGTCGACAGCATCGCCATCAACCACATTGACTGCTGCTTTTTGATCGACCTCGTGGTGATCGACATGATCGAATTTCCCACGAACGACGTTGATCGCCAAAGGAAAACGACGCAGGTTGATAAACCCAAAATAAATTGTAAAAAACAAAGCTCCCCCAACAAGTAGGAAAATAATCGTCGGGATGGATGTTCCAGGGAAATTGTGTAAAACAACCGCACCCCACAAATCTGCAATTGGGGTAAACGCCTCATTGATGCGGTCGTCGAGACCACGATCTTGCGCAAAAGAAAGGGATGAGAAAAATAATGCGATGGCTGTAAAAATAAATCGTTTCATATCAAAAAGTTAAAGGTCAAAAACTGAAGTTCGTTTGGCATAGACGAGGTCTTTGAGTCGTAGCCAGAAGGCAAGGATAAGGTAAACCGCAAAGCCAATTCCCAAGGAAAAAAAACTGATATAGATAAAAAATAGGCGGACTGGTCTTGCACGCATTCCCAAACGATCTGCAAGACGTGAACAGACTTCAAAGCCATGTCGTTCCAGTTGGTGACGAATGCGATGTGCTACCCTCATGCTTACAAATATATCAAGTTTGAATAAACTCTTGTCCAAATGAGCAGGAAAGACACTTTTTTTGATCGCAGTACGCATTCTTAAGTTCGAGCAAGGCCTGACTGTCAAGCGCCGATGCAGCACTGACTCCTAAGGAAGAAAATGCGCGTATGGTACTGTTCGACTCTGCCTGAATCGAGCTCGCCCACGAAATGAGATCATCTGTTTTGCTGATCCCATGCGCTTTGTAATAGCAAAACAAGAATGGAATCAAGGTATTGATAATCAGTAAATCTAGAAATGATTTACTCAACCCTTTGTTTCGTTTTGTGTGCTCTTTACCAAACACATGATGGGTTGACCAATAGTCCGATGTGGATACTCGAAAGACCTCCTCAACATTTTTTTGTGGATCTCCTTCCAAGATCTTGTCTAAAAGCTGCGAATGATGGGCGTAGAGTTGAGCCAATTGAGACAAACGGATGGTGGGAAAACCACTAGGGCGCATTCTAAAAAATTTGACTTTCTCATTGACACCTTTCAATTGAAGTTTGTGCTGCGCGTAGCGATATTTTTTCTGAAGTTTTTCCAAATAAGCATCGTCCATTTCGGCTTTCAACATCTCTGCTTGACCAAACAGCAAAGCTTCCAATTCCTCATGGTCTTGGGTCTTCCAAATGACCGAAAAAGGGATGGATTGTGCAATCGCTGCAAACGCTAAGCCATTGACAGAAAGTCCAAATCCTTTGGCCAGGGCAATAAACAACACATTTTCCCAGTCGTTGGCAGTTTGATCGAGCCATTGCTGAAACACTTTGGTTTTTTGAGCCAGTCGTTCTACATAAAGACGATCAAAAAAAGCCATTTGTTTAAATCGGTCGATGTGTTTGATTCGATCCGCACAGGGGATCCAAAGATCAGAAGTTGATAGTCCTTGGTAGCGCTGTATGAGGGTCTTGTCAGTAAAATCACGCAAAACAACGGTAGCCAATGGATGGTCATCCGAAGTAAAAACAGGCATATCCTCCTCCCAAACCACATGAAGAATGACATTGTCGTAGGCCTTATCGGTATGGTGATTGTGAGCGTACCAGTCTGAACTTTTGATGTGCATTTCCACATGCCCTGCCCAAGTCATCTTATCCAATTGGAGTTGCGCAAACAAAAAATCGGGACCACTATTGGTGTTGCGCTGTCCAGCTCGTACGACAATCAGTTCTCGCTGATCGGTCGTTGTCATCGGTTTGTTCGTCAGCTGTTGTTGCCAAAGGTAGTACATTAGTTTTTCATTCATCACATTTGGGGCGTGCCTCTAGTCTATCACTTCACCTTGCCACTCTAAAATACCTCCAAGTAAATTATAGGTTTCGTTGAATCCCAAGTCACGCATCAATTGTACGGCTTGCGCGCTCCTCGCTCCCGATCGACAATATACATAGTACGATTTGCTTTTGTCCAAGGTGTTGATTTCGTCGATAAAGCCAGGACCCATTCGCAGATCTATGTTTTTTGCGTTGGGAATATAACCGCTTTCAAATTCTTCTTCTGTGCGTACGTCCAATACAACTGCTTCGGGTTGCTCGGTTAAGGCTTGCGCCCATTCATTTTGTGATAGATCTGACATGCTATTTTGTTTTGGCCGAAGATACATACAGCCCGTTAATAATAAAACAATAAACAAATAGTTTTTCCACATTCATTAAATGTATAAAAATTTGATGAATTAAAAATAAATACTAAATTTGTACCTACAACATTTGTAAATACAATTTAATATGTTAGCAAGATCATTGGTCGTTGAGAGTATGCGTTTGGGCCAGTTTATAAGTGATGAAATCAGTTGTGCCTTACACCCCTATGGATTGAGCATTCAGCAGTTTAATGTGTTGCGAATTTTGCGGGGCTGTCAGGAAAAACCAGCATCGCTGCAATACATCACCTCTCGAATGATTCACAAAACGAGTAATACAACGCGCATTGTGGATCGATTATTGGAGAAAAAGCTGGTCGATCGGAAACCCTGTGCTGAAAACCGAAGAATGGTTGAAATCAACATCACCCAAGCGGGGATTAAGCTCCTGACCACCATTGACCCTGTGATTGATAAAAAAGAAAATGAAGTCGCAAACAGACTGTCCGAAAAAGAATTGACAGCCTTGCTCGACAACTATAAAAAACTATTCGTTACACTTTAATCTAAATTCAATATTATGAAAATCAAATCCTATTTTTTACTTACGTTATTGCTGATGGCGACTGTCTCATTTGGCAGTGTCAAGCCAATTCCCGTTACCGCTGCCACGATTGAGTGGAAGGCCTATAAAATTGCCTATGAGCGTTGGGGTACAATTGAACTGGAAAGTGGTGAGCTCGATTTTGAAGAAGGCACACTGACAGGAGGAAACTTTGTGGTAGACATGACGAGCATACAAGTGACCAGTCTTGAGGGAAAAAAGAAAGCAAGCTTGGAGAAACACCTTCGCTCTGATGATTTCTTTAGCATCGAGAAATTTCCAAGTGCTACCATGGTGATTACTGCAGTCGAGCAATCCGCTGATGGATATACGGTAACTGGAGATTTTACAATTAAAGGGCAAACCCATCCCGTGATTTTTCCCATGACCGTCGATGGCAATACCGCGATAGCCAAAGTCAAGATTGATCGCTCCAAGTACAATGTTCGATATGGTTCTGACAGTTTTTTTGACAACCTCGGAGACCGTGTCATCTACAATGAGTTTGACCTCAATGTCACATTAACATTTTAAAAAACGGAAAGCTATGAAAATCGATCGTCCAAAATGCGGTTGTGGAAACACACAAAACCCAGATGGGTATTGTGATGGATCGCACAACAATAAATAATTTTTCATTTGAGTTGTCTAGTTGACACTTGATTTATATATTTGACTCGCAAATGGAAAATATCAGCACTTGGTGGTCTGCATATAACGCACAGTCGTGATACACACCTCGTATATACATACCAAAGGGCTTGTCATCACGACAGGCCTTTTTTTATTGTGAAACCTATGAAGTACACACTACAGACACATCACCGCAAATTGCTCGTCGATACCATGACGCCTGTCAATATGTATTTGAAAGTCAGGGACAATTTTCCAAACAGTATTCTTTTGGAAAGCTCGGACTATGGAGTCAACGACAACAGTGTGGCCTATATCTGTTTTAATCCCATTGCGGATATCAAGCTCCAAAATCAGATGTTGTCCATGCGCTATCCCGATGGGAAATCCAAACAAATCCAACTGGCAGAAAACGAGCGAGTGGCCAAGTATTGCATTGATTTTTCCAAGCAGTTTGCAGGAAATTTTAAATCCGAAAGATTTGTGTCCAACGGCTTGTTTGGCTTTACCTCCTATGATGCTGTCCAGCATTTTGAAGACATTCAGTTTTCGGAAAAAGAAGAAGATGTTCATATTCCGCAACTGTATTATGCGCTTTTTCAAAACGTCATTGCCATCAATGTCTTCAACAATGAGGCACATCTCTATGCACATTGTTATCAAGCCGATAGCAATCTAGATGAGGTTGTTGCCGTTTTACAAGCGCCAAACCCCACTACGCATTCTTTTTCACGTCAAGGTGAACCTCAATCCAATTTGACAGATGATGAGTTTGTCAAGCTTGTCAAAAAGGGAATTCATCATTGCTATCGCGGGGATGTATTTCAAATTGTGTTGTCACGACGCTTTTCCCAACCATTTGCTGGGGATGACTTTACGCTATATCGTGTTCTTCGGTCGGTCAACCCGTCCCCCTATTTATTTTATTTTGATTTTGGGGATTACCAAATTTTTGGCAGCTCACCCGAAGCGCAATTGGTTGTTAAGGACGGAAAAGCAGAGATTCATCCGATTGCGGGAACCTTTCGCAGAACGGGCAATGACAAGCAAGATGCCGAGCGTGCCAAGGAGCTTGCAAAAGACCAAAAAGAAAATAGCGAGCATGTGATGCTCGTCGATTTGGCAAGAAACGATCTCAGTCGAAATGGCAATCAAGTGAAGGTCGAAAAAAACAGAGAAATTCAATTCTATTCCCACGTCATTCACCTTGTATCAAAGGTTACGGCGATGAAAAAAGAAAACCGAGACACCATGGAAATTGTGGCTGACACCTTCCCTGCTGGAACGCTGAGTGGAGCGCCCAAGCATCGAGCGATGCAGCTCATCGACGAATACGAAAATCGAAGTCGTGCTTTTTATGGGGGTGCAATCGGATTTATGGATTTTGACGGCAATTACAATCATGCCATTATCATTCGCTCTTTTTTGAGCAAAAACAATGTCTTGCACTATCAAGCTGGTGCTGGAGTGGTGTCGGAGTCCAAACCCGAAAACGAATTACAAGAAGTCTACAACAAACTGGGGGCTCTCAACAAGGCCTTAGAAGAAGCTGAAAAACTATAACTATGCACATACTTGTCATTGATAATTACGATTCCTTTACCTACAATTTGGTGCATTATCTCGAAGACCTCGATTGTACGGTAACCGTAAAGCGAAACGACCAACTCACGATCGAAGAGGTGGCGGATTATGATAAAATTGTATTGTCTCCTGGCCCTGGGATCCCCGACGAAGCGGGACTGTTAAAACCCATCATCGATGCCTATGCCAAGACAAAGCCCATTTTGGGAGTTTGTCTGGGACATCAAGCTATCGGAGAGGTTTTTGGTGGTACCCTGACCAACCTCGACAAGGTCTATCATGGCGTAGCAACTCCCATTCAAGTTATTGTCGATGATCCACTTTTTGCGGGCTTGGGCAAGCAATTTGAAGTTGGACGTTATCACTCTTGGGCGGTCGAAAAGCCCTTACCTGATGAGCTTGTCCTTTTGGCAGAGGAAGACCACGGACAAGTGATGGCGATGAAACATAAAGTGTACGACATTTATGGCGTTCAATTTCACCCCGAGTCCATTTTAAGCCCCGAGGGAAAGCAATTGTTGAACAACTGGTTAAAGATGTAAAATGAAAGCGATATTAGAAAAACGAATCCAGAATCAAAGCTTGACAAAAGACGAGGCCAAAAACACCTTGCTTGACATTGGGCAAGGCAAATGTAATTCGCATCAAGTGGCAGCATTTTTAACTACCTATATGATGCGCCCGATTACGGTCGACGAGCTTTCTGGTTTTCGTGCTGCTCTCCTAGACCTTTGTATTGCCATTGACTTGTCGGACTATGACCCCATCGACCTATGTGGCACCGGCGGAGACGGTAAAGACACCTTTAATATCTCCACGCTTGCCTCTTTTGTAACGGCTGGTGCTGGAGTCGCTGTGGCAAAACACGGAAACTATGGTGTTTCTTCTTCCTGTGGATCGAGTAATGTGATGGAACACTTGGGTATTCGATTTTCGAATGAACAAGACTTTTTACAAAACTGCATCGAAAAGGCAGGGATTTGTGTTCTCCATGCTCATTTGTTCCACCCCGCCATGAAGCATGTTGCGCCCATTCGACGTGATCTCGGACTGAAAACCTTTTTTAATATGCTCGGGCCCCTCGTAAATCCGTCTAAACCCAACAAACAAATGGTGGGCGTTTTTAACCTTGAGCTTCAACGGATTTATCGCTATGTCTTGGAAGAAACCAACCAACAATACAGCATACTCCATGCCNTAGACGGCTATGATGAAATNTNCCTCACAGGCGANACAAAAGNGGTGTCNAANANTGGAACTGCCACGATCAACGCNGCNAGCTTTGGCTTGGAAAAACTGGAANCTTCACAAATNGGGGGTGGTGANTCNNTAGATGCTGCTGCTGCTATTTTTATGGGTGTGCTNGAAGGCAAANGCACANAAGCNCAAAAACAAGTGGTTTGNGCNAANGCTGGTATTGCCATCGCCACTGCCAAAGCATGTNGTNNTCAAGAGGGCTATGCCCATGCCGTAGAATCNATCGAATCNGGCAAAGCACNNCAAGCANTNCAAACCCTTCAACAACTCAGCGCAAAATGAACATCCTTCAACAGATTGTAAACGATATTCAAAAGGACTTGGNGCTTAAAAAGCAAATTGTTCCNATTGACCGTNTTGAGTCNAGTCCNCTATTTGAACGGCAGACCAATTCTCTCCGTCAACGTATCGTNGAAACCGAAGGAATCATCGCAGAACACAAACGTCGATCTCCNTCNAAGCCAAANATCAATTTTGGTCTTCGACTGGCCGATGTNGCNCANGGNTATNCATCNGCAGGTGTNGCAGGAATGTCNGTGCTGACCAATAACCAATANTTTGGTGGTTCGCTCGAAGANTTACTTCTCGCACGACAGGCCTGCGAACTTCCCCTATTGCGAAAAGAATTTATNGTNGATGAATACCAAGTTTTAGAAGCCAAGGCCAATGGANCAGATGCGATTTTANTGATCNCNGCTTGTTTAGAAAGANNAGANATTCAAACCCTTTCANNACTTGCACANCAGCTNGGAATGGANGTTTTNTTGGANGTTCACAATGCAGATGAATTGGAAAANTCCATCATGCCATCTATCGATATGATCGGNGTAAACAANAGAGACCTCANAAGCTTTCGNGTNAGTCTGGAAACAAGTAAATCCTTGGTCGATNANATCCCTACNGAATTTGTNAAATTGTCGGAGAGTGGGCTCTCNTCACCAGAGAGTNTTCTCGAACTGCGTGANTNTGGATACCAAGGGTTTTTAATGGGGGAACACTTTATGAAAACNGATGACCCTGGNGTATCNGCACAANACTTTATCAAATCACTCANCANATGAAACTCAAAGTTTGTGGCATGCGGGAANCNAANAATATAANGGCTTTGGCGAGTCTCCAGCCCGATTATATGGGTTTTATCTTTTGGGAACCTTCCAAACGATATTGTGCGACGATTCCGTCTGATATTCCCAAAGCCATCAAAAAAGTAGGNGTATTTGTCNACGAAACAACAGAGCAGATCAAAGCAAAAGTTAAATTATTTGGACTTGATGCCGTTCAACTCCACGGCGACGAAAGCCCNNNNCAATGCGCTGCCTTATTGNNNTTATGCGAAGTGATTAAGGCCTTTCGGATTGNCCCTGATTTTGATTTTAAACAACTTGCNCCCTATCAAGACCATTGCACCTATTTTTTGTTTGACACCCAAGGTCCACTCCCTGGNGGGAATGGNACTGCTTTTGACTGGGAACTNCTGATGGGCTACNCATTAGANACGCCTTTTTTTCTCAGNGGAGGCATCGGTCTAGGTCATGTGGATGCAATTGCCGAAATTCGCAAACGCAATCTACCAATTTATGCATTGGANNTCAACAGNCANTTTGAAAGTGAGCCAGGAGTAAAAAAAATTGAAGAGATTAANGAATTTAAACAACGTGTACAGCTATGAGTTATCATGTGAATGAAAAAGGATATTATGGAGATTTNGGAGGGGCATANATTCCCGAAATGCTCTATCCCAATGTAGAGGAATTGAGACAAAATTATTTAGAAATTACNGCACAAGCGGATTTCAAATCTGAATTTGACCAGCTCCTCCGCGACTATGTCGGTCGGCCAACTCCCCTCTACTATGCTTCTCGACTATCGGAAAAATACAACACCAAAATCTATCTCAAGCGAGAAGACCTTTGTCATACGGGAGCGCATAAAATCAACAATACGATCGGTCAAATCTTAGTCGCAAAACGATTGGGGAAAAATCGCATCATTGCGGAGACCGGTGCAGGACAACATGGGGTTGCCACCGCGACGGTCTGTGCGCTAATGGGAATTCAATGCGTTGTGTATATGGGGGAATTGGACATCAAACGCCAAGCACCAAATGTAGCACGTATGAAAATGCTCGGGGCAGAAGTACGCGCTGCCCAATCGGGGAGTAAGACCCTCAAAGATGCAACCAACGAAGCCATCCGCGATTGGATCAACAATCCTGTGGACACACACTATATCATTGGTTCTGTGGTTGGACCACACCCCTATCCTGATATGGTTGCTCGTTTTCAAGCGGTCATCAGTGAGGAGTGCAAAAGTCAACTCCTAGAAGTAGAAGGTCGTGACTATCCCGATCATGTGGTNGCTTGTGTGGGTGGTGGTAGCAATGCTGCTGGCTTATACTATCATTATCTCGATGANAANCGCGTGAANATCATCGCNGTTGAAGCGGCTGGNAAAGGAATTGANACTGGNGAAAGTGCAGCCACATCAGCCCTNGGAAAAGANGGNATTATACACGGNAGTAAAACCCTACTGATGCAAACNGAAGATGGGCAGATTACTGAACCCTACTCCATNTCNGCTGGNCTCGATTATCCGGGTGTTGGTCCNATGCATGCNCATCTGTTTCGATCCAAACGTGCNGAGTTTATCTCNATNCCAGACCAAGAAGCGATGGATTGGGGACTCACCNTNTCCCAAACTGANGGNATTATCCCTGCGATTGAAACCGCACATGCCTTTGCNNTTTTAGATGAGAGAGCGTTTGAACCCGATGAGATCGTATTGTTTAATTGCTCGGGGCGAGGTGATAAAGATCTGGAGACCTATATTGATTATTTTAAATTGTAATGAATCGAATCAACAAAACGCTAAACCAAGACAAAAAATTATTGTCCATCTACTTCACAGCGGGCTTTCCCCAGCTTGAGGANACGGNACCAATATTGGAGCAACTGCAAGAAGCAGGTGTGGACATGATCGAATTGGGACTCCCGTTTTCCGATCCGCTTGCCGATGGGCCTACCATACAGGAAAGCTCTACCCAAGCCCTGCGTAATGGAATGACCACCGACAAACTCTTTATCCAACTCGAAGGCAATCGTGAGCGCATTCATGTTCCTTTGATTGTGATGGGGTATTTTAATCCCATGATGCAGTATGGGGTTGAACGCTTTTGCAAACGATGCCAAGAAGTGGGTGTCGACGGGCTTATCATTCCAGACCTCCCGGCAGACGTCTATCACGAGCAATACCAAAGCTTGTTTCAGCAATATGGGTTGCTTAATATGTTTTTGATTACACCCCAAACTCCTGACGAACGCATTCGTTATATCGACCAAGTGTCAGCGGGTTTTATCTATATGGTTTCGAGAGCAGCAACCACTGGCGCACAAGGAAGTTTTGGAGACACCCAACAACAGTATTTTCAACGAATCGCTGACATGAAACTCCAATCCAAACTCCTTGTCGGATTTGGAATCAGCAATGCAGAAACCTACCAAGCGGCTGTCGCCCATAGCCAAGGCGCAATCATTGGCTCGGCCTTTATCAAGCACCTAGAAGCAAATGGCAACCAAAGTGTGCAAGACTTTGTCAAGACCATTCGTTAGACCCAGTTCACAGGAAATAGAAGTGACTGCTTGTCCGTGAACAGGCGTTATTGGTTAATTGTGTGAATCGGCGAAGTCTGTCACTCCTGCCTACGGCAGGCAGGCATGACAAGGTAGCGGAACAAAAAAAACCGACCCTAGGGATCGGCTTATATGATTTGTGCAATTAAGCAAATGCTATTCTTTGTTTTCTGCCTTAGTGACTTCGAATTCCAATTGTACTTTGACCTCACGGTGCAAACGAATTTCAGCTTGGTGCTTGCCCAATACCTTTACCGTTCCGCCAGTGATCTTAATAAATTTCTTTTCGATGTCGTGCCCAGCAGTCTGTAGCGCAGCACTCAAATCAGCATTGCCAATGGAGCCGAACAATTTACCAGTTCCGCCCGCTTTGGCAGCGATTTTGATCTCTAGCGCGGAAATCTTTTTGGCCAGTGCATTGGCGTCATCCACCAATTTTTGCTCTTTAAAGGCGCGCTGCTTGAGATTTTCTGCCAATACTTTCTTTGCCGAAGGCGTTGCCAAAATGGCATGTCCTTGCGGAATCAGAAAATTGCGTCCATATCCGTTTTTGACCTGTACAATATCGTCTTTAAAGCCAAGATTTTCTACGTCGTTTTTTAGTATCAATTCCATGGTGACTTATTTTAAAAGGTCAGCGACATAAGGCATCAATGCCAAATGGCGTGAACGTTTGATTGCAACCGATAACTTGCGCTGATATTTGAGGGAAGTCCCCGTGAGTCTGCGTGGTAAAATTTTACCTTGCTCGTTGACAAACTTCAACAAGAAATCTGGGTCTTTGTAATCGATATACTTGATACCAGATTTTTTGAAGCGGCAATACTTCTTTTCTTTGCTTGTCTCAATGTCAAGCGGCGTTAGATAGCGAACTTCGCCTTGCTTTCCGCCTTTACTAGCTTGTTCTAATGATGCCATGAGTTATGCTTTAGCTGTTAAACGTTCTCTTCGTTTTTCGGCCCAAGCTTCTGCATGCTTATCGAGCTTGACCGTTAGATAGCGCATTACGCGCTCATCGCGTCTAAATTCCAGTTCTAAAGCATGTACAACTTCGGGAGCTGCGATAAAATCAAAAAGGTGGTAAAAGCCACTTTTTTTGTTTTGGATGGTGTAGGCAAATTTCTTTAAGCCCCAGTCTTCCTTACTCACAAGCTCACCACCGTTGGTAGTGATGATATCAGCATACTTTTGAACTGTTTCCTTTACCTGATCTTCAGATAAAACGGGATTTAAAATGAAAACAGTTTCGTAATGATTCATATTTCTAAATTGGGCAGCGAAATTATCACTTTTGTTTGTTTATTCCAACCCTTTTGGATGGATTTTCGTCACAAAGGGCTTTCGAGGGTGGTTTTGAAAGTTGTTNTGCTTTGCTNNCCTGATCAAATCGGNTCGATATCAATCACCAGTTTTACAGATCGGAANGCGGGAATTTGTTCAAACCGTTTACAAATGCGCGTCAACTGTTCCTTGGCAGGTGNTGCNGACTGGCTNGCAGGGAGTTTGAGCAAAATCTGTATCAAAAATTGATTTCGAATCCGACCAACTGGCGGAGACTGTGGGCCGAGCACTTGCGAAAATTGATTGTGNAGTGCTTGTGAAAACCAATTTGCTGCCTCTTGNAAGNCCGAAAAATTTTTGTGTTTGAGTTCAAACCGAATCAATCGNACAAAAGGTGGGTAGTCAAATTCTTCTCGCTGCTTGAGCTGTACCGAAAACATACTGTCATAGTCGTATTGCTGAAGTTGCTGTAAAACCAAATGGTTGTTGTCATAGGACTGAATCAGCACCCGACCCATTCGATCTTTTCGACCCGCACGCCCCGAGACTTGTAAAAGCATCTGAAATGCNCGTTCGTGAGCCCGAAAATCCTGAAAGTTGAGCAAACCNTCTGCCAAGACCACNCCNACNANCGTAACCCGCCCAAAATCCAATCCCTTGGTCAACATCTGCGTTCCCACCAAGATATCCANATCGTGTTGCGNAAAACGATTGATCAAATCTCTGTGTCCGTGTTTTCCTTTGGTGGTGTCAGAATCCATTCGNCCCACACGANCATCNGGAAATAACTGTTGGATTTCNGTNTCAATTTGCTGNGTACCCAATCCCATGGGTTTGGGGTGAGCAGTTCCGCATGCTACACAATGGGCATGNCTCAATACATGGTAACCACAATAATGNCATTTGAGTTTTTCGTTTTGCTTGTGATAGGTCAAACTCACATCGCAACTNGGACATTGGGGCACATGCCCACAAGCGGTACAGTTGACAAATGACGAAAANCCNCTTCGGTTTTGAAATAAAATNACTTGTTCCTCGGCCGCTATGGTTTTTGAAATCGCATCGATCAACGTCTGGGAAAAATGACCGCTCATCTGCTTTTTCTTTTGTGAGAGCTTGAGGTCAACGATTTCAATTGCAGGCATGGAAAATCCCCGATATCGTTCTTTGATTTCCACAAGATTGTACTTNCCAGTGCGACTGTTGTNGGAGGACTCGATTGAAGGAGAGGCAGAGCCCATGACAATTTTGGCTTGGTGCAAACCGGCNAGCACCACNGCCACATCTCTCGCATGGTAACGNGGGTTGGACTCAAACTGTTTATAGGCCACTTCGTGAGACTCGTCCACAATGATCAANCCCAAATTTGAAAAGGGNAAAAGCACCGCCGANCGCGCGCCAACAATGANNTGAGCACTGGGNTCCTGCGCCAATACCTTGTTCCAAACCTCNACACGNTCACTNGGNGTNTAGCGCGAGTGATAAACCGCCATGCTTTTTCCAAAATGAACNTATAAACGCTGAATCATCTGGGTGGTGAGTGCAATTTCAGGAACCAGAAAAAGGACTTGTTTTCCTTGCTGAATGACTTCTTGAATCAAGTGCATATACACTTCGGTTTTTCCAGAAGCGGTTACCCCATGCAACAAAAAGCGATTGGTCTGGTTGCGNTCATCACGAAGNGATGCAAGNGCTTGTTGTTGGGGACTGGTCAGNGCNTGCAATGGCGTTTCGGNTTCGGTTTTGGCTGCCAATCGNTCCACAACGACCGTTTGTTGATCCAAAACCCCCTTTTTGATCAGGGTTTCAACAGCAGATTTGGANACACCCGGCATACGCAAAAACTCGGATTTTTGAACGCTNGTTTGTTGTTGCATCANCTGCANAAGCGTTTCTCGTTGTTTGGGATAGCGTTCAATCTCNNCGAGNAGCNCTTGCAATGCGCCTTCAGATTTGTAGGAAGACGCCAANGCCAATTGCTTTTGNTGTTTGGGCTTNAACTTTGTGTAAACTTCTTCNCGAACATGAATCAAGTNGTGATTGANCAATTCCTGNGCNANTTTNTATGGGCTTTTTGACAATTCCAATTTGACGACATCNGACAAGTTGAGCTTGCCGTATTGTTCGAGGGCATTTAGCAGTTGTGCTGCACCAGTGCTGAGTTTNATGCCATCANNANGGGTGTTGTGAANGTGCAACTCGGTTTCGCTTTCCAACANNAAAATACTGGGTACAGCGGTTCGAAANACACTCCCCAGTGGNCTCATATAATAATGTGATATCCATTCCCANAGTTCGAGTTGTCTCGANNTGACAACTGGCTNTTGATCGATAATNTATTCGATTGATTTGGCTTCATAAGGCGGCGTGTTTTGNTGGGTGCGNTGACTCAGGGCAGCATATTTNTTNGTGTTGCCAAAAGGAACGACAATNCGAATNCCGGGTTGGATNAAATCATACTCNTCCTCGGTCACGAGATAGGTGAATAATTTTGGAATCGGCAAAGGCAAGATTANATCAACAAAGAATGGCATGGNGTNAGGGTGGTGTTAANGTTGATTNTATCNTGCATCTGTGATTGCGAAAGTGACCCGATACAAAAACGNNACGCATNTAGCGAATTTAAGAAAATTCTACTTCGTAGGCGCTCAAATGATTATCTTTANCCCATGAAAATGAAATGCGTTGGGATTGGAAAAACAGTGNGCGNATATGGACTCGANCAAGTCCAGACNTATGTCAAACGCATCCAACGNTTTATACCATTTGANTGGGTTGAGCTCAAAGAAGTNAAACACCANAAAAACAANCCGANAACTGCGCTGNAAGCCGAAGAAGAGTTGATCCTTAAGCACGTCAGTGATCGGGATGCTCTGATCTTGTTTGACGAAAAGGGTAAACAAATGGACTCCAGAGCATTCGCTCAATTTATCGATAAACACAGTGTGACCCATGGGGGAACCCTCGTGTTTTGCCTTGGAGGTGCTTATGGATTTAGTGATTCATTGCGCAAACGTGCNAATGGAATGGTATCTTTATCCCCAATGACGTTTCCACACCAACTCGNCAGANTGGTTGCACTTGAGCAACTCTATCGCGCTTGTACAATTAATAACCACCATCCCTATCACCACTGATGAATCAGCTGATTTTAGCCACCCATAACGATCATAAAGCACAGGAGTTTCGGGANATCCTCCCNNANTATTNCGTGCAAACCCTTGCAGATCTTGGTCATGATGAAGAGATCGANGAAACAGCAACAGNCCTCGAAGGCAACTCATTCCTCAAAGCCGAAACCATTTTTAANCGNTATGGNCATGTGGTGATTTCGGATGACAGTGGCTTGGAAGTCNATGCNTTANATGGAGCACCGGGTGTGTATTCGGCNCGTTATGCAGGGGANCCCCGAAACGATCAACGAAATACAGAGAAACTACTCGACNAACTCCAAGGNGCATCCAATCGAAAGGCNCANTTCAGAACGGTAATNACCCTGATGAATGCAGAAAANAGCTTTCAATTTGAAGGANTCGTCAGCGGAACCATNACCAAAAGNCNTCGAGGAGAAGCCGGTTTTGGCTATGATCCTGTTTTTGTNCCAGAAGGNTATCANCNNACTTTTGCGGAGTTGGCANNNGATGTGAAAAATAAAATCAGCCATCGTGCCAATGCGATNGAAAAATTGNTACATTTCCTNAATGAACACCCAACATTTTGTTAAAATTTCGTGAAAAACAGATGACCCNAGCCNNGAAACGACTTAGTTTGCAGTGTAGAAANNAATGANNANACNATATCTCNTAATGGTTTTNTTNTTCGGTTGGTGTAGCCAATTGACCGCCCAAGANGTGATTGGAGTTGTCAAAAATGCTGCAGANGACAAGCCNATTCCGACAGTGCATGTCCTCAACCTAAACAAAGTCCTGATGAGCATCACAGATGCAAATGGGGTCTTTGCCATTGATGCCGAGGTCAACGATACCCTGTTCCTGTCCTACCTCGGGTNTAAAACGATTAAAGTCACCGTGACAAACGACCTGATCAAATTCCCGAAAACCGAGTTTAAACTCACCGCNCTGGCACTTGCCCTAGAGGAAGTCGTTGTTCGACCATATCAATTGACNGGCTATCTNGAAATCGATGCNAAAAATGTTCCGATCAATCGCAANCAGCGATATAGTATNCCCGGACTTCCAACAGGNGGCTATGAGGCGGGAAGTCGCGGACCNTCTGCCTTTTCTCGAGTCGTTGGATCGATTTTCAATCCCTTTGATTTTTTGCATAANCTCTTTGGNAAAAAGCCCAATGAATTGCGAAAGCTCAAAAAAATGCGTGAAAACAACGCCTTGCGTGATCTGTTGGCTGTCAAGTATGACCGGGAAACCCTTGAGGAGTTTTTACAATTGGATATCATTGATATCGATGAAATTTTACGCAATTGTAATTTCTCAGAAAGCTTTATCCGCACTGCCAATGATTTGCAGATTTTAGAGGCCATCAGCGGGTGCTATGAGGAATACAAGGTTTTAAGCCGCAGATAAGCCCATAAAATAGTACCTTTGCACTTGAAATTACGTGCATGCTGCTCAATACACTCAACGCCATTTCGCCAGTNGACGGACGCTACCGANGTAAGACAAAACCTCTTCANGCTTTNTTTTCAGAACAAGCACTNATCAAATACCGTGTGNNGGTCGAGANTGAGTACTTTATNGCGCTTTGNTCCCACCCCATTCCACANCTCGAATCCTTTCAGCANTCNCTNTTTGAAGACTTGCGTTCTCTCTANGAGCACTTTTCGCCAGAAGATGCCNAGGCNATTAAGGACATCGAGAAAACAACNAATCACGACGTAAAAGCCGTNGAGTATTTCCTCAAAAACGANTTTGACCGNTTGGGNATCAGCGACTATAAAGAGTTTATCCATTTTGGCTTGACNTCNCAAGATGTCAATAACACNGCNGTTCCCNTATCNATNAANGATGCNGTGGAGACCGTAATTCGTCCCGAAATTGAAAANACGGTCTTNCTCCTGGAGAAGATNGCGACTCAATATGATCATATCCCCATGCTAGCACGTACACACGGACAGGCCGCTTCCCCAACCCGATTGGGAAAAGAAATTCGNGTGTTCAGTGAAAGAATCAAACAGCAAATGACCCTTCTTGATCAAGTGCCACNTGCGGCAAAGTTTGGTGGGGCAACTGGAAACTTTAATGCCCATCANGTGGCATATCCCCANATTGATTGGAAAGCATTTGGAGAGCAATTTGTTGAAAACACCNTNGGACTGCATCACTCCTTCCCCACCACGCAAATTGAGCATTANGATCACTTGGCTGCCNTNTGTGATGCCTTTGCAAGNATCAATACCATACTCATCGATNTGAATCGTGATTTTTGGACCTATATCTCCATGGATTATTTCAAGCAAAAAATCAAGGATAACGAAGTNGGCTCGTCNGCAATGCCGCATAAAGTCAACCCCATCGATTTTGAAAATGCAGAAGGGAANTTGGGAATCGCCAATGCGNTGTTTTCCTTTTTGTCTGCGAAACTACCTGTTTCCAGACTTCAACGNGACCTNACCGATAGNACGGTGCTGCGCAATATCGGCGTTCCCTTTAGCCANACCCTGATTGCACTTGCCTCTATGGAAAAAGGATTGCATAAANTANAGGTCAATGAAGCTGCTATCGACAANNACCTCAATGACAATTGGGCTGTTGTTGCGGAAGCCATACAAACNATCCTACGCCGTGAAGGNTTTCCAAAACCCTATGANNCNCTCAAAGGACTGACGCGAACCAATCACNAAATTACCAANGAAAGTNTTCAGGAGTTTATCCACTCCTTGGATATCTCTGAAGAAGTCAAAGCAGAACTCCTNCAGATCAGTCCGCAAAACTACACGGGCATCTAGGGCTTAAATTCGGACTTGATTTTTTAACTTTTTGAGTTCATNCCCTGCCGGGAGATCGAGNTTTTGGGTCAANGAAGCAATGCGATACAAATCGATNGAACCCTGAATGANTAAAACAACGGTCTGCGGNTCCNCCTCNAAACGATCCGAAACTTCNCCNTCNTCTTGAACNAACATGACAAGCTCNTCAACAATATGATCCTGATCNGATTGCAAGGCGTAAAAATACACGNTGGTTTCGTCCTCACGGACNTGCATCAATTCNACNAGTTTNTTNTCGTTGACATAGGTCTTTGTCCANTCGGAAAAAGTTGTAGAAATACNCGGNTCATCCGTCCGTAANANNTTAAAGGTTTTGATTTGGGTCACCANTTCGATAAATTCCTGTGCCTCGGNATCCTCGACATTGATNTTGAGTTTGGNCANCATNGAAAACATNTGNGGNCTGATCGAAACATAGGTCACCCGGTCGTTGGTTTGATAGGTGTCAAATATGGATTGCGCCATCAACATAGGGGCAATCAGCAAAAAAAGAAAGGTTGTTTTCATCAATGAAAGAATTCGGTTATCAAACGAAAATACAATAAAGATTTTTATCCCAGACTGGTGTGCATAAACTTTCCGGCTTATGATTTTTGATAAAAATGAGTACATTGCAGGTGCAACGAATTTTACACGAATAAAAATGCGAAAATTCCTTCTTTACGTACTCCTACTGTTTACACTGATATCATGTAAAGATGAAGATGATAATATCGCACCTCGTCAATATGATTTTGAAATTGAAGACTTTATCTGGGAGGGGCTAAATACGTATTACTACTGGCAAAACAGCGTTCCCGATTTGGCGGATAACAGATTTGATTCACAAAAATCCTATGCCAACTTTTTATCGCAGTTTAATGCAAATCATGAGTTGTTGTTTGAATCCCTCCTTTCCGACAAGGATCGCTTTAGCTGGATCATGAGTGACTATACCGCGCTTGAAAAGCAGTTGAGTCGCATTTACACAACAAGTGGAATGATGATTGGACTGGGGAGGACTGGCAACTCTGATGACTTATTTGCCTTTGTTCGCTATGTGCTACCCGATTCGGATGCAGCCACAAAAAACATAGTACGTGGAGACCTTTTTTTAAGTGTCAATAACGAACAACTGACTGTCGATAATTATCGAGCGTTGTTGAGCAGCGAAGTGGAATCATTTTCGATTGAGCTCGCTCAAATCAATGATCAGATGGTCACGCCAACAGGCATCAGTGTCGATTTGGTCAAAACAGAAATCCAAGAAAACCCCATCCATATGCACAAGCTCATTGAGCTGAATAACGTAAAAATTGGCTATTTGATGTACAATGGGTTTGTTGCTGATTTTGATGATGAACTCGAAAGTGCTTTTGCAGAATTTCAAACTCAAGGGGTAGATCAATTGATTGTCGATTTACGATATAATCGCGGCGGATCAGTAAGCACTTCCATCAAACTTGCCAGCATGATAACTGGGCAGTTTTCGGGTGAGGTTTTTGCGCAAACCCAACACAATGACAAACGATCTTCCCTCAATGAAGACTATCTGTTTGAAGCAACTGCTGTGCAGTTAAAAATGGATCGACTCTACGTAATTAGCTCTGAAGATACGGCATCGGCTAGTGAATTCCTGATCAATGGGCTATCACCCTATATCGATGTGATCGTTATAGGTGATGACACAACAGGGAAAAATGTTGGCTCCTATTCCATCTACGATTGGATTGATGATAAGGGAAATGTAAACCCTCGGCACACTTGGGCCATGCAGCCCATCACACTCAAAATTGCCAATAGCGAAGGTTTTGCAGACTTTGAAAATGGTCTGCAAGCAGATTATCGCCTGCAGGAAGTCGTCGCCAATCTGGGAACCCTTGGAGAAATCGATGAACCCCTACTGCAAAAAACCCTGGAAGTTATGGGCGTGCTCCCACCAAAATCAGAAAAAAATCAACTTTCTCGATTCGGACCCCGTTTTGAGAAAATGCCATCGTTACAAGGCGCCATTATGAATACAGAACCCCCTGCTAAAATGCGTAGGATACGCCAACCGAAAGATTTCGCCCGCGAGTAGTGTAACCACGAACCTCTTCATAATCGGCATCAAACACGTTTTCGATTGACCCAAACAGCGATACCCCCGGTTGTGAAAGTTGGTGCGAAATCCTGAAATCCAATAACCAATACGAAGATAACACGACCAAGTCCTGTCCAACTTTGTCGTCACGATCTCCTACAAATTGAATGCTGGTCAAGAGTTGGGTGTTCGAATTGAACTGCTGACGAAAACTGGCATTCACCTTGTGCTTGGGAATGCGCAAACCCTCCCCTTCTTCGTACTGCGTATAGGTATAGTTGGCTTGAAGAAGAAGTCGATCTGTTACTGGATAGCGACATAAAAACTCGGTGCCATACACGCAAAAGTCTCTTGTGGCATTGGTATAGCGAAAGGTCGTCATGTCGTAATCGACAAAATTTTGGTGATCCCTGCTGAAATAAACCAATTGAAACTGTCCACCATTTGGAAAAAAGAGTGAACCCCCGAATTCTAAACTTTGATTGGTTTCGGGTTTTAGGGTTTGATTACCAGAGTAAGTATCAAATAATTTATAAAGCGAGGGGGCAATAAATGCCGTACTCAAACTGGTGTGAAAACTTAGATCTACAGAGTCAAAATCGAAATATAGTGAGGGGTTGATATGATAGGTCCAATTCGAACCATAGGTACTGTGTTCACTCAAACGTGCGCCTGCCTGCGCCTCAAAAAAACCATTGGGTTCGTATAAAAGATTCAAAAAATAATCTGTCAGATCTACAGAGACTTTATCACTAAACTGTGCCTCTTGTTGTTTGTGATTGAGTCCGATCAAGCCTGTAAATTGCGTGGAGAGTTTGGTGGAAAAAACACCTTCGATGTCCATGACATTTCCTTCAAAATACAGGGGGAAAGAAGACACAAAGTCCCGACTGGATGTTGCCCACGACACCCGTCCGACAAACGAACTGGACTCGCCTGTCCATTTGGGCTGAAGGATCACACGCTGACTCTCGCTTGTGAAGCGGTTGTCTGCGTCCATCAAAGCGGGAAAACTATCGTCATATTCACTTGAGAAATAATCTTTCGTAAAAATGGCATTTAGCCGAAAATCAGATGAGAGCTGAAGTTGATACTGTGCGCTTACATTTTGTTTTGCTGTCGAGTCGTTTTCGGTTCCAATCACAGATGACATGCCCATCGTTCGCTGATCGGATAGGGAAATCGAGCCGGCATGAGTTGCATTGCCCAAAGCGAATTGGAGTTGGCGAGTTTGGAAATTGGGTTCTATTGGGAAGTCCCATTTGTCGTTATTGGTTCCATAAATGGTTCGAATCGATCCGCTTAGAGATTGTTGCTTGGGTTGGTTGGTGGTGATTTTGATCACTGCGGTTGCTGCTGCACTCCCATACAAGCTACTGGCAGCTCCACGAATGATTTCTACCGACTCTATTGATGAAAGATCAATTGTTCTTAAATCGAAGTCATTTTCAATTTGCGTGGGGTCACTCACAGGCACTCCATCAATAAGGACCAATACCTGTCGGTTGTTTCCACCACGGATAAAATAGCTCAACTCAGACCCCGGATGAGACTGTGCACCGTTGATGTGTATGCCAACTTGTTTAGTGAGTAAATCCGCTAAGGTGCCACCGAGAAAAGGTTCGATGTCTTTGGAGGTGAGCAGGGTAACTGATCGTCCTGTTTTGGAAACGGATCTCTCAAAACGAGAATCGGTGACCGTGACCTCATCGAGTTGAACCAAATCGTTTTGTGCAAATACAAAAACGCACGTCAACAAGCACAGGGCTTGTGTAGAAAATACTCTTACCATGAATTGATATTTACAAATTAAGCACCGCTACTTATCCCGCGTAGTTGCACTACAAAAAACAAAGGCAGGTCTCCTGGCTCACGCTCATTTCAACCTTCCCAACGATTGTCAGTGGTTTGTAGAGAAATGACTCTATACGTTTACAGTTGCGGGAACAGCGAAAGCTTTGCACTTTCTTCCCTTTTCATTTACAATTCACGAATGTGACTTGTAAAACCCTTGTTCTTTACAAAGGTAGTGAAGGAAAACAAATTCTTCGGTATTAAAAAAATGGTTATTTTTGATTGAAATTGCTAGGTCTATGTTTACGCTTTCAAAAAAAGAAAAGGTACTCTTTGGTTTTGTTCTGATTGCTGCACTAACGCGCTTAGTTCCGCATCCACCAAACTTTGCTCCGATCACAGCGATGTCTCTTTTTGCTGGGGCCTATTTTACTCGAAAGCAACTTGCCATTATCGTACCGCTCCTCGCCATGTTGATCTCCGACCTCTTTTTGGGCTTTTACACCATTTCGATTTTTGTTTATTTATCGTTTGCTGTGATTACATGGATGGGGCAACAAAAAAATAGAGTAACCCCAAAACTCGTTTTACTGGGGAGTGTTTTGTTTTTCCTTATCAGCAATCTCGGGGTTTGGCTGTTGTATTACCCCAAAACTATCGACGGGCTTGTCACCTGTTTTGCGCTAGCCATACCATTTTTTGCAACATCCCTACTTGGTGATATCTTCTATAGTGTGATTATGGTGTTCGGATTTTCTGCAGTCAGCAGACGTTTGCAACTCTCTTAGTTCTCGCCCTCTAGTACGTTGGGTTTACTCACCTCATCCGCATCTAAAGCCAGGCGTTTGTTGTCTGGTGAAAGTCGGACAATATCCCTATCGATTTTGCGAAACTCCCCCGTGAGGTCATTGTAGTGATTGACTGCCGTGCCCAAGGTTTTCCCGAGTTTGGTGTGATAGGTTTGGTAGGCATTCAAATGCTTGGTGAGCTTGTCCACATTTGCAAGAATTTCCTGAACGGATTTTTCAATTTTGAGATTGTGTAAGGCCTTTACCGTAATTTGAAGCATGGGGAACAAACTCATCGGAGAAACAATCATCACTTTTTTATCATAGGCATAGCTCACCAAATCGCGAGAATTGATCTGCAAACTCCCTACCCGACTGTTGAGCAAATCCTGATATAAACCGTCTGCTGGGATAAACATATAGGCATAATCAGTGGTTTTCTCATTGGAGCGAATATATTTGGCGGTCTCATCAATCCGTGAACGAATGTCTTTGCGAAACTGAGTCTCCAGAGTTTTAATCTCATTGGGATCGCTACTCTCGATCATTTTGTTGTAGTTGTCCAACGAAAATTTGGCATCAATGGGAATGATAAACTGCCCAACCTTGACAATGGCATCCACGGATTCGCCATTTGTAAACTTGTGCTGCATACTGAACAAATCGGGTGGCAGTACATTGGCCAATAAATTTTCGAGCTGAATCTCTCCCAAAATCCCACGTTGTTTGGAGTTGCCCAAAATCTTTTCCAGAGATTTCATCTGGGTCGCAAAATTGAGCACCTGCTCATTGGTTCCTTTAATCTTCTCGAGTTCAGAAGTGACCTCTTTCACAATTTTATTGGATTGAGAAAATTGCTGTTGCATATTCTGCTTGGCACTCTTCTGAAACTCATTAATCTCTTGATTGATGGTTTTGAGTTTGCCTTCGAGTTCAACGCGAGAGGTTTGGGCATTTTGAGCAACATCTTTTCGGATTTCCTGAATTTCGTTGCGCAAGGCCTCGTTGAGTTGCAGTAAAAGCGAATCAGATCCCGATGAATTTCGGTTTCGCAAGAAAAAGATCGCAAGGACAACGCCCAAAATGACGAGTAGTAAAATGGCTTCTAATGACATGGGAACGAATGTACAAAAAAACCTACTTGCTCAAGTACATTTTTCGTCGTGCATACAACTCGTAAAAGTCATCGTCTTTTAAGTCGTCGATAAACAAGATGCTTTCCCCTGTACTTTTCATTTCTGGACCAAGTGCTTTATTCACATTTGGAAACTTATTGAATGAGAAAACGGGCTGTTTGATCGCAAAACCTTCTAAATGAGAGGTGTAATCAAAATCGCCCACCTTGTGTTTGCCCAACATCACTTTGGTGGCATAATTCACAAAAGGTTGTTGTTTGGCTTTGGCAATAAAGGGAACCGTTCTCGACGCACGCGGATTGGCCTCAATGATATACACCACATCGTCTTTGATGGCAAACTGTACATTGATTAAACCAACCGTATTGAGTGCAATTGCAATTTTTTGGGTGTGGTCCTTAATCTGTTGCATTACAAAGTCACCCAAGTTAAATGGCGGTAAGGTGGCATTGGAGTCTCCAGAGTGGATTCCACAAGGTTCAATATGCTCCATAATCCCAATGATTTCGACGTTCTCACCATCGCAGATTGCATCGGCTTCTGCCTCTATGGCACCATCTAAATAATGGTCTAAAAGCAATTTGTTGTTGGGAATCTTTTGTAGCAAATCAACCACGTGGGCTTCGAGTTCCTCCCGATTGATCACGATCTTCATTCCCTGTCCACCAAGAACGTAAGATGGTCGTACAAGGATTGGAAAATCGAGTTCTTCTGCCAACTGTAGCGCTTGCTCTGGAGTTTCGGCAACGCCAAACTCTGGATAAGGGATGTTATTCTCCTTTAGCAGGGTTGAGAAACTCCCGCGGTCTTCTGCCAAATCGAGAGACTCAAAAGATGTTCCCATGATTTTAACCCCATAGCGACTGAGTTTATCAGCAAGCTTTAGGGCAGTTTGACCCCCGAGCTGAACGATTACCCCAACAGGGTTTTCATGCTGAATAATGTCGTAGATGTGCTCCCAGAAAACAGGCTCGAAATAGAGTTTATCCGCTGTATCAAAATCCGTGGATACCGTTTCTGGATTACAATTGATCATAATGGTTTCATAGCCACATTCAGCAGCTGCCAAAACACCATGTACACAACAGTAATCAAACTCTATCCCCTGACCGATTCGATTGGGACCTGATCCCAAAACAACAATTTTTTCTCGGCCAGAATCGACACTCTCGTTGGCGACAAATTTTTCACCGGCTTTGATTTGGACTTCATCTTCAAAAGTCGAATAGTAATAAGGCGTTTGCGCTTGAAATTCTGCAGCACAGGTATCGACGAGTTTGTAAACGCGCTTCACGCCCATTTCATTTCTCAACGTGTATACCTCACTTTCCAAACATTGCAACATATGAGCGATTTGTCGGTCTGCAAATCCCTTTTGTTTGGCTTCCAAAAGAATTGGTTTTGGAATCTCTTTAATGTTGTATTCTGAAATCTTGAGTTCAAGGTTGTATAACTCTTCGTATTGGCGCAAGAACCACATATCAATTTTGGTGATTTCATGGATGCGATCCAAAGAAATACCCATTTGTATGGCATCATACAGCACAAACACACGATCCCAGGAAGCGTGTTTGAGTTTGGAAATGACCGTTTCATAGTTGGTATATCCTTTGCCGTCGGCACCTAAGCCATTGCGTTTGATTTCGAGGGATTGTGTTGCCTTGTGAAGTGCTTCTTGAAAAGACCTTCCAATTCCCATCACTTCGCCGACAGATTTCATTTGCAGACCCAACTGTCTTTCCGATCCCTCGAATTTGTCAAAATTCCAACGTGGAATTTTCACAATCACATAGTCAAGGGTTGGCTCAAACAAGGCCGAAGTTGACCCTGTAATCTGATTGCTCAATTCGTCCAAAGAGTATCCGATTGCGAGTTTGGCAGCGATTTTGGCAATGGGGTAACCCGTTGCCTTAGATGCCAAAGCAGAGGATCTGGAAACCCGCGGATTGATTTCAATGGCAATAATCTCTTCTTTTTCGTCAGGGCTAACTGCAAACTGTACGTTACAACCTCCAGCAAAATCTCCGATGCTTCGCATCATTTTGATGGCCATGTCGCGCATGCGCTGAAAAGCTGTATCGGATAGGGTCATTGCAGGTGCAACAGTGATGGAATCTCCTGTGTGAATCCCCATCGGATCCATATTCTCAATGGTACATATAATGACAACGTTGTCATTTTTGTCACGGAGCAACTCCAACTCATATTCTTTCCAACCCAAAAGGGCTTTATCAATTAAAACCTCATGAATCGGAGAGGCCTCTAACCCTCTCGTGAGTAAGGTTTCAAATTGATCTGCAGAATGAACAAAAGACGCACCAGTACCACCAAGGGTAAAGGAAGGACGAATCACAAGCGGAAAACCAAACTCCTGTGCAATTTCTTTTCCTTTCAAAAAGGAAGTCGCCGTCTTGGCTGGAGCGACAGGGATGTCAATGGTTTTTAATAATTTTTTGAATTGATCTCGGTCTTCTGTAATGTTTATCGCATCGATATCAACCCCAATAATTTCAACCCCAAATTCTTCCCAAACCCCTTTTTCGTCGGTTTCGATACAAAGATTTAAGGCCGTTTGGCCACCCATTGTGGGCAAAACAGCATCGACTTTGTGCTTTTTAAGAATCTCGCGAATGGAATTGGTGGTGAGAGGTTTTAAGTAAATGTGATCCGCCATAGATGGGTCGGTCATAATCGTCGCTGGATTGGAGTTGATCAGGATCGTTTCGATTCCATCTTCTCGCAATGAGCGAAGGGCTTGACTCCCCGCATAATCGAATTCACATGCTTGACCTATGATGATGGGGCCTGAACCTATTATAAGAATAGAGTTTATTTCAGGACGCTTTGGCATGAGCTGTGTGGTGTGTTAATTTTAGTGGAAATATATATAAAAAAAAGGTGTTACTACTAATAGAAACACCTTTGTTTTTCAACGATTTATTCACTTATTTTTTATGTCTTAGTTCAGAGGATACAGACAGTTTTTTTCGACCTTTCGCACGACGTGCAGCCAATACTTTTTGTCCACCAACAGAAGACATTCTTTCCATGAAGCCATGCTTGTTGCGGCGCTTTCTTTTAGAGGGTTGAAATGTTCTTTTCATAATATATTGTGTATCTCTTACTCAAACGGCTGCAAATATACAATATAAAACTACGATTTCAAGAAGCATTCCATAAGAATTATCTATTTTTGAGCAAATCAATAAGATGTTTCCAAAATTTATCAAAATCGTTCTAGCCGTTCTCAGTTTGGGCTATGCTGTTTACCAATTTACAGAAGAATTTATCGGCAATGGCATTGCATTGATCTTTCTCTCTGGAATGTTTGTTTTCCTATATTATAAAAATGAAATTTTATTACTGGCTTTTCTACGCATGCGAAAACAAGATTTTAAGGGCACCGAAAAGTGGCTGAACCGAATCAAGAAACCCGAAGCTGCACTTACCACCAAACAAGTGGGCTACTACAATTTTATCAGAGGAGTCATCACTTCGCAGTCCAATCTCACCCAAGCGGAAAAATATTTCCGAAAAGCGATTGCGCTCGGACTGAACATGAAACACGATATGGCCATGGCCAAACTCAGTCTCGCAGGAATTGCCATGCAAAAAAGAAGAAAGCGAGAAGCAACCGCACTACTCAAAGAAGCAAAGAAACTCGACAAACAAGGTATGATGGGCGAGCAAATCAAAATGATGCAGCAACAACTCAAGCGCATTTAGTCCACCAACACCCTGATTTCGTATTCTGTATTATTCCGATTGGAAAGCTGATATCCCTTGATCCAAGGGTTCATTTCTCGCAAATCTGCATAACTCATATCTTGAGATTGCGCAAAGGCAACCCAGTCGATTGGAGATGTGCTCACTTTTACCAATTTGGTTTTGGGAAATGGATAGGTTTGCGCTTTCGGAATCAAAAAACCATAGCTTTCTGGAGATTCAAAAATCAGTTTTGTTGCAAGCATACGATACATATATCGACTGGTTTCTTCGTTGAGAAATAAATCATAATAGGAGTTTGTTTGTTGCTTTTCCAAGGAAATCTTGATTCGTTGCACACCAGCATTGTATGCCGCAGCAGCCAAAGTCCAATTTCCAAACACCGCATAGGCATCCGTGAGATAAGCGGCTGCGCTTTCCGTGGACTTGATCAAGTGAAGACGCTCGTCTATACCGCCATTGACTTCCAATCCGTAATCTCTAGCCGTTTGTGGCATAAATTGCCAAAACCCTTCCGCTCCAGCGGGTGATGTGACATGTGTCAGGCCACTTTCGATAACTGCCAGATATTTAAAATCATCTGGTATGCCATTTTCTTGTAATATGCGTTCGATAATCGGGAAATATTTAGCGGCTCGCTTTAAAACCAATATGCTATTCGAGTGCCAAAAGTTGTTGACCAACAACTCCCGATCGAGTCTCTCCAAAACATAGTGCTTGTCAAGAGGTACAGCTTCGCCTGCAAAGGAAATCGACTGTGGCTGCGTTGGGATGATTTGTGTGTTTGTCAGTGTGGACGATGTAGAGTTGACCGTTGTGCATTGCGAAAAAAGACCAAAGGCGATAAAAAAGTAGCATAATTTGAATGTGTTCATAGCGTGCATTTTATTTTGAAATGAGTTCTGGTAGGTGCTGATTTAGCCAAGGAGCTTTGATTAAAATCAGGGCATGGGTTCCACCTGGTACTGAAATGTAATTTTTGAGATTAAATACTGGAATCAAAGCATCAAGTGAACCGTGGATGTGGATCACCTCTGAGTCTGCTTCTTCCCTTTCCCACTGAAAAAAATGATGCAAAGCCCAATCCAAATACGTTTTATCCCGAACAGAAAGATAATATTTGTGAAGTTTCATTCTCTTGCGCAATGCTGGACCAAAAACAAAACCGATAAAATCCTCTGTTTTATCAACCCATTGGGTCGGAAAATATTTATACGCCTTTGACTTACGTCCCAGTAAAATATGAATCGGGAATTCTTTGTAAGACTTCACACTAGATATGATGACAACCTTTTTACAAGAAATGATTCTGCTCATCTCCTGAACGATAATTCCCCCGAAGGAAACCCCAATCAGCACAGGGTTGTTGTGTGTGATTTTTTCGCAAAGACGACTGGCGTATGACTGTAAACTTTCATTTTGCTGTGGGTCGATCCAATCCAAAAGATGAATCACATAAGGCTTTGGCAAGCGGATGTTTTCAAAAATTTTAGAATTTGCTGCCATTCCTGGCATACAATACACATGGATTTCTTCGTTCATGACACTACAAAACTACAGTCTTTTTTATTTTGCTTAAATTTGCAGAAAATATAGACTATATGGAAATTACAGACAATTCCTTTTTGCGTCAATTTGAAACCGAAACAGGCGATGGTTTGGCTAAAATTGAGTATGCTCAGCAAGAGAGAAAGATTTTTCTGACCAAGCTGATCCTACCTCAAAATCACGATGACGCATCTTTTAAGGAGGAATTTATCAAAGAAGTGCTTTCCATTATCGAAGACCGCAACGTCAGTATGATGCCGACTAGCCCTGAAATCGTCAGCTTTATCAGAAAAAACAAGAGGTATCGCAGTATGCTTCCTGTTGGCGTTCGAATCTAAACCAAAACACTTTTCGAAAGTCTCACCATTCCCTTTTGGTCAATCTCAGCTAGGGTTGCACTTCTCGTCTGGTTTTGAAGGGCAGGGTCCCATGGCACTCTGACTTTGACATAATTTTCTGTAAACCCTTGGATGTATCCTTCCTTGTTCTCCGCTTCAAAAAGGATGGTTTTTGTTTTTTGAAGTTGGCTCTCGTAAAAGGCATGCCGCTTTTTGGCAGACAAAGTGCGCAACATCTTGGATCGCTTGTTTTTTATCGTCTTTGAAACCTGATTTTTCATCTCAGCAGCTGGTGTATTGGGTCGTTCGGAATAGGAAAAAACGTGAAGGTAAGATACTGGCAGGGCAACCAAAAACGCATAGGTGTCTAAAAAGTGTTGATCTGATTCTCCGGGAAAACCAACAATGACATCCACTCCAATACAAGCGTCAGGCATCAAGCGTTTGATTTGATTAACCCGATCGACATACAATTCGCGCTGGTAACGCCGACGCATTTGCCCCAAAATTTCGTTATTCCCACTTTGCAGTGGAATGTGAAAGTGGGGGACAAATCGCTTTGAACCCGCAACAAACTCGATTAACTCCTCTGTCAATAGATTCGGCTCGATAGAGGAGATTCGAAAACGCTCGATTCCTTCAACCTCATCGAGGGCCTGGACCAATTCAAAAAAAGTATGCTCGTGTTTTTTATTGCCAAACTCTCCTTTGCCATAATCCCCAATATTGACCCCTGTCAATACAATTTCCTTGATCCCCTGATCAACAATCTCTTTTGCTTGGCGAATCACATTATCTAAGGAGTCACTACGTGAAATTCCACGAGCTTGCGGGATTGTGCAATAGGTGCATTTATAATCGCAGCCATCTTGCACCTTTAAAAAGGCGCGTGTACGCTCCCCAATCGCATAACTCCCAACATAGGTGTCTGTTTCTTCAATTGCGCAGGCGTGAACTTGCGTTTGTTCGGGTCTTGACAAATCACTTAAATACGAAATGATATCAAACTTTTCTTTTGCACCCAATACCAAATCAACGCTGTCCTCTTTGGCGAGCTCTTCTGGTTGGAGTTGCGCATAACACCCAACCGCAATCAAAAAAGCATCTGGATTGCGCTGGCGTGTTTGACGGGCAAGGGTGGTAAATTTTTTATCTGCATTCTCTGTAACTGAGCAGGTATTAATGACACACACATCTGCCTTCATCTCAAAAGGAACGCGCTCATATCCCGCTGCGACAAACTTACGTGCCAAAGTAGAGGTCTCTGAAAAATTGAGTTTACAGCCCAAGGTTTGAAAAGCAACAGTCGCAGATGTCAAAACTTATGATGAATTGGTTTATTTTTATCGTGCAAATATACTATCCTTGAAAAGGAACAAAAAATATCACTTGATTTTGATTGGATCTATTTCCATTCTGATCGGTCTGTTGGCTGGTTGTTCCTCCGACGTGAAGGTGGATTCCCAAAAAGTATTCCGCCTCAATGTCCATGAAAATATCAATACCCTAGACCCTGCCTACGCCCGCGATTTACGAAGTATTTGGGCGATGAATCAAATTTTCAACGGGCTTGTACGACTCGATCATAAGCTTGCTATTCAACCCGATATCGCTACACATTGGGAGATTTCTGAAGATGCCAAAACCTATGTCTTTTACCTGCGTGATGATGCCTATTTTCATGAGTCTGAAATCTTTGGAGATCAACAAACAAGAACGGTAACCGCAAGTGACTTTGTGTATAGCTTTGATCTGATTCGAGATAAAACCATCGCATCACCAGGCCTATGGACCCTCGAAAGCGTAAAAAGCTATGAAGCCATAGACGACCATACGCTACAAATCGAGCTGACAAATCCGTTTAGTCCATTTTTGGGGATTCTCAGCATGAAATACCTCAGCGTACTTCCAAAAGAACTCGGAGATGACCCCCAAAGCACCATCGGCGCTCAACCCATCGGTACAGGGCCCTTTTATGTAAAGGCGTGGATGCAAAACCTCAAAATGGTGCTGCGAAAACATCCCTTGTATTTCGAAACAGATGAAAATGGAGATCGCCTACCACACCTCGAATCAGTGGCCATCACTTTTGTGCCCGATAAGCAAAGTGAATTTCTATTGTTTGTCCAAGGGAAATTGGATATGATCAACTCCCTAGACGCATCTTATAAAGATGAACTCCTCGACAAAAAAGGGCAACTGCAAGCAAAATACGTCGACAAGGTCAAACTTCTTCGTTCTCCCTACCTCAACACGGAGTACATCGGCATTTATTTGGATGCTGAGCTCCCCGAAATTCAATCCCTTGCCCTTCGTAAAGCACTGAACTATGGTCTCGATCGCAATGAGATGATTCGATTTTTAAAAAACAATATCGGACGTCCTGCAAACAAAGGCTTTATCCCCGATGGACTCAATGATGATCTCAATGTAAAGGGATATGCCTATGAACCCGAAAAAGCGAAAGAATTGGTCGAGCAGTTTCGAAATGACACGGGTATACAGACGCCCACACTGACCTTGGCGACCGACGCCAACTACGTTGATTTGTGTACATACCTTCAAAATGTTTACCAACAAATCGGGATTACCATCAAAATCGAAGTGATGCCTCCAGCGGCCTTACGGGAAGCCAAGTCAAATGGGAAATTGGAATTGTTTCGCGCCAGTTGGGTTGCCGATTACCCCGACCCTGAAAACTATCTTCTCCCCTATCAGTCGGATAATTTTTCACCCAATGGCCCAAACTATACGCACTTTAACAGCAATGCTTTTGACCAAGGATACAAAGCGGTGGCTGAGGAGTTAGATACGGATCGTCGCAATGCGTTGATTTCACGATTAGATCAACAACTCGTCGATCAAGCACCTTTTATCTTATTGTATTATGATGAGGTTCTTCGGTTTGTCCACCCAAATGTGGAGGGAATGATTCCCAATCCAGTGAATATGCTTGACCTAAGGCGGGTGAGGAAAACAAACTAATTTCGGAAGCTGGCAGTCTTTTGAAAAATATCTTGTAAGCGATCGTGATCAGCGGAAGTAAAATCAACGCCCCTCCGTTTCTTCATTGCTTTTGCAGTTTCGATGACTTTATCCAATCGGTTTTCGGCAAACCCCTGTGCGCCTCCTCTTGAAAAACTGGGGATAAACTGACGTGGAAATCCATGACCAAATAAGTTGCAACCAATCCCCACAACCGTAGCCGTATTAAAATTAGTTTGAATTGCACATTGGGAGTGATCCCCCATCAAAAGTCCACAAAACTGCAAGTCTGTTTTGGCGAAATTGCCACTTGCATAATCCCAAACCCGTACGAGTCCATAATCATTTTTCAGATTGGAAGCATCGGTTCCTGCGCCGATATTGCACCACTCCCCGATCACCGCATTGCCCAAAAAGCCATCATGCCCTTTGTTGCTATTTCCAAAAAAGATCACATTGTTGATTTCACCACCGACTTTAACACTTGGACCAATGGAGCAGTTCGCATAAACCTTGGTGCCCATTTTAATCACACTATTTTTCCCCACATACAAAGGCCCTCTCAACAAAGATCCTTCCATGATGGTAGCGCCTTCATCAATAAAAATGGGGCCATCGGTTGTGTTTAGGGTAACCCCTTCCATATTGACTTGCGAGCCAAAAAAAATCGAGCCATGGCCGATGGTCAAATTGGTGTCTGAAATCGCATTTGAAATCCCATTTTTTGACAACAATGGAATATCATGAGCAAGAGCATGCGCATTGCATAAGAAAATGTCCCATGAATGTTTGATATGGATAAACGCTGATTGATCGATAGAAATGCTTTGATAAGAAGCAAGAGCTGGGTCATTGGAAGGAAGTTCGCCATGATATGCCAAAACCAAATCATCACAAACCAATTTTTGATTGGGTGTCAATGTATGTACTGCTTCTACAAAACTTATTGTTGGAAGTAAAGCGGCAAGCACACAACGATCGGGGGTTGATTCTTCGGACTCCTGCAAACTGTCGACTGTTTCAACGCTAACCGAATCTGCTGTCAAATGTTTCCATCGATCTCGAAATGTAAGAGCTCCCATAAACACATCGGCTACAGGACGCAAATAGACAAACGGGAGCAAGTGCTCTCTGTCTTTTCCATCAAACAATCGGATCTGCATGGGTAGTCGTAAAGTCTAAAAATAAAAAACCCTCTCGAATGAGAGGTTCGATTCGTGAAAAGTTTACTTTTTAAACTTTGCGTATTTGTTTTTGAACTTATCAATTCGCCCAGCGGTATCAACCAATTTGGCCTTACCAGTGTAATACGGATGTGAGGTTCTCGAAATCTCTAGCTTAATCAAAGGATATTCAACGCCTTCAACGTCGATCGTCTCTTTTGAATTGGCAGTTGACTTGGTGATAAAAACATCGTCATTAGACATATCTTTGAAAGCTACCAATCTGTAATTTTCGGGATGAATACCTGATTTCATGCTTTGATTATAATTAAAATGAGCGCAAATTTAATGGTTTTTCCTAATTTTACCATAAAATCAAATAAAATATCATGCAAACAAACACCCCTACCATCCGATCCTTTGCCTACAAGTATGGCATTATCATCTCAATTATCACCATTGCTTTCAGCTTGATGATTCATTTTATGGACCTGACATACTCGGGTTCTAGCGTTCCTCAGATTGTCAATTATGTCGTGTCTGCGGCTTGTATTATTATCGCCATTGTCAGTTTTCGATCTGCTAATGGAGGATTATTAAGTGTAAGACAAGCGATAAAGATTGGTACCGCAACAGCCCTCGTTTCTGGGATTTTTACTGTGATTTACCTTCTTTTTTTTACGAACATCATTGAGCCAGATTTTGTTGAAAAACTTGGAACTGAAGTGACCGCAAAGCAAATGGCAGAAAAAAATCCTCAGCTCACCTCTGAACAAATCCAACAAGCAGTTGATATGCAAGCCCAATTTTTTTGGGTAAGCTATCCGTTTATTTTAATATTTTCTTGTCTGTATGGTCTGGTTATCGGTTGGATTACTGGATTATTTACCAAAAGAAACCAAGCATAGAACGCGAGTGAGCAAACCAACTCATATGGATATATCTGTTGTAATCCCCTTTTTAGATGAAGAGGAATCGCTCCCAGAGCTTTATCAACAACTCACAGACGTATTGACGTCCACAAAATGGTCATATGAGTTGATTTTTGTCGATGATGGAAGTCAAGACAAGAGTTGGGAATTTGTGCGTTCCACTGCTAAAAATGATGCAAATGTTCGCGCAGTAAAATTCACACGGAACTTTGGAAAGTCTCAAGCCCTTCATGTGGGTTTTGATCTTGCCAAGGGAGATGTTGTCTTTACCATGGATGCGGATTTGCAAGACAGCCCAAAAGAGCTGGTCGCACTGCACGAAAAATTAACCAAAGAAAATCTCGATGTGGTTTCCGGTTGGAAAAAAGTAAGGCATGACCCGCTTTTTGGAAAAACCATTCCATCAAAACTTTTTAATTGGGCTGCCCGCCAATTTTCTGGCATTCCACTACATGATTTCAATTGTGGGTTAAAGGCGTATAAAAAGGAAGTGGTAAAAGCCATTCAAGTACATGGTGAGATGCATCGCTATATCCCTTTACTGGCCAAGCATGCTGGATATCGTGCCATTGGCGAGCATATTGTGCAACACAGTGCTCGAAAATATGGAAAAACCAAATTTGGTGCAGATCGCTTTATAAAAGGGTTTTTAGACCTTGTTACGTTGTTATTTGTTCAACGGTTTGGCAAGCGACCCATGCATTTTTTCGGTCTGATTGGCTCCTTGATGCTCGTCATGGGATTTGGCTTTGCCTTGTATTTGGGGATTGACAAACTCTATATGGAAACTGAAGGGCGCCTGATTACCGAAAGACCTGAATTTTATCTGGCTTTGACGACCATGATTTTGGGGAGTCAGTTTTTTCTAGCTGGGTTTTTAGCAGAGCTTTTGATGCGAAGTCGAAACAAAACCCAAAATTATCGGATTCGCGAAACACTGTAAAGCGATAAATAACGAAAGGATTACCTAAATTTGCCGCTTGTAATCGAATTTGATGAATCACAATTTTATGGATCAAGTTGCCAAATGGCAACAAGACCCTTTCGACAAGGAAACCAAAGAGAACGTCAATGCCCTTCTCAGCAATCCAAAAGCACTCGAGGATGCCTTTTATACGAATCTCTCCTTTGGAACTGGGGGAATGCGTGGAATCATGGGGGTCGGTACCAATAGAGTGAATCGCTATACATTTGGACGAAATACCCAAGGCCTTTGCAATTATATCAAAAAGAGCTTTCCAGATAATAGAGCCAAAGTGATTATTGGCTACGATTGCAGGCACCAGAGTGACACGCTAGCGCAAACCGTTGCTGATATTTTCTCAGCCAACGATATCGACGTCTATCTCTTTTCTGCACTTCGACCCACGCCAGAGGTATCCTTTGCCGTTCGGGAATTGGGTGCACAATGTGGCGTGATACTCACTGCTTCCCATAACCCGCCAGAGTACAATGGATACAAGGTATATTGGGAAGACGGAGGTCAGATTGTCCCCCCGCATGACAATGCCATTATTGAAGAAATCAATGCAGTTGATTTTTCAGATATTCAATTTGCCGCTAAGCCTGAAAATATCACTCTGATTGACAAAAAAGTCGATGAGGCGTTTCAAAATGCATGTGTCACCAATGGACGTTTAGGGGACGGAGATCGCTCGCAACTCAAAGTTGTGTTTACCTCTTTACACGGGACATCGATCACGGCCATTCCTGCGGTTTTGCAAAAAGCTGGTTATACGCAAGTCCACATCGTTGAAGAGCAAGCTGAGACAGATGGGGATTTTCCAACGGTGGACTCCCCCAACCCAGAGGAGCCAGCCGCACTCGCGATGGCACTCCAAAAGGCTGAAGAAGTCCAAGCCGATATTGTGATTGGCACAGATCCCGACGCAGACCGATTGGGAATTGCAGTTCGAAATCACAAGGGTGAAATGGAGCTGCTCAACGGCAATCAAACGATGATTGTGATGACGCAGTTTATCCTCGATCGAGTTAAGCGAGAGCAAAATCAGGACTACTTTATTGGATCAACAGTCGTTTCTACCCCGATGATGTCAGTGTTGGCTTCGCACTACAATGTCGATTGCAAAATCGGTCTCACAGGGTTTAAATGGATTGCCAAAATGATTCAGGACTATCCAGATGAAAAATTTCTAGGAGGTGGCGAGGAGAGTTTTGGTTTTATGGTCAGTGACTTTGTTCGGGATAAAGATGCTGTTACCGCAACCCTACTGGCTTGTGAAGTTGCATCTACTGCCATGTCAAATGGAGAGAGCTTTTTCGATCAACTGCTCAAAGCTTACAAAACGTTTGGTTTGTATCAGGAAAAACTGATTTCTTTTGTCAAAAAAGGAAAAGAAGGTGTTTTAGAAATTCAGCAAATGATGGAGAATCTTCGCAAATCCCCTCCTGAGCAAATCGGTGGAGAGCTAATCAAAACCATTGAAGATTTTAAAGTTGGCATCCTGTACAACTGCATTGATGGTAAAAAAGAGACCATCACCCTCCCCAAATCAGATGTTCTTATATTTACAACAGAAGATGGTGCCAAGATCGCGGTGCGACCAAGCGGAACGGAACCGAAAATCAAATTTTATTTCAGTGTAAACAGCCCGCTTACAAAACAATCTGAATACGACGATATCCGCTCTAGTTTGATTGCAAAAATCGATCGGATGTGCGGGGACTTAGGATTAACAGCATGACATATTTTTGGAAAATTTTTCGATTTGCAAAGCCGTATTCCAAGTACATGGCTCTGAATATCTTTTTCAATGTGTTATACGCCTTTTTCAATGCCTTTTCGTTTTTGGTATTGATGCCCATGTTGGAAGTCTTATTTGGAGAAAATCGAGCAGTCTATACCAAACCTTCTTTTTCCGGTGCCTTGGATTTTAAAACCTATGTATCCGACAGAATGAGCTTTGAAGTCACACGCTATGCTGGTGAAGACCCACAGCGTGCTTTACTCTTGGTCATTTCATTGATTTTAGTGACTTTTCTATTGAAAAATCTTTTTAACTACATCGCACTTTTCTTTATCACATTTTTACGAAATGGCATTCTAAAAGACATCCGCATTTCCCTTTACAATACCATTACCAAGATGTCCATGGCACATTTTACAGAGAAGCGAAAGGGAGATTTGATGTCACGTGTTTCAAACGATGTCACAGAAATACAATACAGCTTTTTATCCATTATCGAACTGCTTATTCGTGAACCCCTAACCATCGCCTTTGCCCTTATTATGATGTTTAGCATTAGTGCGAAGTTGACTTTATTTGTTTTGCTTTTTGTACCCTTTGCTGGAATTCTCATTTCTCGGATTGGAAAAACGCTACAACCCAAGTCGAATAAGGTTCAAATTGAAGTGGGCGAAGTACTCGCTAAGATTGAGGAAACGATCAGTGGTTTAAACATTATCAAAGCTTTTCGGGCAGAGGGGTCATTTCAGGCCAAATTTAAAGACACAAATCAGCGCTTGTTTAGGTTGTCCAACAGTCTGATCAACCGTATGAATTTATCGAGCCCGCTAAGCGAGTTTTTGGGAATTGGTGTCTTTGCGGTTTTACTCTGGTATGGCGGTAGTTTGGTGCTTGTCGAAAAACAACTCAATGCAGCTGCGTTTATCACCTTTTTGGGACTCGCTTATGGGGTACTAACACCTGCGAAAGGAATCAGTAAGGCCCTGTATAGCATCAAAAAGGGAAATGCTGCAGCTGCCCGCATCCTCGAAGTGCTCGAAACACCCAATCCGATCGTTGACCCTGTGAAACCTGAAAAAATGAGTGCGTTCAGCAAAGAGATTTCTTTCAACAAGGTTTCCTTTGCTTATGAAAATGAACTCGTGATTGACAAGCTCAACTTGACCATTCCAAAAGGGTCTTCCGTTGCGCTCGTTGGACCATCGGGTGGCGGTAAATCGACCATTGCAAATCTGGTTCCTCGGTTCTACGATGTCAATGAAGGTAGTATATCCATAGATGGAACGGATATTCGTCAAATTACCAAAAATGACCTTCGCTCTCTTATGGGAATTGTGACGCAAGACTCCATTTTATTCAACGATACAGTCGCCAATAATCTGCGAATTGCAAAGCCTGATGCGACCGAAAAAGAGCTGAAGAATGCTGCAGAAATTGCCAATGCACTCTCATTCATTGAGGNACTTCCCAAAGGATTTGANACNNNNATTGGAGACCAAGGGAATAAGCTTTCAGGNGGACAAAAACAGAGACTGTCTATCGCNCGAGCTGTACTCAAAAATCCAGAAATTNTGATNTTAGACGAAGCAACTTCTGCCNTAGACACAGANTCNGAACGATTGGTACAGGAGGCCCTTATCAAAATGATGAAAANCAGAACTTCACTTGTCATTGCACACCGCTTGTCAACCATCCAAAATGCGGACNTGATNGTTGTTTTGCAAAACGGAAAAATTNCAGAAAAAGGAACACATGAAGAATTGATTGCAAAAAANGGGACTTACAAAAAGCTNATCGAACTTCAATCTTTTCAATAATCCACTCCATGAAGGAAACCCAAAAGCCCGTTCGGCTTCATAAAAACCTTGCAGTTACTGTTGTAAGCTGTCTGGATAGCATTTTCAATCAAAATCTTCAAGCAGACAAAGTCATTGCGAAAATGCTGAAGTCTGACAAACGGTGGGGGAAGCGAGACCGTGGATTTATCGCAGAAAACACCTACGAAATCATTCGTTGGAAGCGATTGTATGCCGAACTGGCTGGCGTAAAGGAACCATTTACCAAGGTCGATCTTTGGCGACTCCTATCAGTGAGATGGGTATTGCAAGGCATTCCACTACCAGCTTGGGATGAAGTTCGTGGTACACCTGCGCGAAGAATCAAAGGGAAGTACGACGGCCTCCAACAACACCGAGCCATCGTATGCTCGATTACGGATTGGTTAGACGAAATTGGACTTGCAAACTTTGGAGAAACCCAATGGGAGCGAGAACTCGATGCGCTCAACACCCAAGCGAGTGTGGTTTTACGAGTCAATCGGTTGCAAACCAACCCAAAAACGCTTCAAAATGAATTGGTAGCTGAGGGTATCCAAACGGTTTTGCATCGAACCTATCCAGATGCGCTCATCCTGCAAGAAAGAGCCAATGTATTTGAAACAGATGCTTTCCAAAGGGGCTTATTCGAAGTCCAAGACGCCTCCTCACAACTGGTAGCTAGCTTTACAGACGTGAGTCCTGGAATGCAAGTTATAGACGCCTGTGCAGGTGCAGGAGGGAAAAGTTTACACCTTGCTGCCTTGATGGAAAATAAAGGTCAACTCACAGCCCTCGATATTTATCCCCATAAACTCAACGAACTCAAACGTCGAGCAAGACGAGCTGGAGCACACAATATCACAACACGGCATATCAAATCNACCAAAGTGATCAAAAAGCTACATGGTCGTGCAGACCGTGTTTTGATTGATGCCCCATGTACTGGATTGGGTGTTTTGCGTCGCAACCCCGATGCGAAATG
>NHEI02000014.1 GCA_002171575.2 Flavobacteriaceae bacterium TMED81
CCGAACCCCCTCTTCTTCGCCAGGGAGCATTAAATCGGTGGAAACATAACCAGCACCACCATGTACAACAACCATTGCCTTTGGCTGGGGTTTTGGGTTATGACAAGAAATGAATGTAATAACGAGTAAGATAAATAGAGCAGGTTTAACCATAAGATTTGTTTTTAACCCCACTAATTTAGAATTAATTTTTTAAAGGGTATTGGTAAGGGCATAGACCAATGTTTTTAATCTTCCAAGATAAAAATGGATACACACCAATTTGTATTCCCTGTTCAAAATCGATTTAATTCATTTTAATTTCCTAATTTTGCTCAAATAATACTGGATGAGTAATCGACTTCTCCTCGATACTAAAGAAATTCAAATCATCCTCAATCGCCTAGCTTGTCAGTTACGCGAAACCCACCAAGATTTTTCCAATTCTGTCCTTATTGGGGTTCAACCTCGAGGTACGATTTTGGCAAAACGACTCCTCTCGATTCTAGAGGAAGAGGACCATTTACATGATATTGCAAATGGCTTTCTCGACATCACTTTTTTCAGAGATGACTTTAGACGAACAGAGAAAGTGTTGTCTGCAAACAAAAACTTGATGGATGTTTCTGTTGAAAACAAAAAAGTAGTCCTCATCGACGACGTACTCTACACAGGGCGCAGTGTTCGGGCTGCCCTGACTGCCATCGATTCATACGGTCGTCCTGCTGAGATTGAGCTGCTCACGCTGATTGACCGCCGGTTTTCCCGTCATTTGCCGATACAGCCCGACTATTTGGGTCGACAGGTTGATGCAATTGCTGACGAAAAGGTATTGGTGCATTGGGAAGAAGAACACGGAGAGGATGCTGTCTATATCATAAATAAATCAAATGAGTAAACTGAGCGTTTCACACTTATTGGGGATCAAATATCTAACTACTTCAGATATTGAGCTCATTTTTGAAACGGCCTCCCACTTTAAAGAAGTCATCAATCGTCCGATTAAAAAAGTACCATCCCTTCGTGATGTTACCATTGCCAATTTGTTTTTTGAAAATAGTACACGAACCAAATTGTCCTTTGAATTGGCCCAAAAACGACTCTCAGCCGACGTTATTAATTTCTCTGCTTCAAACTCATCCGTTAAAAAAGGGGAGTCTCTCATTGACACGGTCAATAATATTCTATCCATGAAGGTCGATATGGTTGTGATGCGCCACCCAAACCCGGGCGCGGCCATGTTTTTGTCCAAACACGTAGATGCGAGTATAGTCAATGCCGGTGACGGCGCACATGAACACCCAACACAAGCTCTTTTAGACTGTTTTTCCATTCAGGAAAAGCTGAGGGATATCGCAGGAAAAAAGGTGGTTATTGTTGGAGACATTTTACATTCTCGAGTTGCATTGTCAAATATTTTTGCACTGAAAAAACTCGGTGCGGAGGTGATGGTTTGTGGTCCACTCACACTGATTCCCAAGCATATAGAATCCTTGGGAGTAACTGTCGAAACCAACCTCCAAAAGGCATTACAATGGGCAGATGTTGCCAACGTACTGCGCGTGCAATTCGAACGGATGAGAACCAGTTTTTTTCCATCAAACCGTGAGTATGCCATGCAATACGGAATTAGCAAACAGCTTGTGGAACAGCTCGATAATGACCTGCTAATCATGCACCCAGGTCCGATAAATCGGGGGGTTGAAATTTCCTCAGATCTAGCGGATTCCGAACACGCAATTATTCTCGATCAAGTTGAAAATGGAGTTGCTGTTCGCATGGCAATTCTCTATCTTTTGGCAAGTAAAATTGAACAATGACATTTGAAATCAACGACAAGACCGCCATTATTACCTATGAAGGTTCAGATACAATTGGACGTCCTTTCCGTGATGAGATTAAGCGAAATTACAAATCTTTTTCTTCTCTGAATATCGTCGTGGATTTAAGCCCGATGAAATCTGTTTTGTCCAAACACATTAAGGAATTTGTCGAACTGGCAAGTCGACATAAAGAGCTGAGCGACAAGTCCTTTGTCATTGTGACTGGGCCGATTGCTTTAAAACTCATACCAGATGGTCTGAACGTTGTTCCGACCTTACATGAAGCCCTTGATACGATTGAAATNGAGGAGATTGAANGNGATTTAGGGATCTGATGAANCTCACAATNCTTGGNTGTCANTCTGCTACNCCACATGCNGATAAAGCNCCGACNGCACAATTNTTNTNAACCAAAAANNANCATTTTCTGATTGATTGCGGTGAAGGAACCCAAGTNTTANTGCGNAAAGCAAAGGTCAAATTTGNNCACATCAAACATATTTTTATTTCCCACCTTCATGGTGACCACTTTTNNGGNCTACCTGGATTGATATCNACCTTTCGACTTTTGGGNCGGGAAGCACCCTTGCATATCTATGGGCCAGTNGGAATCCGAGAAGCGNTAACCTTACTTCTTAAGTTGGCAGATTCATGGACAAATTACCCCTTGCATTTCCATGAACTGAGCGAAAAAGAGCCCGTTTGTTTGTTTTCCGAGGACGAAATGGAAGTCCATACCATCCCATTGAAACATCGCGTATATACCAATGGTTTTTTGTTTCGAGAAACACCAACAGAACGCAAAATCAATCCTGAGGCAGTGGAGAAATATCGAATTGACCAAAGTCAAATGCGGAATCTAAAACAAGGTAAAGATGTGGTCAATGTAAATGGAGAAACCATTTCNAATGCGCAAGTGACATACGATCCACATCCTTCNAAAGCATATGCGTTTTGTAGCGATACGGCNTATCATCCTGAAATGACNCNACAAATACAAGGCGTNGATGTCTTGTATCACGAAGCAACTTTTTTGGATGATAATNNGGAGTTGGCCAAAAANACCAATCATTCTACTGCCAAACAAGCTGCGCAAATTGCCAAGGANGCCAATGTCAGCCGTTTGATATTGGGNCATTATTCGTCACGTTATAAGGATTTGACATTATTTCAGTCCGAAGCTGGTGAAATTTTTGACAATGTTGAACTCGCATACGATGGNTACACCCTAGANTTTTAATGATTTTGTANTTTCACAGCAAAATTCACCACNATGGATCTCTCTGATTTTCGAAAACAATANACCAAAGGGCAGTTGCTGGAGTCTGAAGCTCCATCCAANCCATTCGAATTGTTTGGTCACTGGTTTGATGAGGTTCAATCTTATGGGAAGGAACAAGAGACCAATGCCATGACNCTNAGNACNCATCTNTNGNAGGGTGGGATTGCATCTCGCGTTGTACTTTTAAANGAAGTNCGTGATGACGGCTTTGTGTTCTATACCAACTACAACAGNANNAAAGGGCAATCGATCGCACATGATANCCGAGTTTGCTTGTCATTTTTTTGGCAGAGNATGGAACGNCAGGTAATTATTCAAGGAATCGCCACAAANCTATCNNNCAAAGACTCGGATCAATATTTTAATTCTCGGCCACGTGGAAGTCAACTTGGTGCTCATGTCTCTGATCAAAGCACAAAAATTGAGGACCGAACTGCGCTTGAAAGNAAGTTAGCAGCCCTAGAAACCCAATATCAAGGTCNTCCAATTCCCAGACCGACACATTGGGGTGGTTATGTTGTGACGCCTTCATCTATAGAATTTTGGCAAGGACGTGCAAACCGACTTCATGACCGTTTNGCGTACAAACGGGAATCATCTNCTTGGACAATCACACGNCTTTCCCCATGAAAACATGGGTGATGGTTCGTCATGCCAAATCGTCTTGGGAGTTCAACTTGCCAGACCNTGAACGTCCNCTTGNTGATCGAGGNGTCAAAGATGCGATTTTGGTCGGTCAAGANNTCAACAAACACAATTTGCATATCGATCAGGTGTNTAGCAGCCCCGCAAAACGCGCATNTGACNCCGCATTGCTNATGGTTTCTGAACTAGGTCTATCNACAGAANATATTCAAATTGAAGANGANCTCTATGATTTTATGGGGGAACAGGCCCTTNGGTTTGTTCNCTCTCTTCCCGATGACCTCCATACCATCATGACTTTTGGGCATAACAATGCCTGCACGCACCTTGCACAATCCTTGGGAAATTACACAAACGCCAATATCCCNACAGCAACAGCTGTGATTTTTCATTTTGACGTATCTTTATGGNCNGATATCCAGCAGTGTGACTGCACTTCTATTCGTCCAAAAACACTACGTTAAATGTCACAAAANCNTTTCGTCAATAGGGAAATTAGTTGGTTGGACTTTAATGCGCGTGTATTGCAAGAAGCACAAGATGAGAATGTTCCACTGATTGAGCGTTTGCGCTTTATTGGCATTTTTTCGAATAATCTGGATGAGTTTTACAAAGTGCGCTATGCGACGGTCAAGCGAATTGCTCGGCTNGAGGAAGCCAAAAACAGAGTGTTTGGAGACCGCCCTGCAGAAGTTCTACTCAAAGAAATNACAAATAAAACCATCGCCCTGCAAAAGGAAAGTTTAGACACCCTAAACGCCTTNCACGCTNCCNTAGAGCAAGAAAATATTTTTATCGTCAAAGAAGATGAAATCAATGAGGAGCAACGCACATTTATCAACACCTATTTTGCGCAAGAAGTAGGTCCCTCATTNGTGACTTTGATGTTGAATAATATNGAGTCAATTTCAAGAATTAAGGACGTCAATGCNTTTTTGGCTGTNCGTATGGAGCTGGATNCCGAAAAACANCCCTTTCTCGATCCCATACAATTTGCATTGATTGAAATCCCATCCTCGCTNAAGCGGTTTGTCGTTTTGCCATCAGCAGAAGGAAAAACCCATGTNATGTTGCTCGANGATCTGATCCGNACCCAGTTNTCAACAATATTTGATGTGTTTCAAAACAAAACAATCGAAGCGCATATGGTCAANTTTAGTCGTGATGCCGAACTCGATATCGACGATGANTTATCCAAAAGCTATGTCGAAAAAGTAGCAGAAAGCGTTAAGGACCGTTCGCNTGGNGAAGCNGTTCGCTTTGTGTATGATCAAGACATNGNAAAGGATACCTTATCNCTGTTGCTCGATCGTCTTGACATCGATAGNCGNGATAGTGTCATCGCTGGTGGNCGATATCACAACCGCAGAGACTATATCAAGTTTCCCGATTTGGGNAGNTCGGATTTAAANTACCAACCACAAGACCCANTGCCGATNGTTGATTTTGATTTGCANAANAGTATNTTNTCCCAAATCGCGACCAAAGACCGTTTGATGTTTACGCCCTATCATTCNTTTGCCTATTTNGTNAANTTCCTTCGTGAAGCAGCCATTGACCCCAATGTCAAAAGCATTTCCATTACNATTTACCGNCTTTCNAAACTGTCGAATGTNGCGAGTGCACTGATTCAAGCCGCTCGAAATGGCAAACGCGTAACCGTTCAAATTGAATTACAAGCCCGTTTTGATGAAGAAGCCAACATCAGCTANGCGGAAGAAATGANAAANGAAGGNATNNGACTNATTTTTGGNGTNCCGGGACTNAAAGTNCANTCCAAAATCTGTGTNGTTCATCGNCTTGAGGGCGATAAACTCAANCGCTATGGATTTGTCAGTACAGGNAATTTTAATGAGTCNACAGCAAAAATTTACACGGATTNCACTTTATTTACNTCCAACCAACCGATNTTAAAAGAAGTNGATAAAGTATTTCGGTTTTTGGAAGCGAGCTATCGNGTCAACAAATACAANCACCTCGTCGTATCCCCGCATTCAACNTCTTCCTTTTTNANCTCATTGATTGAACAAGAAATCGATCATGTAAANAATGGTAAAACAGGNTTGATCAAGTTAAAAATGAACAGTTTGACNAACTACAACATCATCGAAACACTCTATGATGCGAGTCGGGCAGGGGTGCATATCCAGCTTATTGTTCGTGGGGTTTGCTGTTTGATTCCNGGTGTAAAAGGGATGAGCGAAAACATCGAAGTCATCAGTGTGGTGGATAAGTTTTTNGAACATACCCGNATGATGATTTTTGAAAATGATGGCGANCCCTTGGTCTATATTTCATCGGCAGATTGGATGACACGTAACCTTGACAACAGGGTAGAGGTNTCATGCCCGATCTATGANCCTGANATCAAACAAGACNTGTTGGANACCTTTGCNATCACNTGGGCCGATNCNGTAAAGGCACGTTTGCTAAATGGAAAAAACCCCAATACCTATAAAAAATCCAACTCGGAACAGCGCAGAACCCAAATCGATTTGTATAACCACTACAAAAACAAGCTCACTCTTGAAGGTTAAAAAATATGCTGCGATTGATGTTGGATCCAATGCCATTCGGTTGTTGATCATGAACATCATTGAGCGCAAAGGGGAGGAGCCACTGTTTACCAAAAATGCAATCATACGTGCGCCCATTCGATTGGGATCGGATTCCTTTGTGGTTGGTGAAATATCGTCCAAAAAGAAAAAGCGAATGATTGACTCCATCAAGGCCTTTCAACTGTTGATGAAAGTGCACAATGTCGATCGCTATTTGGCCTATGCGACCTCCGCTTTGCGTGAGGCAAACAACGGCTTACAGGTCACTGCCGAGATTCGAAAAAAAACAGGGGTTAACATCGAAATTATCGATGGTCATCGTGAGGCGGAAATCATTGCTTCAACGGATTTGTATAAGGTGGTAAAGCCAGATCAAAACTATCTGTTTGTCGATGTGGGTGGCGGAAGCACCGAGCTGACGGTTTATAGTCAAGGGCAGATTGTGGTGTCGAAATCCTTTAAGATTGGAACGGTACGTCTGCTTAAGAAAATGGTGGACAAATCAGTCTGGAACTCCTATAAGCGTTGGATTATCAAACACACTTCTGGTTACGAAAAAATGTCGGTGTTGGGTTCTGGCGGAACGATTAACTCTCTGTTTAAGCTATCGGGAAACAGTGCTGGAGAGCCTTTGTCCTATGACTTTATCAAAGAAAAGTACAAAACCTTCCAGTCGATGAGCCCCAAGCAAATGATGGTGGATTTTAGCTTTAATGCGGACCGTGCAGATGTGATCGAACAAGCCACCCGCATATACCTTATGGGCATGAAGCACTCTAACTCAACGCAGATTCATGTCCCCAAAGTCGGACTCGCCGACGGGATGGTGAAGTTGCTCTATAAGCAGAAGAGGTAGTCCTTGCCGTTTTGTTGAGTCATCATTCAACAAAAATAATTAACTTGTACCCACAAAAGCCCTAAATCGTTTACCCAGATCAACTAATTGATTTCGCTTTTTTTCTAGTTTACAGTTTAGGGAGGTTGGAGTTACGCAATGCGTTTAACAGTTTATTGAAAGCCATTTTAAGCAAAAAGTAATCTTTAAAACAATTCAAATATGGAAAAATTATTTTCTTACGGAACTCTACAGCTTAAAAGTGTGCAACGAGATACTTTCGGGAGAATATTAGTCGGAAATAAAGATGTATCAGATAAATACATCATTTCAAGAATAAAAATAACAGATCCTAAAGTTATCGAATCAAGTGGTGCGGATGTACATCCAATTTTTGAATACACTGGAAATGAAACAGATTTTGTTGAAGGAACACTATTTGAATTGACTGATAAAGAGTTGATAAGTGCGGATGAATATGAAGTTGACGAATATAAACGTACTGAAGTGACGTTTAAATCTGGGAAAACTGGTTTTGTGTATTTGAAAAATGAATAACCTTATTCATTTTCAAGTTTGTGTTTAATAAGTAATGAATAAAAAACAATTGCTAATAACGTGTATAAGCAATAGCTGTGTTTTATCGAAAATTATAGATTTACAGATAGAAACAAAGGACTACTAACTTGAAATTTAGCGTTTTTAATACTTGTTACTACTCATATACGAGAACATTGAACTCCACCCCTTCAGCTAGCTAAATCTTTCCCAATACCCTACCCATGCATCGTCTCTTTTTTGCCAAAGCTTTTGATCAGTTCGCCTTCAAAATCGAGGAGGGCTTTCCATTTTTGATCGGTTTGTTCGCGTCCGCCATAGGTACGGGCAAACTGTAAAAACATGGTGTAATGATTTGCTTCGCTAATCATCAGTTTTTTATAAAAACGAGCCAACTGCTTGTCTTCCAATTTTTCGGAAAGCAAACGGAAGCGCTCACAGCTCCGCGCTTCAATCAAGGCGGCATACAACAACTTATGTACCAAATGAACCTCTCGGCTACCGCCATTGGGAAAAAACTGCATCAATTGATTGACGTATTCATCTTTGCGTTCTCGACCGAGCGTAAATCCGCGTTCAATCAAAAGTTCGTGCACCGTTTTAAAATGACTCATTTCCTCAGCGACCAAATCAATCATGGCCTGTACCAGTTCGGTTTTTTCAGGAAAGCCGATGATAAAGGAAATGGCTGTACTCGCTGCTTTCTGTTCGCAATAGGCGTGATCGACCAATATCTCTTCGATGTTTTTCTCTACGATATTTACCCAGCGTGGGTCGGTAGGGAGTTGGAGTCCTAACATGATGATTAATTTAAATCCAGATCAAATTCTTTTCGAATGTCATCGACCAAAGGGTTGATTTTGACCAGTTGCTCGTATTTGTCTCTGGGTGTATAGACGTAGTTTTGCTGTTCTTCCTGGCTGACATGAATCACAAATTGAAGCAAATCATTTTTTAACTCGTCAGCAAGTGCACCGATAACCTTTCCTTTTTCACTTTCCAGTTCGAGTTTGTTGGTTTTATTGGGAAAATTGAGGTGAATCTCCACTTTGTTTTTCAATCGTGGACTATCGAGATTGAGTAGAGCAGCGAGATTGTACTCTCCATCGGCTTCCAGCTGCGAAGACAAGGCCTTCCATGCTGTTTCCAGACTTTCTTGACCAACGGTTTCCTCGCGTGTGCTTTTTCCATTTGTGGGCTGATTTGCCTTGATGTTCTTTTGATAAGCGATACTGGAGAGAGACAATCCAGAAACCCCTTTGGGCTGAATATCAAGCGCTATGGGCTTCTGAACGGGTTCATCCGGTGCTTTGGTTGGTTTCGCTGTGGGTTTTTCAACAGTAGGGGGCTCTTCGGTTTCTACAGGAGTCTCCTCAATGGGTTTAGCGACTATTGGCTCAGCAATTGGTTTGGTTTCTTTTTTTGCGACGGGCTTTTGGGTTGGTTGGGGTGATTTGTCGGTCTTTAGGGCTGGTTTGATGTAGGGTTTATCCTTTTTTTTTTCGTCCTCGACAGAAGCGATTTGCATCAAGCAGAGTTCAACATGTAAGCGTTGATTTTTAGATGCTTTGTAATGCAGATCGCATTCGTTTGTCAGGGCAATTGCTTTTTCCAGAAACGATAAGTCAGCCATTTCGGACTGGGCGAGATATTTTTTTTGCGTAGAAGAACCAACTTCGATTAAAGAGATGGTGTCTGGGTGTTTACACATCCACAAATCTCGAAAATGACTGGCAAGTCCCACAATAAATTGATGTCCGTCAAATCCTTTGGATAAGACTTGGTCAAACGATAAAATCACCGCTCTGATATCTCCTTCGATCAGTTGCTTGGTGATCTGTAAATAGGTGTCAAAATCGAGTATGCTCAGGTTGACAGAAACATGATGTGCCGTGATGGCATCATTGGAAAAGCTGACAATACGATCAAAAATGGAAAGGGCGTCACGCATGGCGCCGTCTGCCTTTTGCGCTATGAGTTGAAGGGCTTCTTCCTCAGCTTGAATTCCTTCGTTTTCTGCGATTTTTTGCAAATAGTTTTTAGCGTCTGTTACGCCAATGCGTTTGAAATCAAAAATTTGACAACGCGAGAGTATGGTGGGGATAATTTTGTGTTTTTCGGTTGTGGCAAGGATAAAAATGGCATGGGCAGGTGGTTCTTCCAGCGTTTTTAAAAAGGCATTAAAAGCCGCTTGGGAGAGCATATGCACCTCGTCGATGATATATACCTTGTATTTCCCGACTTGCGGAGGGATCCGCACCTGATCGATAAGGTTTCGAATGTCCTCAACAGAGTTGTTAGAGGCGGCATCCAACTCAAAGATATTAAAGGCAAAATCGTTGTCTTCCGCAGCGGTTTCATCGCTATCATTGATTTTTTTGGCAAGGATACGCGCACAAGTGGTTTTACCGACTCCACGTGGCCCGCAGAACAGCAAGGCCTGAGCAAGGTGGTCTTTGGCAATCGCATTCTCTAGAGTTTTGGTAATAGACTCTTGTCCAACAACGTCTTCAAACCGCTGTGGGCGATATTTTAAGGCCGATACAACAAAGGGTTCCACAGAAACAAATATATCAAAACCGCTTGGATTTCCATCTGCTCTTTCCATGTGTTTATCAACTGTAAATCATGTATTTTTGCAAAGCAGGCCACCTTACCGCTGCACGCAAGTGCAGAGGAAAGTCCGGACACCATAGCGCAGTATAGCGGGTAACGCCCGTCGTCCGCCTAGCGGATAGGACCAGTGCAACAGAAAGAATGTACAGTTCGGCTGTAGTGAAATCAGGTAAACTCTATACGGTGAAACGCCAAGTAAACCAGTGTTTGAAAGAAGCGCTCTTGAGCTGGTGGGTAGGCGGATAGAGCCCCGCAGTAATGTTGGGTCGAGATCAATGGTAAGGCACGACAGAATCCGGCTTATGGCCTGCTTTTTTTTATTTGTTTGTCGGTCCCATCAAATCGCTAAAAAAGTCATCATTGGCTTTCCACAGTTTGATTGCATTCCCCTCGGGATCCAATATGTGTACAAATTTCCCATAGGGGTAAGTCGTGACTTCATCGATGATTTCTGTCCCAATTTTCCGCAAGTAGGCTACCGTTTTTTCGATGTTTTCCCACCCGAAAGTTGACCATAAACTCTTTTATTGAGGGCGAAAAGTAATCCGTATCATTTTTAAATACAGACCACAGNAAATACTGAANNTTNTCAGGNTTNTTCGCATTTCNAAACTCAAANGAAGAACCGTAGGGATTGANATTAAAACTCAAATGGTCTNTGNACCATTTGCGAAGGCGACTTGGNTTTTTGGCTTTGAAAAAAATACCACCAACTCCGATAACTTTGGGNTTGAACATNGGGCTTGTTTTTGTTAAAGATAAACATTTATTGGGANTGNAANAGGGGNANTGTTTCGGNACCCATGTTAAACAANAGATCCAAAATACTCAAGTTNGGGATAAATCCATTNTTGTCGNTAAAGACTTGGGTGTANTCACAAACTGTAGTTGNCTTTGCGGTTTTCGCATCGATNAGATGCCGTAAATCGTGGTGTGGACTATCTTTTTCATAAGTGCTTGTGGTTTNTTGGGGTGCTTGAATCTGCAACAACNCACAAATCGTTTCCATNACCTGTTTGTTGAATGCAAACAGCGATTTGTATGNTGTTTGGTAAAGGNNTGCAATATCATCTNCGTAGTATTCAAAAAANGGGGAGGATTGATANGCGGTTTTTAGTGANAACCAATGGTTTCTTTGCCAAGGAAANTCGTTGGCGATCTGTACATCTTTATAGTTTTGNNGCCCATCNTAACCNAGATGTTGAATCGGAATACTCAGCATGAGCTTTCCGTTGGCTGCATGGATTTCCATGCGATTGCGATAGGTTTGCTTCTGATAAAAATCNTCTNCTTCCCAAAGAATCGGTTGNTGCTTACAAATGGGAANCCAATGCGCGATTGGCCCAGCATAGGCAAGGGGGAGTAGGGTATGGGTCATTGNTTTTTAAGACGCTTACGAACACGTATAAAAACTTGNTAGGCAACGATAATCGCCAAAAAGTGCCAACGATAGGAAACGGGNTCNCCATCTCCATTNGTTGTTGTGAANACACGNTTCCANCGCACNTTCCAATTGGCNANNCCATCATTGATGCCATCGATACTCATCCANATAAAAATGGGTTTNCCNACGATGTGNTCTGCTGGNACAAAGCCCCAAAACCNACTGTCTTCNGAGCGGTGGCGATTGTCACCCATCATCCAAAAATAATCTTGTGAGAAGGTGTATTGATCTGTTGGTTCNCCATCGATGAGTATGGCNTTNTNTTCATAGNTNAGTGTTCGNTTTTCATAATCNCGAATCAACTTTCGATACAAGGCAATNTTNTCTTTGNTCAANGTTACANTNANNCCTTGTTTTGGCATGACGATTGGTCCAAAATTNTCTTCGTTCCAGTTGTAGCGNATNTCATTNGGNAANAAGTTTGTNTTGTATGATNNTNGATTGTTGATGTTGCGAACCAAACTGTCAAAACTGATTTCGTTTCTGACCTTTTCGGCTTCNNCCAGTGTGAGGAAGATTGTTTTTNGGGTATCTCGAAGTTCNGTTACNCGCAATNGCTGTCTTCGAATCAGNTCNGTTGGAATTCCTCTTGCGCCTGANATCGCAANGAGNTTATCTCCCTGCCGAATNACGTTGATATTGTTGGCAAACAAGGCATTGAGNTGTTGTTGNGAGANGTTACTTTCAATCCGAAATCGNCTGGTTAGATCTCGTATTCCTGCNTGNATCANCTCTCTNGACGAAATNCCAGTNTTGCTATATGCGGTATANCCATAGAGTGGTTTGGCTCGGTCGGGGAGTTGGGTNCGTTCTCCATTGATATGAATAATCCCATCGATAATTTCTAAGGTATCTCCGGGGATGGCCACACAGCGCTTTACATAGTTTGATTTTTTGTCAATGGGTTTATCGACTCGGGCTTCTTTCTTAAAAAACTGCCGTACTGTATCTGCTGGCCAACTAAAGACCACAATCTCATTNCGNTTGATCTTCTGCAGTTTGGGCAATCGCATATAAGGNAATTGTGGNTTTTTGAGGTAGGAGCGNACACGCGCCAAAGGAATGGTGTCGTGCACCATCGGAAAAGAGACCGCNGTTTGNGGAACTCNTGCCCCATAGTGANACTTGCTNACAAAGAGGAAATCNCCTGTNANNAGTGTTTTTTCTAANGAGCCAGTCGGAATNATATAGGGTTGGATAAAATAGGTNTGGACAAGGGTAGCNATGACCACGGCAAATAAAATCGAGCTAAACCATTCCCCGAAAGCGGTTCTTGGCTTTAANCTTCGGTNTTTGATGTGTTCAAGTTGNTTGTTGNAGTTGATGGTGTAGAGATAGAGACCAAAACTGATCAGAGTCAGAAANGTATCTGTCGCACTCCTTTTGCCAAAACTTCGAGCAGTTTCTACCCATACCACGGGAAAGATAATCAAGTTGATGATTGGCATAAAAAACATCAACACCCACCATCGAGGACGATTGATGATTTTCATCAATACCACNGCATTGTAGATCGGAATTGCTGCTTGCCACGNCTTGNATCCCGCACGCTGATATAACTTCCATGTCCCAAAAAAATGAACAAATTGAACGATGAGAATAAAAAGAAACCACTGTGTGAATGTCATAGAAAACGTGTTTTATCCCTCGATTAGGGGTTCTTAGAGCTGTAAAACATCTCTCATGCTAAAAATACCTTTTTTGTCTTGAATCCATTCGGCAGCAAGAACAGCGCCCAAAGCGAANCCAGTNCGGTTATGNGCAGTGTGTGTAATGGAAATCTCATCNATTTCTGAACGATGGGTCACCGTATGGGTNCCAGGCACTTCATCTTTTCGTATNGAGGTAATTGGAANNCCCTCTCCTTNATCTTCAATTAAATGCCATGCCTTACCCTNTGANGGAATTCCTTCTGCCAATGTGATTGCTGTGCCNCTGGGCTTNTCNAGTTTTTGCGTGTGATGAATTTCTTNNATNGAAGCAGTGTAAAGCGGNTGTTTTTGCATCATTTCAGCCAACTTTGTATTGAGCTCGAAAAATAGGTTAACGCCCAAACTAAAATTAGAAGCATAAAGAAATGCACCCTCGTTTTGTTGACATAGAGATTCAACTTCGTCAAGCTGATCCAACCAACCTGTGGTGCCACAGACAACAGGGATTTTTTTGTGGATTGCACTGGTGATATTCTCATAGGCAGCCGCAGGAATGCTAAAATTGATTGCGACATCTGCCTCATAGGCCTCCTCTGGATTGTCCTTATCGATTTTTACAACGATTGTATGTCCTCTATCAATGGCAATTTTCTCAATGGCTTGTCCCATGCGTCCGTAACCGAGTAATGCAATTTTCATTTTACAAATTTAAAAATTGAAATTTAGACTCACTCCAAAATGATGATCCGCAACAATAGGATTTTGATCCATATAGGGTTTTAGACTCAAATTTCGGTTGATATTATACTGNTTGAGGTGNGCGTCGATATTGGCATCTAGNATATTGAGAAAGTAGGTNCCAATGATAAACAACANCGATTGATCGCGGNATTNTTTGTAAAAATTCATCCCATCAATCANGCGGTCATTATCAAANATGACNNCTTGAAATTCATCNTCAGTNAAGCCAGCCAATCTCCGTTTATAGGCATTTCNATAGCGTTTGAAATTTTTGTTGTTCGTGTCATAAAAATAAATTGAAGCACCAAGCCCCCCATAGATCAGNGGGAGTTTCCAATATCGNTTGTTGTACACTTGTCCCAAACCTGGTAAAACAGCTGAGTANAAAGCGGCTTTTGCTGGNCGAAGCGGATCGATTTCCTTNTTGATGGAATTTGATAAATCTTGTTGTTGTCCNAAGCAAACAAAAGAAATCAGCACAACGAGTTGTGTAAGNTTAGGGTTCACTTTGTAGTCGTTTGGTCAAAGATNTAAAATCTTTTTCAGATGTAAACGGAATCACAATTTGCCCACCACCTGAAGCGTTNAGTTGGATACGTGCTTTGTCGCCAAACAGTTTTTGATAGAATTTTAATTTCTTTTCGATGTATGGATTGGAAGCNGGTATTTTTTTNGGAGGNGTNGCNGGATNTGTTTTGACCAGCTTTTCNGTNGCACGCACCGACAAGCNNTTTGCCAAAATTTGTTCATAGATACTNAGCTGNNTACTTCGGTCTTCTANCGAGATCAATGCGCGACCATGTCCCATNGNTATAAANCCATCACGAATCCCGGTTTGAATAATCGGATCGAGACGAAGAAGTCTGATGTAATTNGTAATCGTAGAACGCTTTTTTCCAACNCGTTCGCTCAATTCTTCTTGGGTGAGTTCAATCTCATCGATAAGGCGTTGGTAGGANAGGGCAACCTCAATTGGATCCAAATCTTCNCGCTGGATNTTTTCCACCAANGCCATTTCCAAAGACTCTTGGTCGTCGGCAGTGCGGATAAATGANGGGATTGTTGANAGCCCAACACTTTTGGCAGCTCGCAATCTTCGNTCACCCGAAACCAGTTGGAAGGTTTCACTNTCGGTTTTCCGTACCGTGATGGGTTGAATAACGCCAAGCGCTTGAATGGATTTGGCTAAGTCTTCAATTGCNTCTTGATTGAAGTTGGTTCTTGGCTGAAACGGGTTGACTTCAATTTGATCGAGNGTAAGCTCAACGACATTCCCAACAACAGACTCATTGGAAGGGGTTAGACTTCCTGAATCGTCCAAAAGAGCGGACAATCCGCGTCCGAGTGCTTGCCGTTTATTTGCTTTTGCCATTTATCTTNTTTTTTTCGATGACTTCGNGCGCTAAATTTAAGTAATTTTCGGCACCTTTACTNGTGCTGTCGTAATCTANAATGCTTTCGCCAAAACTCGGTGCTTCCCCAATTTTNACATTGCGNTGNATAATGGTGTTAAACACCATTTCATGAAAATGTTTTTTGACCTCATCCACAACTTGATTTGANAGNCGNAATCTGGANTCATACATGGTGAGCAGCATGCCTTCAATGTCTAAGTTTTTGTTGTGAATGCGCTGTACACTCTTAATTGTATTGAGGAGTTTTCCAAGACCTTCGAGGGCAAAGTATTCGCATTGTATCGGAATCAGAACCGAATCTGAGGTTGTCAGTGCATTTAGGGTGAGCAGTCCAAGAGAAGGNGCACAGTCGATNATTACAAAATCGTATTGATCTCGAACCCCTTCCAAAGCTTGGTATAACATGTATTCACGGTTGGGCTTGTCAACCAATTCAATTTCGATAGCGACAAGGTCGATGTGTGANGGCACGANATCNACATTTGCTGANGGTACNGAGANNGTNACNTGNTCCAAAGGAGCAGANTGNTCCAAAAGTTGATAGGTTCCCTTATTNTGATGTTCAACGTNTATGCCGAGACCAGANGTTGCATTTGCTTGNGGGTCGNCGTCAATTAGGAGAACTTTTTGCTCTAAAACNCCTAAGCTAGCTGNAAGATTCACTGCGGTTGTTGTTTTTCCAACACCGCCTTTTTGGTTCGCTACGGCAATGATTTTACCCATGAGGCATTTTGTGAATTGAGGATTAAAAGTACAATTTAACAGAGNAAAAAAGAACGATATCGAATAAAAAAATCACTTTTTTTTCAACATCGCTTTTTTAAGGACTGTCCAGAGTGCTTTTGGGATTTTGTCGAGCATATTAAACTGTCCAGCTCCCTTTAGCCATTCCCCACCGTCTAGTACAACAACCTCGCCATTGAGGTATGCACCAAAGTCGGAGACCATATAGGCAGCGAGATTGGCAAGCTCTTGATGCGCACCCACACGACCAAGGGGCACTTTTTTTGCAGGATCAAACTTTTTTACCAAAGGGCCCGGTAGCAAGCGATCCCAAGCTCCTTTGGTTGGGAATGGCCCAGGTGCAATCGCATTAAAACGCATGCCGTATTTTGACCATTCAACAGCCAAAGACCGTGTCATGGCCAATACCCCTCCTTTAGCAGTTGCGGATGGCACAACATAGCCCGAACCAGTAAATGCATAGGTGGTAACAATGTTTAATACATTGACATTTTTTTGTTTGCTTTTGATCCAATGTTTTCCAAAGACCATGGTGCAGTTTTTTGTTCCAGTCAACACGATATCAACGATGGTGTCAAACGCATTGCTCGATAAATTTTCGGTAGGCGAGATAAAGTTTCCAGCAGCATTGTTGAGCAAAACATCAATCGGACCAAAATGGTCTATCACTTGTTTGTGCATCTGCTCGACTTGCTCATAATCTCGAACGTCACAAGCAATAGCAAAGCATTCACCGCCCGTTGCATCACGGAGTTCTTTGGCCGCTGCTTCGAGCTTTTCCAATTTGCGGGAGGTTATGGCAACCTTGGCACCAAGTTCCAAAAAATAGGAAGTCATGGCCTTGCCAAGTCCGCTACCCCCACCAGTTACAACAATTACTTTTCCTGCCAAACTCCCATCACGGAGCATTTTATCGGTGTGTGTCATACGCTAAAAATACAATTTTTTAAGAGGAAGTATCTAGACTGTCTCTAAATTCGACAATGAAAATATCCTCATCCGCCTTTTTGAGATAATAATTTTCACGCCCAAACTTTTCTAGTTCAATCGAATCAGATAGCTTCTCAATAAAAATGCGGTCGTCTTGAATTTGCCGTATCAGTTCCTCTTTTTGACGCTCAAGATCGTCTATTTTTGATTCTAAGCTCCATAAAATTCGAAAAGAATTGGTGTCGAAAAACAACATCCATATGATAAAAAACGCACTGACGAGCACATAGATGTTTGTGCCTAACTTAAACCAGCGCGATTCTCGAATTTGTTTTAGATTCACTTGATTAGTTTGTCAACCAAATTACAAAAAGAACCCAACCTAGACAGATCGTCTTTGTTGTTGTCAAAAATATAATCTGAAGTTTGTTTGTGAGGTTGAATATGGGCATTGTGCATTGGCAAAATTGTGTCCTCAAAACGATGCTTAACCTCTTCGGCAGTTCGACCTCGTGTTTGAATATCTCTAGCCATTCTTCTGCGTAGGCGTGTGTCGTCTTCCGCATCGATAAAGATGGTGGTGGTAAATTGTTCTCTCAATAGCGTATGAGCGAAAATTAAAATCCCTTCAACTAGCACAACTGGCTTTGGGGAAACCTCGATAAACTGATCAGAGCGCAAGTGCTCGCTATATGAGTAGATTGGGGAATGGATAGATTTTCCCGCTTTCAGTTGGTTCAGATGTGAAACAAACAAATCATAATCGATGGCATTGGTGTGATCGTAATTGAGCTCACAGCGCTCTTCAAACGTAAGGGTGTCATGGTTTTTATAGTAGGAATCTTGTGAGATCACACTCACAAAATCTGTGGACAAATGCGCACGGACAGCTTCAACTAAAGTTGTTTTTCCAGAACCAGAACCACCACAGACCCCAATAATCTTCATCATTTTGTTTCTTTTATCCCCTGAACGTATGCCTCAGTTAAGATCACATCTGTGGTATTCCCCCAGCTATTCAGAATGTAATTCGTGATATCCGCAATTTCATCATTTTCCAAGCCCATAGGAGCCATCGAACTGTTGTATTTTACGTCGTTTACAGTGATGGGGCCATGGAGACCATACTTAATGCTGTGAACAGTAGCTTGTATGTCCTGTAAGAAGTCAGCGCCTGCGAGGGGCGGGATCAAACCAGCTTCACCAGTTCCGTCGGGAAGGTGACATCGCACACAAAAATCGTCATACAACATCTGCCCACGCTTGTAGCTGTCTTCCACATTGTTTTGGGCGAATGTTACGGAAGATAGGAAGAGGAAGAATATAAATAACCTCATGGATTTGGTACAATTTTACAAATCCCTTTGTTCTCAACTGCTAGATAGAGAAACCCATCTGGTCCAAGAATCACATCGCGAACACGACCGATTTCATTGGCGATTTTTTCTCGATAAACAACACGCTTATTCTCAAACGTCAAGCGTTCTAAATAATTGAATTTTAAGGACCCCACAACCAAGCTCCCGTCCCAATCCGCATAGGCAGAATTGTGAACAAAAGTCATTCCAGAGGGTGCGATGGAAGGAATCCAGTAATACAAAGGTTGTTCCAATCCTGGAAGTGCCTTGTCTTTGGTAATCGTAGTGCCAGTATAGTTTTTGCCATAGGTGATTTTTGGCCATCCATAGTTTTTACCAGCTTCTATGATATTGATTTCGTCACCGCCTCTAGGTCCGTGTTCGTGAGTCCAAATTTCACCAGTTATGGGGTGTTTGGTCATCCCTTGCGGGTTACGATGCCCATAAGAGTAAACAGCTGTTTTTGCGTTTGAAACATCTACAAAAGGATTATCGGTAGGAATTTCGCCATTATCTTTCAAGCGATACACTTTTCCGCCATCTCTCGTAAGGTCTTGGGGATTAACGTCCCGATTTCCACGATCCCCAACGGTAAAGTACAAATAACCATCATTGTCAAACACAATCCGAGAGCCAAAATGAACGCCTTTTTTTGTGTTTGGTTCCGCTTTGTAGAGAAGGGAGACGTCTTGCAATGCATTGCCTTGTAAAACTGCGCGATAAAGAGCGGTGTTTCCACCAGATTTACTAGATCCTACTGATGAAGATTGGGTAAAATAAATGATGTTGTTGTCTTTAAAATTCGGGTGTATCGCAATCCCCATGAGTCCTCCTTGTCCACGAACGTAGGTGGTGGGTACATTTTCGATATTAGTTTTTTGACCATTTTGAAAATGAATGAGTTGTCCCTCTTTTTCCGTGATCAGTAAACTGTTGTCAGGAAGAAAAGCCATTCCCCAAGGGATTTCCAAATCAGGTACGATCACATCGATTGTGTAGTTTGTATGATTTGGAGTTGAAATTGTAACGTCAGGTTGTCCACAAGCGAAAAGGACTTGTAGAAGGAAAAAATAAGTAAAGTATCGGGTTTTCATAATGTTCAAAGAAACAAAAAAACCATTATCAGACAAGGTTTTGTAGGTTAATTAAGTCGGGATGACAGGATTTAAATAATCCTTTTACATCGCATTTGTTGCAAATAGATGCCTTATGCTAACGCGTTTTGCTATTTTATTTTT
>NHEI02000015.1 GCA_002171575.2 Flavobacteriaceae bacterium TMED81
GATTACAGCAGCAGCCGTGACAGGCCCTGCCAAGCAACCCCGACCAGCCTCATCGGTCCCACATTCAACAAACTTGGTGTGTTGGGTTTGCATTACAACTAAAATACGACATTGTTTGATACTGTGCTCTTATTTTTCAATACGCATTTGTAAACAGGTACAAACGATCTTTATCACTGTCCACCCGAATTCTCTACCTTTGCACAAATGAATTCGATCAGGTCTATTTTTGTGGGTTGTTGCTTGCTCTCTGCTTTTGCTGTTCAATCTCAATTTCGAACAAATACAAAGAGACCACCGCAGACAAACGAATTTCGTGGGGACTTCTCAACAAACAATCAATTTCAGGGATCTTCCCAAGACCAAGACAGTTTGTTTGGCAAACGGTCCAAACAAAAGTTTACGGAAAAGAAACCGATAACAGACTACCTGATCATTTCACAGGATCGAGACACCACTTTTGTGGATACAACCCTTAGCGTCGCAAAACAATACAAGTTTAACTTTCGCCGAAAGGACGATTTTGAACTCTTGGCGTTTGCCAACTCAGGTCAAACCGTTAATCATCTGTCAATGCAATCGGGTCCGCAGTCGATTTTACCAATGCCTGGCTTTCGTGCCAAATCCCATCAAATGTTTCAGCCCCATGAGGTGTCCTATTATCATGTGCCAACGCCACTGACTGAAATGTATTTTAAAACGGCATTTCAACAAGGTCAATCTACCGATGTGCTGATCACAGCAAACCTCAGTCCACGTATTAATTATGCGATTGCCTATCGGGGCCATCGCTCACTTGGTCATTACCAACACAATTTGTCTGGGGCGAGTCAGCTTCGTTTTTCGAGCTGGTACGAAAACCCAAATCGCAGGTATCGATTGCGATTTATGATGGCAAACCAAAAAATCGAACAACAAGAAAATGGCGGACTAGACGATGTGTCTCTTCAGGATTATACGGACAAAATCACAGAATTTGAAGATCGGGCTCGTCTGTCGGTCAAGTTTCAAAATGCAACTCATTTTTTTACAGGAAAACGCTATTTACTAGAGCAGGACTATGCACTCATTATGACATCCGATTCGATTCCAGTACCTGCACTTCGCCTCGGGCACCGCATACAAACCGATTCGCAACGACACACCTTTGATCAGCTATCGGCAGTGGAAGGGTTTGGCACGCTTGCAGAGGGCTATACAACCCCAAAAGACAGGGTGCACTACACAAGCACAAGACATGATCTATATGCGCTTTTTGAACAATCAAAATGGGGTCAAATCGAGGCCTATGGATCGGCTTTGCAATACAGCTATAACAACGTACATACGACCCTTGACCGCGAGGTTAATGAGTCTGGCATTGCCGTGGGTGCAAAGCTCGGGTTTTCATTACAAGACAGTCAGTTAAAGTTTCATTTTGAGCAGTCAGCAGACGATAATCAGTTGGGGAGTTTTGCGCAGCTAACCGCTTCTTTCCCTAAGATTGTAAAAGTTCGTTTACAAGGCGGTTTTCGCTGGGAGACCAATTCCCCTGGATTTACCATGCTGAATTATCACAGTAGCTATTCATCTTTTATCTGGCAGAAAAGCATGCTTAAGACCAACCGATCCACCCTTTTCTCGAATTTGGATGTACCAAAACTTGGCTTGTTTTCAGTTTCTTTGACAACGCTTGACAACTATGCTTATTTTCAACAAGACTTGGAAAAAGGGTCTTTGTTCGCAAGCCCTGAACAATGGAATGAAACGATACACCTGCTCAAAGCGCGTTGGGATAATACGTTGTCTTTTGGCGTATTTTCATTAGACACAAACCTTCAGTTCCAGCAAGTGGACGACGACGCTCCGATTCATCTTCCAGATCTCTTGGTTAGATCAACCATTTCCTATGCAGATGAATGGTTTCGCAAAGCGGCCTTTGTGCAAATTGGAGCGACAGTCAAATACTATTCTTCGTTCTATGCAGATGCATATAGCCCCATACTTTCCGATTATGTGGTACAAGATGCCGTTAAAATTGGGGGGGAACCTTTATTTAGTGCCTTTTTTGATGCGAAAATCCAGCAAACACGACTGTATTTTAATGCTGAAAACTTAGGTGCTGCATGGAACGGTAACAACAGATTGGCGGCACCAGATTATCCGTATCGGGATTTTATTTTACGATTTGGGATTGTCTGGAACTTTTTTCAATAAAATTTATGGATGACTCGGTAAATCTCCGTGTGTTTTTGTCGGGAGTTGTGTAGTACCCATCAAAAATTGATCGGCTTGATAGGCAGCTTCTCTACCCTCAGAAATTGCCCAAACGATCAAAGACTGACCACGTCGCATGTCACCCGCAGCAAAGATGTGGGGAACATTGGTCTGATACGACTTGGTGTCTGCATTGATATTTGAGCGTTCGTCAAGCTGAATGCCGAGTTGCTCTGCCAAAGTTGGCTCAGGTCCTGTGAATCCAAGGGCGAGTAAGGCAAGGTCGCAAGGCCATTCTTTTTCAGAATTCGGCTCTTCCACGAGCTTTGGTCTTCCCTCTTCTTGTTTCTCCCAACGTACTTGTACGGTTTTAAGACCAGATATTCTGCCATCATCATCTGTTACAAACTCTTTGGTCATGATGCTAAACTCACGCTCACTTCCTTCTTCATGCGAGGAGGAAGTTTTGTGCTTAAATGGCCAGTAGGGCCAAGGGTGTTCAGCTGTTCGGTCATCAGCAGGTCGTGGCATGATTTCAAAATTGGTCACACTCGCCGCCCCTTGGCGATTTGAGGTGCCAATACAGTCAGAACCCGTATCCCCACCACCAATCACAATGACGTTTTTGCCTTGTGCGTGAAGCTCAGGATCGACATCTGTAAGTCCGTCAACCCATCGGTTGCTTTTTGGTAAAAAATCCATCGCCTGAACAACCCCTTTGGCATCTGAGCCAGGAATGGGTAATCTTCTGCGAATGGTTGCGCCGCCACAAAGAACAACAGCATCAAAATTCTTGAGCTCTTCTGCACTGTAGTTTTTACCAACCTCAACCCCGGTTTTGAAGACAATGCCTTCCTCTTCTAGGATCGATACACGTCGGTCGATGATGTGTTTTTCCATTTTGAAATCAGGGATTCCATATCGCATCAATCCACCGACTTTTTCATCTCGTTCAAAAACCGTGACAGTATGTCCCGCTCTGTTGAGTTGTTGGGCAGCAGCCAATCCGGCTGGACCTGATCCGACAACGGCAATGGTTTTTCCCGTTCTGTTTTTGGGTGGGTTTGCCTGAATCCATCCTTCTTTAAATCCGCGTTCAACGATGTATTTTTCAATCATTTCAATCGAAACAGGCGGATTGATAATCCCCAAAACACAGGCTGCCTCACATGGCGCTGGGCATAGTCGGCCTGTAAACTCTGGAAAATTGTTTGTAGAATGTAGAATTCGAAGTGCTTTCTGCCAATCATTTTGATAAACAGCGTCGTTAAAGTCAGGAATCATATTACCAAGTGGACAGCCACTGTGACAAAATGGAACCCCGCAATCCATACAACGCGCTCCTTGGTCTTGTAGCTTTTCTTCACCAGGATGAACCGTAAATTCCTTGTAGTTCTTGACGCGGTCAGCGACAGCTATGTTTGCCTCGTCAATCCGGTCGTACTCTAAAAACCCTCTTAGCTTTCCCATATTAGTTTACTTCTTGTTTGGCCTCTTCTGCCAAGCGAGCTAGCGCTTTTTTGTAGTCCGTTGGCATGACCTTTATAAAATTCTTTTTCTCTGCTTCCCAATTGCTGAGGATTGCAGTTGCTTTGTTACTCGATGTGTGTTTGACATGCTTGTTGATCAGCTCTTTCAAATGGGTGAGATCATCAACAGAAGGGTCTTCTAATCCGATCATTTCCATATTAAAGTTGCGCTCATCAAAAGTGCCATCAGGAGAATATAAATAAGCAATTCCACCACTCATTCCGGCAGCAAAATTACGTCCAAACTCGCCAAGGATAACGGCGATACCGCCAGTCATATATTCACAACCGTGATCTCCGATACCTTCAACAACTGCTGTTGCACCAGAATTGCGAACACAAAAACGCTCACCAGCAATTCCATTGATGTAGGCCTCACCAGCTGTTGCACCATAGAGGGCAACATTACCGATGATGATATTTTCTTCGGCTTTGTAGGAAACGCCATCAGGGATTCGGGCGACAAGTCGAGCACCCGAAAGGCCCTTGCCAAAGTAATCATTACAGTTTCCAATCGTTTCCAAATGGAGTCCTTTGGTGGCAAAACAACCAAAACTTTGTCCTGCAGAACCCGTAAAATGTATGGTCAAGGTGTCTTCAGGAAGACCATCAGCCCCATATTTTTTTGAGATTTCATTACTCAAGATCGCCCCCACACTTCGGTCGGTGTTGTGAATGGGAAACGCTAGGGTTTGCGGCTCTAATTTTTCAATGGCCTTGCTCGCCTCAGAAATCAGTGTGAAGTCAAGAACGTTTTCTAGCTTGTGATCTTGCTTTTCAACATTTCTTTCGGGAGTTCCCTTTTCCACATCGGGCTTGTGTAAGATGCTCGATAGATCAATGCCCTTTGCTTTAAAGTGGTCAATCGCATCGCTCATATTCAACTTTTGGCTTTGTCCCACCATTTCATCAACGGTTCTAAATCCAAGTTGTGCCATGATGCTTCTCAATTCCTCAGCGACAAAGTGCATATAATTCACAACATGCTCGGGCTTTCCTTTAAAGTTTTTGCGAAGCTCTGGGTCTTGTGTCGCGATTCCGACTGGACAGGTATTCAGGTGACAAGCACGCATCATAATACACCCTGTTGCGACGAGTGGTGCAGTTGAAAAACCAAATTCTTCAGCACCGAGCAAACAGGCAATTGCCACGTCTCGACCCGTTTTCATCTGACCGTCACATTCCAATACAATGCGCCCGCGGAGGTCATTTAAGACAAGCGTTTGCTGTGCCTCGGCAATCCCTAGCTCCCACGGCAAACCAGCATGCTTTAATGAGGTTAGTGGTGATGCGCCAGTTCCACCGTCATATCCCGAAATCAAAATTACATCTGCTTTGGCTTTTGCAACACCAGCAGCAATGGTTCCAACACCAACTTCAGAAACCAACTTGACATTAACGCGAGCTTCTCGATTGGCATTTTTCAAATCGTAAATGAGTTGTGCCAAATCTTCAATNGAGTAAATATCNTGGTGTGGCGGNGGTGANATCAACCCGACATAAGGNGTNGAGTTCCGTACAGACGCAATATATGGATTGACTTTTGGACCTGGAAGTTGCCCGCCTTCNCCNGGTTTTGCNCCCTGNGCCATTTTGATTTGAATNTCTTNTGCNTTGGCCAANTAATGTGAGGAAACNCCAAAACGACCAGATGCAACTTGCTTGATCGCACTGTTGCGCCAGTCCCCNTCTTNATCTCTTGTAAATCGTNGNGGGTCTTCTCCTCCTTCACCAGAATTGCTTTTNCCNCCAATNCGGTTCATCGCTTTTGCCAAGGTTTCATGNGCTTCTTCNCTGATGGAACCCAGTGACATCGCACCTGTTTTAAAGCGTTTNGCAATCGCTGTCCAAGGTTCGACTTCCTCAATCGGAATGGGATCAAGNTCGTCAAAAGNAAACATACCNCGNATGGTCATCANTTGCCNTGATTGGTCATTGACCAACTTGGCAAACTCTTCATAGCTTTCAAACTTATTTTGTTGGGTTGCCACTTGCAACTTCGCNATGGTGGCNGGNTTGAGCATATGTGCTTCTCCATTCCGTCTCCAGCGATAGCTNCCNCCAATTTCCAAATCCNGACTCTCAGCAGCTTCTTCATTAGCAAANGCCTGGTGGTGACGAAGAGAGATTTCTTTTTCGACTTCAAACAGCCCAATTCCCTCAATACGTGTTGGCGTATTGCAAAAGAATTCATCNATGAATTTCTGATTCAACCCAAGTGCTTCAAAAATTTGTGCACCGCGATAGGAGTGAAGTGTGGAAATTCCAATTTTATTCATGATTTTGACCAATCCNTTAGCNATGGCCTTATTGAAGTTCTCAATGGCTTGATCAGTNGTGATTTGAATGCGANCTTGNGAATGNACNAGATTGTCAATAATTTCATTGACCATATANGGGTTGATNGCACTTGCNCCNTACCCAAATAAGGTNGCAAAATGATGNGGTTCACGNGGTTCTGCAGATTCAATCACAATCCCAAANTTCGAACGCATACCATGCTTGGTCAATCCGTGATGNACGGNAGAGCAAGCCAATAGCATNGGGATAGGNGCTTNGTCGNGATTNACTCCACGATCNGATAAAATGATGATNTTNGCTCCTTCACTNACTTTTNCCTTNACTTGNCTGANNACATTTTCAATGGCTTNNTGCANTCCGTTGTGTCCTTTTTCGACATCGTATAANACAGANACNGANGCAGCTTGAAAATCTTGGTGTTTGATAAATTTGATTTTATCCAAATCTTCGTTNGAAATAATCGGATTTTGGATACGTAATTTTTTNGCGTGNATNGNGTCAATNGANAACAAATTGTAATCACTGCCAATNGAAAGTGAGGTATCGGTTACAATCTCTTCTCGGATTCCATCNAGTGGAGGATTGGTTACTTGTGCAAAAAGCTGCTTGAAGTAGTTATATAGCAGTTGTGGTTTGTGGGAAAGCACAGCGAGTGGNGTATCTGTNCCCATNGACCCAATGGCTTCTTTGCCCGCCGACATCATCGGGATAATNAAGGTTTTGATNTCNTCTTCNGTATATCCAAANCCTTTAAGTCTNTGCAAATAGTTCGTNTGCTCTTGCGGNGTTTTGTTNCNNGTGTAAGGAACGTCTTTTAAAGCCAANAGATTCTCGTCCANCCATTTTTGATAGGGTTGTTTNGAGGAAATAATGTCTTTAATTTCTTTGTCTTCAACAATGCGCCCTTCGTTCATNTCNACAAGAAACATACGACCTGGTTCTAGGCGTCCATGAGTGGCTACATTTTTAGGTTCGATTTCCGTAACGCCAGTCTCAGAAGACATCACGACATATCCGTCTTTTGTCACGGTGTATCTAGAGGGTCTCAANCCGTTTCGNTCGAGTAGGGCNCCGATANAATTCCCATCTGTNAATGGAATAGACGCAGGACCATCCCANGGCTCCATGATACAGGAATTAAAAGANTAAAATNCTTTTTTTACNGGGTCCATGCTTTTGTGCTTTTCCCATGCNTCAGGAACCATCATCATCATGACTTCNGGCANCGATCGACCTGNATGCAGTAACAGTTCNACGACCATNTCCATAGANGCAGAGTCCGANTTNCCNTTTAANACNATTGGAAGAATGGACTGGATATCATCTCCAAAAAAGTCACTTTTCANAAGCTCCTCACGTGCNTTCATGCGGTTGAGATTCCCGCGATAGGTATTGATNTCNCCNTTGTGACACATNTAGCGGAAGGGCTGCGCCAAATCCCAAGTGGGAAAGGTGTTNGTAGAAAAACGCTGATGGACTAGNGCGAGTCGTGTNACCACTCGCTTATCGNTCAAATCTGTATAGAATCTTTCNATGTCTTCTGGAACCAGTAGNCCTTTNTANATCAGNGTTCGCGTTGATAAACTNGGCAAATAAAAATAACTGGNTTGCGACATTTTNGTTGCATAAANNTTGTGTTCTGCAATTTTTCNCGCGATAAANGTCTTGGTGTTGAGTTCNTTTTCGTTGAGCNTTACNCCTTCCNCAGGACGAACAAAGACTTGCTCAATGTGGGGTAGCGTNCGNCCNGCNATCTCTCCGACAACCATTTGATTTGTCGGAACTTCTCTCCATCCGATGACTTCAAGCCCCTGTTNTTNGAACTCCNCATTNAGGGTGTNTATACAAAACTGTCGTTGATTTTCTTTGGTAGGTANAAACACCATACCAAGNGAATAGGTTGTTGGATCTGGNAAATCAAAATCACAGACNTGCTGTANAAAGTCATGTGGNATATCGATCANGATACCAGCNCCATCNCCNGTCTTTCCATCTGCACTCACCGCACCCCGATGTTCCAGTTTGACGAGAATATCAAGTGCTTTGTGGATGATNTCNTTTGTGCGCTTACCTGCNAANCTACANATAAANCCTGCNCCNCAGTTATCGTGCTCAAATTGGGGGTCGTANAGNCCTTGTTTTNTCATCATAGCGTCTCAAATATATCCATCTGTTTGTGATATTCTAACANCATTGCTTCTGATGGAATGAAGAAATACAATATTTTTAAGGAAAAGCGAAAATAAATACTTATTTCGTACTATCTATAGTTGATNTTGTGAAATCANNAAAAAATAGAAAATTCGAAATTTAAAACCCCTAAAATTGAGGGGTTGTAAACAAAACTGTAAAAACATTGATTTTTATACCTCTATAAAGTGAGGGGTTGTTTACAAAACCTCTGAATATTTCCTACTTAAAACTAACGTAAGTTTTTTGGCGAAAATTAAAACGAGGTAGTATATTTGATTCCACAAAATTGATAAATGGAAACGATCATTATTATAGTATTTGTACTTGGTTACCTCGCAATCACGCTTGAGCACAACCTTCACATTGACAAACTTATTCCTGCACTTGCCATGATGGCCATTTTATGGGCAATGATTGCCTTGGGGCACTTGGATGTGTTTGACATCGATGCGGTCAATAAACAACTATTGCCGACGCACATCGAAGAAGCCCTTTTGCACCATCTGGGTAAAACAGCAGAGATTCTAGTCTTTCTCTTGGGTGCGATGACGATTGTTGAAATCATTGATTATTTTAATGGTTTTGCGACAATCAAACAGTTTATCCGAACACGAAATAAGGTTCGCTTACTTTGGATTTTTGCTTGTTTGGCTTTTGTTCTTTCAGCGATTATTGATAACCTGACTGCTACCATTGTACTTGTCACCATCTTACAAAAAGTCATTCACGATCGAAACCTTCGGTTGTGGTTTGCCGGAATGATCATTGTCACTGCCAACGCTGGTGGTGCGTGGTCTCCGATTGGCGATGTCACCACCACAATGTTGTGGATTGGTAAAAAAGTAACGACCCCCGAATTGATAAAATACCTAATTGTACCTTCTTTGGTATGTATGATCGTACCCACCTTTATCGCAAGTCGTTATAAAATTTTCAGAGGAGAAATTGATAAGATGGACGACAAAATCGAGTTGACGCCAAAGGGACCAACCATGCTTTATCTTGGACTTGGGTCGATTTTATTTGTTCCTATTTTCAAAACAGTAACGCATTTACCACCCTATGTTGGGATGATGCTTTCGCTTGCTGTGGTCTCTGTTTTTGCGGAAGTGTACAGTCGCTCCAAAGCGTTTGTGGAAGCCAAGTCAAGTTCTGGTGCGCACACGCATCACAATCCAGTACACGTAGCATTGACTAAAATTGAGATGCCGAGTATCCTATTTTTCTTGGGGATTTTGATGGCTGTTGCCGCTCTTGAGTCTCTTGGGTTGTTATTTGGATTTGCACAAGACCTGAATGCTGCAATTCCCAACTCCGATATCGTGGTTGCAATCTTTGGATTTATCTCTGCTATTATCGACAATGTTCCCTTAGTCGCTGCAAGTATGGGAATGTTTTCAGAGCCGATTGATCATCCGCTTTGGCATGCCATCGCATTTGCTGCCGGAACAGGTGGTAGCATGATTATTTTTGGATCAGCAGCTGGCGTTGTTGCCATGGGAATGGAGAAAATCAACTTTTTCTGGTATTTAAAAAACATTTCTTTCCTGGCACTTATTGGCTCTGTTTCTGGTTACCTAACCTTTATGCTGTTTAGAGATTACATCTTGGTGTAAATGAATTACAGCCAAACCCTCGCTTGGTTGTTCAAACGCTTGCCCATGTATCAGAGGGTTGGTGCGCCAGCCATGCGTTTGGGATTGGATCAAATGAATCGCTTGAGTGCTGCGTTGGGAAATCCCCATCACAGCTTGAAGTGCATCCATATTGCTGGAACCAACGGCAAGGGCTCTACGGCACATATGTTGGCGTCGGTTCTCCAAACAGCTGGATATACAGTCGGACTTTATACCTCTCCCCATGTAAAGGATTTTCGAGAGCGAATCAAAATCAATGGACAACCGATTGATAAAGACATTGTTGTTGATTTTGTGAATGAAAATTTCGAGACACTTGAAGCGAGGAACTACTCGTTTTTTGAAGCGACAGTTGGTATGGCGTTTTCTTCCTTTGCGAAAACGCAAGTGGATGTTGCCATTATTGAAGTTGGCTTGGGCGGACGACTTGATGCCACCAATATCATAACCCCTATTTTATCAATCATTACCCATATCAGCAAGGATCACCAACAGTTTTTGGGAAATACAGTCGAAGCAATTGCTGCGGAAAAGGCAGGGATTATCAAAGAGAATGTGCCTGTTGTCCTGGGTCAGAATAAGGAATCGGTGCAAAAGGTGATTCTTGACAAAGCCAAATCTTTATCCTCACCTGTATTTTTTGCGAATCAAACCGAAGCTTATGCGACGGACTTGCTCGGAGATTATCAGAAAGAGAATCTTGCCACTGCATACATGGCTCTACAAGCCCTAACAGAATTTGACGTCAATGAAAACCATATTCGAGAGGGGCTGCAAGCGGTTGCTAAAAACACAGGTCTACAGGGTCGATGGCAGATCATAGAGGACTCACCAACCGTGATTGCTGATGTTGCGCATAATGAAGCGGGAATTGCAGTTGTGATGAATCAACTGCAATCAATGACTTATGACCATCTCCATATTGTATTTGGTATGGTAGAGGATAAAGATTTTAAACAAATTCAGCAACACCTACCCAAGGATGCGACCTATTATTTTTGTAGCCCCAAGGTCGTTCGTGCAAAGGCAGTTGATCAGTTATTTGCGGAGACCAATCGTTTTGGATATAACGGTAAACCCTATGCGTCGGTTTCAGACGCTTTACATGCTGCAAAAACGATGGCGTCCCCTTCGGACATCATCCTTGTTTGTGGGAGTTTATTTGTCGTTGCAGAAGTGATATAAATCCCTTTGATGTTCAAAAAAAGAGATTATATTTGCAACCGCTAGGGCGCGTAGCTCAGTTGGTTCAGAGCACTTGGTTTACACCCAAGGGGTCAGGGGTTCGAATCCCTTCGCGCCCACAATCAAGCGTAACTTTTTTACGTTTTAATTCATAAAAAGCGCAACAAGTTTTACTTGATTGCGCTTTGTTGTTTAAATCGTCTGGACTGCAAGGACAGGAAGTTACATTTGCAGGAGCGGTCGGAGAGGGAAGGTCAATCCCTTCGCGCCGACTTTTTTAACCTCAGCTTTAAAAGTTGAGATTTTTTAACTCTCCTCACTAATTTTATATAATCCTATAATGAACGCTATATAAATTAAATCCTTTTCTTTAATTCAACGATATATTTATCCATAATAGAATCGTTTCTAATATCGTTTAGGTCGTAGTTATCAAAATAATCTAAACCTCGTTTTCTGTCAAATCGTGCCCTTCCACGACTGCGTTTTTCCAAAAATTCCTCGTAACTTTTTATCGCATAATGATTGATACGTATCTGATTTGATACAGGTGTTCTATCCCAAAATCGTTTTTTAGTAATATTTCCATTCGAATCAATATATCTACCAAGAATAACAGGTCGATGCGCCGAAAAAAAACGTAAAATCAATCTGGGGTTCAGAATGACTTTTATATGACGATTAAGTTTCTGGTCGGGCAAAGAATGGTCTTTAAACCGTTCCATAACAAACCCTTTTTCTCGTTTTTTGGCTCCGCCACTTCCATAGACCAACCAATTCATTTGAACTCCTGAAAACCGACCTAAACTACGCAGATAGTCTGGTATGGTTTTGTGCTTGATCGGTACGATAAATTCATCTATATCCAAAAAACCCAAATACTTCGTGTGGCGTTTATGCTTCCTCACACAGTTGGCATAAGCCTTAAGTTGCATTTTCTTTCCAGGAAAAAAACAGTACTCTACTAAGTTAGAATCGATATAAGGTTGTAATATATCTCGAGTGTTATCGGCACTCTCGTTGTCGTAGATAAAGAACTTTTCAACACCCAACATCTTGTGGTATTCAATCCATTCTTGCAAATAACGACATTCGTTTTTGGCAATTGCACAAATGGTTAGATAAAACGGATATTTCCTTGTAAACATAAATCTGAAACCGAAATTTTGTTGCTTTTCGATTGTATCTAACAAAAATATATTATTTAAAGTTTAAACTATAGTTTCACATATAAACTTTACTTAAAGGGTATTTCTATTAAACAGAACACGCTTAGATTTAACTTATATTTGTTTACAGGTGTCACAACTAATTGAAGGACCACATACTTTATGGAAATAGATTTTGTAATTACTTGGGTGGATATGAATGACGCTGGGTGGCAACGTGATTTTGTCAAGTATTCAAACAAAACAGAAAATGAAAAGAACTCTGTTTGTAAGGCACGCTTTCGGGATTACGGTTTATTGAAATTCTGGTTTCGCGGTGTTGAAAAATTTGCCCCTTGGGTACGCAAAATCCATTTTGTAACCTGTGGACAAAAGCCTGAATGGTTGGATGAAAATCATCCAAAAATCAACCTTGTCAACCACAAAAATTTTATTCCAGAGCAGTTTTTACCCAGCTACAATTCTGTTGTTATTGAACGTTATTTGCATAAAATTCCTGATCTGTCAGAGCATTTTGTGTATTTTAATGATGATTTTTACATTATAAATCATTTAGATAAAAGTCGATTTTTTCAAAATGGTTTGCCCTGTGACATTTCCATTTTTCAATACAACCCAAATTGGTCGCAATGGTACATACGTATCAAGAACAACATAAGACTCATTAATCAACATTTTGACAAAAAAGAGGTCATGAGTCGCTTTCACGATAAGTGGTACAACCCGATCTACGGAAAAAAATTGTGGATGAATTATGTGATGAAGTTTTATTCAAAATTTATCACCTTACGTACCCCTCACAATGCACAACCTTTTTTAAAAAGTATGTTTGAAGACGTATGGAAACATTGCGAAAAAGAATTAACAGAAACTTCGGCAAACAGATTTCGAACAGTAACCGATTATACCCCTGAGCTATTTCGTGCTTGGCAAATGTGCACTGGTAATTTTACACCTTACAACACCTATAGCGACACCAAAATGTTTGCGCTCATGGTACAGCCAAAACAGCAAAAAGCTTTACAAGTAATTCGAGACCAATCTTACAAACTTATATGTCTAAATGACAATGTTCGTATCCGTAATTACGAACAGGTTATTGGAAATATTAAAGATTCTTTTGAACGTATTTTGCCAGATAAATCGAGTTTTGAACTATAGATTTACTATGCAAAAAAAGAAAATCATTGTATCCTTAACTTCTTTTCCTGAGGCATTGCCTTTTGCCGCTCGGGCAATACGGTCTATTTTGGAGGGTTCAGTTCTTCCGGATAAAATAGTGCTTTACTTGACGGCTCAACAATTTCCTAGTGGCAAAACCCCATCAGACCTTCAAGATTTATTAACTCTAAATTCAATTTTTGAAGTTCGATTTTACAATCAGATCATTCGCTCATATACCAAGTTAATCCCCGCATTACAAGATTTTCCAAATGATATAATCGTAACCGTCGATGACGATGTACGTTTTCATAAGAATATGCTAAAGTGCCTATTGAGTCGCCATAAGAAATACCCCAACGCGATCATTGGGCATCGAATAAGACGTATAAAGTTGAATTCGAGGTATAGAAAATGGAAATGCTATAAGCGTATCAGTCTATTAACACGCAGCTTTAGACCAAGTTATAGAAATTTACAAACTGGAGTTGGTGGCGTTTTATATCCACCTCATTCGTTATCCGAAGAAATGCTAAAGCCTGAATTATTTATGAAGTTGGCTCCAACTGTAGACGATATATGGTTTTGGGCTGCAGCAGTTGCAAAGGGCACCAAAATAACTCCTATACCATTTGGGTTTTGGCGTCAACCCGACCTTGGAAAACCTTCAAAAGTTTCTTTAAAAAGTACAAATGTGTTTTCAAATATTGATGTGAACCGTACAGTTTTTGAAAGTATCATGAAAAAATACCCAACAATCAAACAACGATTTGAAAGTAAATAGTAATCTTAGATATAAAAGTTTTCACTTCAACTAGGGTAAAAAATAATTGAGTTGAAGATATATTTTCATCCTCTAAAAACCAATCAACATAAGTCTACAGAAAATTTACACTGGTCATTGTAATATATATTGAGTGCCACACATATATTACAGTAAATTTTTAAGTATTTCTTTCAATTCTCAAACCCTGATTTTTCAGTAAAGCGGCTGTTCAACCACACTTTTAACTTCATACGGTCGTTGTCATCAGCATATTCAGTATCATTCATACAAAAAAATGTGGGGTTAAAATTTTTAAGTTTTTCATAATGCCTATCTTTTTGGATATGAACATGTAGTGACTCATCATTGGAAACATATTGTAAATGCCCACGTTTTTCAGCTAAAGCTACATATGAATATACAATACGCTGGACATCATTTGCACTCCGAATATGATTCACTTTGGTAAGATCAATTTCTTTTTTGAAAATTTGCTCCGCAACACGCAAGCAGTCCCTTTTTAAGTAACTATCTATATTATGATGTGGTAATCCGTTATAAAAAAACCCAAATCTATGTTTTACTAATTTAGCAGCATTAAATAAAGCTCTACTATATAGTTTGTGAGGCTTTTTGAAAATTTGTTCCCGTAAAAACCAACGAAATCTTCTAAAAGGCTTTCTATTAAGCCGTATAATAGGGAATCCATCCTTTGTAAAAAATGTAGTTGGTAAAACAGTTTTGTTAAGAAACATATCATCATTTGATAATAGAAAATGCTCCGAAAGATTTGGTATTTTATATAAAAAATGTTCTAGTACATTTGAGTTATAACATGGCAAACTTTTATGCGGCAATATGTCATTTTGATCTATAATTTGGATTTTAGGATTTGAAATATCGAGCCATTTTGGCTTTTGATTGTCGGTAACAATAAAAACTTTCCTTATCCATGGCGCATATCTTTCAACGGAGCGCAAGCTGTATTTTAACTCATCATTGTTGACATAACGACCATTAAAATTTGTTGATGAATTTTCCACTTTTCTCTTAATAAAGGCATTGCGCTTTGCCTGCCATTTGGGGTCGTTGCCATCTACCCATAGATAAACTAAGTCAATACTAGGGATCTCACTTTTCATTTTCAATTCTTTGCCTGATTATACTATATTTTTTCAGTATTTTTTCAAACACTTTACGGTTCAAATCCGTACCTCTTTTGAAGTTAGTGGTTTTTAATGATAATTTTTTTGGCTTATTTAATCCTCGAGGTTTGTTGTGTTTTCCAAAAGGAAAAGGAACAATATACGTACCATTTGCTACCGCTGCAGCCCAAAACCATATATCGTCTGTTGTTGGTGCAATTTCTGTAAATAAATCGTAATCCATCATTTCCTGATTCAACGAATTTGGAGGATACAAAACACCTCCAACACCTGTTTGTATATTTTTAAAACTAAAATTTAGCCTATTTGTAAAAAAATGGTACCAACGATATTTTTTCCATTGACGATAGGGCGCATTCAGTTTTATCTTTTTGGCTCTATTGGCAATAATTACATATGGAATTTGTTTATGTAGGCAAAGCAAATCTCGCAACATATTTTTATGATAACTCACATCATCATCGACAGTTACGATTATTTCGTCTGGAAAATCTTTCAGTGCTGGAATCAATTTTCGATATGAGCGAATATCTTCATTGTAATTCCTAATTTCAAACAACGGATTGTTGTTAGCCAAAGCCTTAAGCTCTAAGGGAATTTTATTGTCTTTGAATTGTGAAAATGTAAGATATAGAACCACTTTATCGGGCAAAGTATTACCTGCTAAAATAGACTTAATTGCATCAGTAGCATAGGGTATTGCAGCTGGAAAAGAAGTTAAGGATACAATTACTTTTTTTTGCTTTAACATATTTTTCATTAGCCCTTTTGTTGGGAAATTCCTTTTATAAAGAGGACACTCTCTTTTTAATGCACATACACAACACTTTCGTTGTCATTCAAAATCGTTTATGTAAACTTTAAAAGTTATTTTAATATTGTAAAAGTATGGTATTTTCTTAGGGTTATAAAAGGGTGTTTAAACCTTTTTGAATTGAAGCTGTTTACTTACATTCGTATCATGATGTCCAAAATCAAATTATCGAATTACCAACGATATATTCAATTCCTACAACTGGAGAGCCAACTTTTTTTTTCCGATTACCAAGAACTTCACAATTGGAGTGTAACACATCAAGCTGCGTTTTGGGAATCGATTTGCCGATTTTTTTCCATTTCTTTTGACAAGCCCTTTTCATCGGAGTTGAATCTTTCTGAAAACCCTTGGGAAACCACTTGGTTTACGGGGGCAGAGATCAGCTATGCAAAGCATATTTTTTTTCAATTTTCAAATGATCGACCAGCTCTAATTTATCAAAGCGAAACAGATCCATTGACTGAAATCAGTTGGCAAGCTCTGCAAAACAAAACAGTTCATATCCAGCAACAGCTTCTTGCATTGGGTGTTCAAAAAGGAGATTGTGTAGTGGCCTACTGTGTAAATACACCTGAAACGATTGCTGCCTTTTTGGCTGTCAATGGTCTGGGAGCAGTTTGGTCATCTTGTTCAACCGATTTCGGATTCGATGCCGTTCTTGATCGTTTTTCACAATTACAGCCCAAAGTCCTTTTTGTGCATTCGCGCTATACCTACAAAGGCAAACAATTTGATATCAGCCAAAGCGTTGCTGCCCTGCAAGAGGGTCTGGAAAACTGTGGATTTATAGACCTCTGTGAATCCAATTCTTTTGACGACGCCGATGCAAATGACAACCAACTTCAACTGACTCCAGTGTCGTTTTCTGATCCGATTTGGGTCTTGTTTTCCTCAGGCACGACAGGAAAACCAAAAGCGATTGTACATGGTACAGGTGCCATGATTTTAGAGCACCAAAAGGCACTCGCGATTCATCAAGACGTTTGCGAAGGGGATCGATATTTTTGGAATTCCACCACAGGATGGATGATGTGGAATTATGCCTTATCGAGTTTGTTGTGTGGTGCCACGCTATGCTTGTACAATGGCGCACCAAATCACCCAAAGGAATCCACACTATGGGATTTTGCCCGTCAAGCAAGGATCAATCATTTTGGTCATGGTGCTGTTTATTTTCAGTACCATGCAGATCAAGGTTTTTCGGGGATTGAAACACTCGATTTTCAACATCTCAAAACGATTGGTTCAACGGGCTCTCCAATGTCAGCCGATACTTGCCGATCATTACAACATCGCTTTCCCAACGCGCAGGTGATTTCCTTAAGTGGCGGAACAGACGTTTGTACCGCTTTTGTTGGCGGTCAGCCCGAAATGAAGGTCATTCCTGGAGAAATCCAATGTAAAATGCTCGGCGCTCCAGTCGAAGTGTGGAACACGTTTGGCGATAAAATTATCAATCAAGCGGGCGAATTGGTACTGTCAAAACCATTCTTATCCATGCCGATTGGTTTGTGGGGTGATCAGGACAATCGTTTGATGCAAGCGAGCTACTATGGGATGTATCCACAAGTTTGGAATCACGGCGATTGGGCGACCGAAAACGATACGGGAAGTTTTATCATTCATGGACGCTCTGATGCCACCCTTAACCGACAGGGTGTTCGTATTGGAACGGCAGAGATCTATAATTCGCTAAATACGTGCGAAAATCTAAACGATAGTTTGGTCATTCATCTCACCAATGACAAACAGGACTCTTTGCTTTTGTTTGTTGTGGCACAGGCAGAAGTCGATGAAAAAGAAATCAGGGCTCAGCTCAGGGAGCAATGCTCTCCGCGACACGTGCCTGACCATATCATTTGTGTTCCAGATATCCCATATACCTTAAGTGGGAAAAAAGTTGAAATTCCCATCAAGCGATTATTGATGGGCGCATCAATTGACAATGTCTTGCGTTTGGATTCTTTGCGAAATCCCGATTCGATAAAGTGGTTTGTTGACTATGCGAAAAGCAAGCCTTTTACCTAAAGTGGGGAGCACCACTCAAAATCTCTTTTGACACCTTGTCTTCAAATTGCTTAAAATTATTGTGAAATGCCCTTGCGAGTTTATGCGCTTGCTTGTAAAACGCTTCATCGTCATTCCAAGTCTGCCGAGGACTTAAAATCGAATCAGGGACTCCAGGGCATATTCTGGGTTGAGCAATGCCAAACACAGAGTGAATATGATAGTCTGTATAGCTGTAGTTTGGATTGAGAAGACCTGTCCGAGCAGCCTCAATCATCGCGCGAGTTTGTTGCAAAAGAATGCGATGCCCAACGCCATATGGACCACCAGTCCATCCCGTATTGATAAGCCAAACAGAAATCTCATTTTCTTCAATTTTCTTTGCCAAAAGACTCGCATAAGTGCCAGGGTGAAGGGGCATAAATGGCGCTCCAAAGCAAGCGGAAAAAGAGGGTTGTGGTTTTTGAATTCCCTCTTCTGTTCCTCCAATTTTAGCGGTGTACCCAGAGATAAAATGATAGGCGGCCTGATCGGGATTTAGCATGGTAATCGGAGGAAGTACACCAAAGGCATCAGCCGTTAAGAAGAAGATATGCTTGGTTTGCTCTCCGATAGATGGCGTTGCGGTATTGCGAATATTATGCAAGGGATAACTAACTCGTGTGTTTTGTGTGATGGTTGTATTGTGATAATCAACATGCCCGTCTTCATCTATGATGACATTTTCAAGCAAAGCACCTTTTTTGATCGCATCAAAAATATCGGGCTCTTTTTGCCTTGATAAATCGATGACCTTGGCATAGCAACCACCTTCAAAATTAAAAACCTTATTGTCTGGAGTCCAGCCGTGCTAATCATCTCCGATCAATCGCCGCTTTGCATCTGCGGATAGCGTTGTTTTTCCGGTTCCAGAAAGCCCAAAAAATAAAGCAGTATTTCCACCATCGTCCACATTGGCAGAGCAGTGCATGGGCAATACATTTTCTGTTGTGGGCAAGCTGTAATTCAGTACTGAAAAAATAGACTTTTTGATTTCTCCAGTATATCCACTACCACCAATAAGGATGACTTTTTTGGAAAAATTGACAATGGTAAAGTTAGACTGTCTTGTGTGGTCAATTTTTGGATCGGCCTGAAAACATGGAATGTTGAGTACGAGCCAGTCGTGCTGAAAGTTTTTCAACTCCTTCTCGTCAGGTTGAATAAACATATTGTAGACAAAAAGATTGGCCCAAGGGGTCTCATTAAAGATTCGTATACCAATGCGGTATCGTTTATCAGCTCCTGCAAACACGTCCCTTGCATACAGGGTTTTGCTTGTCAGAGTTGCCAACACTTTTTTATAAAGAGAATCAAAGTCTTGGGATGAGAATGGAATATTGATGTCTCCCCACCAAACCCGTTCAGAGGTTATGTTGTCTTTGACGAGACACCGATCTTTTGGAGAACGACCTGTAAATTTTCCTGTTTGTACAACGAGGGCACCCGTATCACTGATTGTCCCTTGTTTCTTTTTGATTGTTTTTTTGGTGAGTTCATCAGCACCAAGTTGATAATAAGCTGATATGATTTGGTCATGGTTTGGCCAAATCTGTAAGTTTTGGGGAATTGACATAAATATCATTTTAGTCTAACATAGCAAGACAGTAGTTGATATATCAAATGTAACAAAAACCTTGGGTTTTGTTACAAAAACAATAAGTGGAATTGATTTACGAGCTAAATAGTGCTTGTATTTTTTCTTGCTCTTCTTGGGCAAGCTCTGCATCGACGAGGATACGCCCGCTATGCTCATCGGTAATGATTTTTTTCCGAGAAGCGATTTCTAGCTGCACCTGTGGTGGAATGGTAAAGAAAGAACCCGCTGAAGCACCGCGCTCAATGGGAACTACGGCCAGACCGTTTCGTACGGAAGATCGTATTCTTTTGTAGGCAGCAACCAAACGCTCTTCTACTTTCTTTTCAAATTCTGCTGATTTTTTGAGAAGCAAGTCCTCTTCTTTTTGCGTTTCTGCTAAGATGGCGTCGAGTTCTTCTTTTTTGTGTTTGAGGTGGTTTTCTCTTTCTCCGAGTTTCTCCTCGGCTTGTGCCAACTCTTCTTTCTTTTTTTCGATCAATTCTTTGAGTTGATTAATCTGCTTATCGGCAAGTTGAATCTCAAGCTCCTGATACTCAATTTCTTTATTTAAAGACTCATAAGCACGATTGTTGCGAACATTCTCTTGTTGCTCTCCGTATTTTTTGATCAGCCCTTTTGAAGTTTCAATGGCATTTTTTTTTACCTTGATCTCATCATCATAGGCCTTTATTTCTGTATTGGTGTTTTCAACACGTTTGGTTAATCCTGCGACATCGTCTTCTAAATCCTCTACTTCTAGAGGGAGTTCACCACGAACACTTCGAATCTTGTCAATTTGTGCGTCGATAAGTTGTAAATCATATAGCGCCCGCAGACGCTCTTCTACAGAAATCTCAGTTTTTTTTGCCATGCTTACAGATATTTTATTGGATTCGTATCTACTTCCGATAAAAGAATGGCAAAATTAGGTAATTTTTCTGTAAGATGGTTAAGGATTAACTTTTTTGTGTGCTGCTCTGTTTCGTAATGTCCAGCGTCCACAAGTAAGAAGCTTTGATTTCCTTCATAAAAATCGTGATATTTCAGATCTGCAGTGATATAGGCATCTGCTTTTTTACTTTTCGCAGCTTGAATCGCAAAGCTCCCAGACCCCCCAAGGACAGCCACGCGCGCTATGTCGTTTGTCCCCAAATGACTATGGCGTAGGCTAGGGGTTCCGAGGGTTTTTTTGACAAAATCCAAAAAAGCATTTGGCTTCATACTTTTCGGTAAGTTCCCGATCATTCCCATTCCCAAATTTTGATTGGGATTCGCTAAGGAAGTGCTTTCGTAAGCAACTTCCTCATAAGGATGGCTCGACAGCAGTGCCTCGATGATTTGGGACGTTAGATGTTTTTGAAATACCATTTGGATTTGTAGCTCGTCTTCGAGATGCCGTTCCCCTTTTTTACCGACATAAGGCGTACTGTTTTGAGATGGACGAAAACTCCCTTCTCCACCCGAAGAAAAACTACATTCATCGTAATTACCCAGCTTTCCAGCACCAGCAGCAAACAGGGCATTTCGAACATGCTCTGCTTGTGCTTTGGGAACATAAAAATTCAATTTCTTTAGCGTATCCTCTTTTGGCAAAAGCACGGCGGTGTTGGTGAGTCCCAATGATTGGCTCAAGCCAAAGCTAACGCCATACGCCTGATTGTCCAAAGCGGTGTGAATGGCGTAGATGGCCACATCGTTTTTGATTGCTTTTCGAACAGCTCTCACCACGTGAGAGTTTCCCGTAAACCTTTTGAGTCCTTTAAACAAAATCGGATGAAAACAAACAATGAGATTACAATCTTTATCAATGGCTTCATCAACCACTTCTTCCAAACAATCATGGGTGACGAGTATCCCGCTGGCCTCATCATTTGGATTTCCAACAAGCAATCCCACATTGTCAAAACCCTCTGCATAGTGTAGGGGTGCCCATGCTTCAAGAATCTGTGTAATCTGATGAATCTTCATATCGAACCCAAATATAAATGTTATAATTTTGTTTTATGAATCTTCTGAGGAAGTCTTTGTTTCCGCTCAGTTTACTGTATGACGTTGTGACACGTGTTCGCAATGTAGCTTTTGATAAGCAATGGTTACGTCAGAGTCAGTTTGATGTTCCAACTATCGTAGTTGGGAATCTCATCACGGGGGGTAGCGGTAAAACGCCGATGATTGCGTATTTGCTCCATCATTTTTCAGATCGTTTTTCATTGGCTGTATTAAGTCGTGGATACAAACGCAAATCATCTGGGTTTTTGATTGCGGATGCGACCTCGTCAATCGAAAGTTTGGGTGATGAACCCTTTTTGTTGTTTCAAAAGTTTCCGAAGGTTCAATTTGCGGTTTGCAAAAACCGCCCAGAAGGTATCCGAGGTTTACTGCAAAAGTCACCTCAATTGGATGCCATTTTTCTAGATGATGGCATTCAACATCGACAACTTAAACCGTCTTTTCAAATCCTTTTAACGCCCTTTGAAACGCCTTGGTTTCGGGATTGTGTTTTACCCGCTGGAAATTTGCGAGAATCCGCTCGTGGTAAAAAACGTGCCGATCTCGTGGTGGTGACCAAATGCCCAGAATCACTCTCCAAAAAAGAGCGAGAAGATTACACCAATCAGTTGGCGTTGGATCCCGATCAAAAACTCTTTTTCACGAGCATTCAATATGATGCGAATGTATATGGTGCTTCCCAAATGGAACTTAAATCTTTTGTTCAAAATCCATTCGTATTGGTCACTGGAATTGCCAATGCCAAACCATTAACAAGCCATCTCGATCAACTTGGCGCAAAGTATAAGCATCTGGAGTTTGGCGATCACCATTCCTTTTCAGCTTCGGATTGTCAAAACATATTGTCTTTGGGACTGCCAGTCCTTACCACTGAAAAGGACTATGTTCGTTTGAACCCTTATTTAAAAGAAGTACATTACTTGCCCATATCAGTCCGTTTTTTGGCAGATGAAGACCAATTCAAGGATATCATTTCAAATCATTCGATAAGACAAAAGAATGTTTAGGCGATGTGTTTATGTGCCTTGTAGGAGGAACGCACGAGCGCCCCACTTTCGACGTGTCTAAAGCCGATTTCTTTTCCAAAATCTTCATAAACTTTAAACTGGTCAGGGGTGATAAATTCTTTCACAGGGAGGTGTTTTTTGGAGGGTTGGAGATATTGTCCGATGGTGACGATATCAACATCCGCATCTCGTAAGTCGAGCATGGTTTGNTTGACTTCTTCCTCGGTCTCACCCAAACCGAGCATAATNCCAGATTTGGTACGNCGAANTCCGGCTTGTTTGAGGTAGCGCAATACTCCTANACTTTGATCGTATTTGGCTTGGATTCGCACTTCGCGAGTCAATCTGCGAANGGTTTCCANATTGTGTGAGACNACCTCGGGCATCACGTTGACGATGCGATCGATATGTTTTTCAATNCCTTGAAAATCAGGAATCAATGTTTCCATTGTAGTGTCCGGATTCAATCTGCGGACTGCTTGTACCGTTTCNGCCCAAAGNATAGATCCCATNTCGGGCAAGTCATCACGATCAACAGAAGTGAGTACCGCATGCTTGATCTTCATAATTTTGATNGATCGTGCAACNTTTTCNGGTTCNGCCCAATCCACNGTTTCTGGNCGACCNGTTTGCACNCCACAAAANCCGCAAGACCGNGTACAGATGTTTCCTAAAATCATAAATGTTGCNGTNCCCTCGCCCCAACACTCACCCATATTCGGGCANCTNCCCGATGTGCAAATNGTGTGGAGNTTATATTTATNGACAAGNCCTCTGAGTTCAGTGTATTTTTTTCCCGTNGGGAGTTTTACACGGAGCCATTTTGGNTTTGGCGTATGNGTTGTTTTCGATTCTAGNATTTCTGTTTTCATAGACTTGACAAAGATACATTAAATCAAAAGAGTACTCAAGTACCAAATTGTAAATCCTGTCAAAAAGACNAATCCAGCGATTGACCAAGCTTTCATCANGCCATTTGGNCGATGGNTTTCTGGCATATGCTTTCCNGANACNAGTANAAANTTCATCAANCCATAAAATGGGGCGGTAATAAAAGAAAGAATGGTTGCCACTTGAACAAGTGCTCCCATNTTGGAAAGCAGGAANAAGANTACTGCGCANGTCCCGATTACCAAAANNAAAATCCAAAACAAATANGAAGACATCACGATTGGTAATCGTAAAATTTGAGCNGTTTTTGCCATCGCCCTAGGGGATGCATCTAGGGTGGTGAGNGTGGTGCTAAACATNGTNNTAAANGCNGCAATCCCAATTACCCAATATGCGCCANTCCCCAAACTNCTGGTGTATAAGGCAATGAGTTGCTGTGCAAAGGCACCACCGCTANTGGAAAANCCGANTCCNGTGNCAAACATCACCAAAGNNCCNAGNANNACAAAGCATACGCCAAGAACNATNGTNGTCAAANANCCNACATTNAAATCGAANANACTTTGTTTGACCGTTAAGNTNTGCATTCTTTTTTTCTTTTCNAGTGACCANAACGAGTGCCATACAGATATATCTAGCGGTCCCGGCATCCAACCCATAAAGGCGATCAAAAATGCAAANCCAGTCGTTGATGTGGGAAGGACTTGTGNCCACTCGATCTCNTTGGACTGTCCAAATGCNAGAAAAGCAGCGANNANNGTNCTNATGCTNAGCACGATGATAATGACNTTCATNCCTCGATCCAATAGCCCATAACGTCCAAAAGACAACAGCGTTGCACATAGCAAAGTGATCACAACACCCCAGTACACGATATTGGATGAAATGCCAAATAGTTCAACTGCCAGNCCCGCAGTTACGATCGTTACCGCAGTTTGTATGGTAAACATGGTTAGGAGGGAGAGAATAAAATAGGTGACAATCACTCCTCGCCCAAGTTTGGCATAGCCNGAAAGTAGACTTTCTCCAGTAGCTAAGGCATAGCGGGGGCCGAATTGAAAAAATGGGTANTTNAAGAAGTTGACCAGTAATAATGCCCAAAGCAAACCGAGNCCAAAGTCAGCCCCTGCNCGAGTGGATTGCACCAAGTGAGAAACTCCAATNGCNGCACCGGCAAACAANAGTCCNGGNCCNAGTTTTNGTATNNTNTTNTTCANTTNTNATTNATNATTTCAGNNAACAACTTTTTGGCGCGAAGCAAACGGACTTTTACATTGCTCAACGATAGTCCGAGCTGTGTTGCCATTTCTTTATGGCTGAGTTCCTGAAAAAANCGCAGTTGAATAACGTCNCGATAAATGGGTTTAAGNGATCGAACTTGNTGTAGAAGTTTGTCNAGGTTTTGAGATCGTATNAGTTGATCTTCGGGGCCCAAAGTTTCNTCAATTACGTCACGACCCACCTCNTCAACATCTGTCGATTGATGTAATCGTGNTTTTTCCTTTCGGATCAAATCGACATGCAAGTTTTTAGCGATTGAGGTAAGCCATGTCGAAAATGTAAATTCATNATTATAGGNTTCGATTTTATCAAACGCTTTTGAAAAGGCCTGAAGACAGAGGTCTTCAGCATCGTTTTCATTTTCTGTTCGCTTAATCATAAACCCATACAACTCATTCCAATGCAGATCCAGCAACTGACGNAAAGCATGTTGGTCTTCTTGCTTTGCAGCATAAACAAGATCAGAAATCGTTTGTTCTTGGTTTTTCACAGAAGCTAAAAATAAGAAATCTAAACGGACTCTTAGTTGTGCTGTGGATGCGGTAAGTCGCAATCTGTTTGCTGCTCGGGCATTTTACCACACAATCCACAGGGCTCGCCNTCTTTGTTTAAAAACGGACTCTGACTNGCGCAAGTTCCTNCAAACTCCCCATCTTTTTTNGCCCAAATTTTAATGGCAATCCCNGCAAATGCAAGTCCGATGAGTATGACACTAAGNAAAAAGAGTTTCATAAGACAAAGATACGATTAACAGCAGAAATTGACTTCNGGTTGTAAGCGNATNTCAAAACGNTNTTCAACCGNCTGTTGAACCATCTGGCTAAANNCCTTGATGTCATGTCCACTGGCATTGCCATAATTNACCAAAACAAGCGCATGNTGTTTGTGTGTGCCCACATCNCCCTCTCGAGTTCCTTTCANNCCGACTTGTTCGATGAGCCAAGCCGCAGGGATTTTATAGTTCTGATTTGGTTGGGNGTAATGCGGAATGTNGGGAAATGACGATTTGAGTTGCGNAAACTGATNGTGATCNACAATCGGNTTTTTAAAAAAACTTCCAGCATTNCCCAACTGTTTGGGGTCAGGCAACTTGGTTGTTCGAATATCGATGACAACATNTGCAATCTCTTTTGGGCTTGGCGTGCTGATTCCTTTGGATGCCAACAANTGCNCAATGGCTCCATAAGAGGTNTTAAGCCGATAATTCTCTTTTTTCANTCGTAAACTGACNTCCGCAATCACCACNTTGTGTTTNAACTCACGTTTAAAAATGGAGTCTCTATANCCAAACTGACAAGCGACCTTGTCATAAGTTTCTACGCTCTGATCGTTTCTATTGACCAGNGTACAGGATTCAAAAACATCTTGCAATTCGACCCCATAAGCNCCTATATTTTGAATTGGAGCTGCGCCAACATTTCCNGGGATTAAAGCCAGATTTTCTAGTCCGCCAAANCCCTTTTCAAGAGACCATAATACCAANTCGTGCCAGTTTACTCCTGCNCCTGCCTTGATGACGACCTCGTCCCCCTGTTCTTCAGTGATTTCGATGCCAGATATTGCAAGGTGAATGATTGGAGGTTTGGGGGTGTCACAAAACAATGTATTGCTGCCACCACCTAAAATCCAGGCAGAGGCAAAGCGCTGATCTTTGAGGATGGATTGTAAGTCTTCAATGGTTTTTGCAACGGCAAATAAGGCAGCTTCTGCGGCTACTCCAAAACTATTATAGGTTTTGAGTGAAACGCCTTGTTCGATCATTGGCTCANTTTTGATGTCAGAGTGTGTGGATAGGCATGCAAGGCACCTTCAAGGATANGGGNACTTTCTTTGAGCTTTTCTTTGTCGAGCACAAAAGCAATTCGAATCAAAGATTTACCGAGATGACGATCTCCATAAAATCCTGATGCGGGGGCTACCATGACTGTTTTTCCGTTGTGGTTGTAAGAAGTCAACAACCATTTTGCNAATTCATCTGTATCCTCAACAGGGAGTTGTACCAAGCAGTAAAACGCNCCGCGTGGCTCGCTGACAGTGATTCCTGGTACTTGTTGTAAGGCTTGAACCAGTGTATTTCTTCGCTCAAGGTAGGTANCTGTGACTTCTTGAAGATAACGAAGTGGCTCATCCATAGCAGCTTCNGAGGCATGAAGNCCNAAAGTCGGNGGAGANAGACGAGATTGNGCAAACTTNAGTGCAGCTTCCATAACAGCTTTGTTTTTGGAGACCAAACACCCAATTCTTGCGCCACACATACTGTATCGTTTTGACATGGAGTCCACNAGGATCGCATGCTCTTCAAGTCCTGGAATNGTGAGTACNGAATGGTGGATTGCCCCATCATAAACAAATTCGCGATAGACCTCATCGACAATCAAAAAGATATCGTGTTTTTTAACAAGATCAGCCAGATCATTGAGNTCTTTGTGGGTANAGACATACCCAGTTGGATTGTTTGGATTGCAAATAAANATTGCCCTTGTTTTNTCATTGATTTTNCCTTCAATTNCATCNATTGACGGCAANGAAAAATNGGTNTCAATGGTAGAGGATACAGGGACAACCTTGACNCCACAAGCAGCTGCAAAGGTGTCATAATTGGCGTAAAATGGCTCTGGAATAATGAGTTCATCACCCTCATTGGTAATGCANTCCAAAGTCATGATAATGGCTTCGCTCGCACCTGTTGTGACTAAAATATTCTCTGGCTCAACNTCAATATTGTGCTTGGCATAGTATGAGCACATCTTCTGGCGATACGCCAAAGANCCCTCAGATGGGCCATAGGCCAATACGTTTTGGTCAAANGACTTGATCGCATCTAAAGCTNTAGNGGGTGTTTGAATGTCAGGTTGACCAATATTGAGGTGGATCACCTCAATTCCTTTCGCTTTGGCGTCCTCGGCATNTTTCGATAATTTTCGAATGGGTGAGGTAGGGAGGTTCATCCCTTTCAACGAAATTTTAGGCATCTGTNAATTTTGACAGCAAAGATGCAAAATTTAGCCCGAATCGACGGGAATGTAAAGCTGAAAAGCGGTNAAAATCTATTCTTCTTCCTCTGGTTCCTCGACTGTGCCCTTGATTTGCAAGGCCACCACTGGCGTTACTGCGTTGGAACTTACCGTGATGGTTTTGCGGATTGGTCCGACTCGATTGGTGTCGTATTTCACTTCAATCACCTCTTGAACTCCAGGCATGATGGAATCGGTAGGTTTTTTGGGGATGGTACAGCCGCAGGACGATCGAACCTGCGTAATAAACAAAGGGGATGAGCCAGTATTGGTAAATTTGAATTCACGAACCCCATCATCTCCTTTTTCGATCGTACCGTAATCAACCACCTCCGACTCGAAAGTGATTTCAGCTTGTGAAAATCCATTGGTGTAGGAAAAACACAATAGAATTGCGATAAAGAATTTGGTGAACTTCATGGTTTCTTTGTTTTGGTTAAATATACAAAAATCTATTTCAGATTATCAATGGCTTTTTTTATCAATTGTTCTTAGCTACTTTTGTCACTCAATAAGATAACGCACCTTTTCATGGGTTCTCCCAACACATTCAATTCAAATCAAATCGCTGAAAAGTGGTATGCTTATTGGCTAGCAAATCACTATTTTCATTCCGAGCCCGACTCTCGAAAACCCTATACAATTGTGATTCCTCCACCGAATGTTACAGGCGTTTTACACATGGGGCATATGATGAATAATACGTTGCAAGATGTACTTATACGGCGTGCGCGTATGCTTGGGATGAATGCTTGTTGGGTTCCAGGAACTGACCATGCGTCCATTGCTACTGAAGCGAAAGTGGTTCAGAAATTAGCAGATCAAGGTGTGAAGAAAGAAGATTTGACTCGAGAGGAATTTCTCAAGCATGCTTGGGAATGGACCGATGAACATGGCGGGATTATTTTGGAGCAGCTCAAAAAACTTGGATGTTCTTGCGATTGGGATCGTACCAAATTTACCCTCGACGAGCCCATGACTGAATCCGTTCTTCGTGTTTTTGTCGACCTTTTTGAGCGTGGGTTGATCTACCGTGGATTTCGAATGGTGAATTGGGATCCAGAAGCCCAAACCACCCTTTCTGACGAAGAAGTGGTTTATGAAGAAAAGCAAGGCAATTTATACCATATTGCTTATCGAGTAGTTGATAGCGAGGAGACAGTTACCATTGCCACGACTCGTCCAGAAACCTTGATGGGAGACACCGCTGTAGCAGTTCATCCCGAAGACGAACGCTTTACCCATCTGCATGGCAAAAAAGTTGTGGTTCCGATTGTAAATCGAGAAGTGCCGATTATCACAGACAACTATGTGGATATGGAGTTTGGCACGGGTTGCTTAAAGGTAACCCCTGCTCACGATGAAAACGATAAAGCATTGGGCGACAAGCACAAGCTGGCGTTTGTTGATATTTTTAATCCCGATGGAACGCTTAATGCAGAAGGCTTACACTTTGAAGGCAAAGACCGATTTGAAGTTCGAAAACTGATTGTTCAGGAGCTCAAGTCTTCAAAAATACTATTGCAAACCAAGCCACACACGCACAAAGTTGGCCTTTCTGAAAGGACCAAGGCGGTTGTTGAACCCAGACTCTCCGATCAATGGTTTTTGAAAATGCAAGATTTGGCCAAACCAGCGCTGACTGCAGTTGAGGATGGGACAATTCAATTGTTTCCCAAAAAATTCATGAACACCTATCGCCATTGGATGAATAACATTCGCGATTGGAATGTCTCGCGTCAGTTGTGGTGGGGTCAGCAAATTCCTGCCTATTATTACGGATCAGGCAAGCAAGATTTTGTGGTTGCTTTGACCCCCGAAGAGGCCTTGGAGAAAGCACGTGAAAAAACCAATAACCCCTCTCTTAATGCAACAGATCTAACGCAGGATTCAGATGTGCTCGATACTTGGTTTTCGTCTTGGCTTTGGCCGATCTCTGTCTTTGATGGAATTCGATCCCCTGAAAACGACGAAATTCAGTATTATTATCCCACACAAGACCTTGTCACCGGTCCTGATATTTTGTTTTTCTGGGTCGCACGAATGATTATGTCGGGCTATGCCTTTCGCAATCAACAACCTTTTCAAAACGTATATCTGACAGGTCTGGTCCGAGACAGCCAAGGCCGAAAGATGTCCAAACAGTTGGGCAATTCTCCTGATGCATTGGGACTCATCGAAAAATATGGTGCGGATAGCGTTCGCGTTGGTTTACTATTGAGTTCAGCAGCTGGAAATGATTTGCTTTTCGATGAAGCACTTTGCCAACAAGGAAAGAATTTCGCCAATAAAATTTGGAATGCACATCGCTTGATTCAAAGTTGGGATATAGATGATTCCATTCCGCAAGACCAAACCGCCAAACAGAGTTTGGATTGGTATAAGAGTAAATTTCAAGAGGAGCTCACTTTGGTCAATGATCATTTTACAAAATACAGGATTTCAGATGCCCTAATGTGTATTTACAAACTTGTATGGGATGACTTTTGTTCCTGGTTGTTGGAGTTGATTAAACCTGCCTATGGCAGTCCAATTGATGCGCAAACTCATGCTCAAGTGATTGAGATTTTTGAAAATAACTTGCGATTACTCCACCCGTTTATGCCATTTTTAAGTGAGGAACTTTGGCATGATATCGCAGAGCGCACAAAAGCGGAGGCCCTCGTTGTATCCTCATGGCCAACAGAAACAAAAATCGATAAAGCGGTTCTTTCGATATTCTCACACACCATGGAAATGGTGTCTTCCATTCGTGCGATTCGGAAACAGAAAAATATCTCCATGAAAGTTCCCATGCAATTGCTCGAGACCTCTTCTCAGAATGATTATTACAAAGCGGTGATTTCAAAACTGGCAAATATCGAAAGCTGTGAGGTGGTCAAAGACTTACCCGAGCAAGTACTCTCGTTTCGAGTTGGGACTGCTGCCTATTACCTTCCATTTTCTGTCGAAAACCTAGAGGAGGAGCTTGCCAAACTCAATAAAGATTTGATTTATCAAAAAGGATTTTTAGCTGGGGTACAAAAAAAATTGAGCAATACGCGTTTTGTGGATCATGCACCTGCTCAGGTTGTCGAAATCGAAAGAAAAAAAGAGAAAGACGCCCTAGAAAAAATCAAGCATATCGAACAGCAAATTGCCCAATTACAGGGCTAATCCGTTTGTTTCAATTTCTCAACTAAAGCACTATAGCGTTCTTGCGCGATGTCAGTCGATAAATGAGACACTTGCATAATGGCATTGGCTTTAAACGCACTTACAATGGGTTGTTTGTTGTTCTGTTCATGTCGCATTCCATTCGCAATTTTGTAATAGGCGTAAAGGCGTAATAAATCGTCTTTGGGGATTTCGGTAAAATTTTCGTTCACCCACTCCACGGCTTCATCAAACGCAGTCTTGTCAACGACGACATAACTCATGACGCACTGATTATGGTTATCCCCCCTTTAACACGGTCGTTCAATCCAACGCTTAGTGGCGTACCTATCGGTAGAAACAGGTCAGTCCGAGAGCCAAATTTAATAAAGCCAGCATCGTGACCTTGAACTGCCTTGTCACCTACTTTCGCATAATTTACGATCCGTCGTGCTACTGCTCCAGCGATTTGCCGATAAAGTATGGAGCCATAGGTTGGATGGTCAATAACAATCGTCGTTCTTTCATTTAGTTCGGATGATTTTGGGTGCCAAGCCACCAAATACTTCCCAGGGTGATATTTGCTCAATTTGATTTTACCAGTCGCTGGATATCGTGTGACATGCACATTGAGAGGTGACATAAAAATCGAAACTTGAAGTCGTTTGTCTTGAAAATACTCTGGTTCTTCGACTTCTTCAATAATCACAATTTTCCCGTCAGCTGGTGCAATAATTTGGGTTTCACTTTCGAGAGCTATTCTTTTGGGATTTCGAAAAAATTGAAGCACCAAAATAAGAAATACCAAAGCCACAATTTGGATTCCTTTCGACATCCAAAGCGTAGAGATGTAGTGATCTGCAGAGATTACGACTGCGACAACAGCCAAAAATGTAATCGTAATGATCCGAAATCCTTCTTTATGAAACATAGCAACTAAAAAACACTAAATAGAGATACACAAAAGGGACTGTAAAAATCAGACTATCGATACGATCATATACACCTCCNTGCCCCAACAATANGGNGCCACTGTCTTTNACGCCAGCAGTNCGTTTGNATTGACTNTGTACCANATCACCAACAATAGAGNTTATGCTGATGACAACNCCCATCAATAGCCAAAAGGAAAACGAATAGCTGGGAAAAATCTGATGATTTATCAAAGCTACCACTGGACTGAAAAGAATTGCTGCAAGGGCGCCTTCAATCGATTTTTTTGNCGANACAACTCGAAAAAGTGGTGTTTTTCCAAAAAGAGTTCCAAAGCTGTAGGCCATTGCATCTGCCCCCCAGATAAAAAATAAAAGTCCAAAAGTGAGNTCGATTGTGANAACNGGCGANTCCACNANNGAGACTTCGCTAATCACCAACAGCGGAAATAGCAAATGCGCAATGCATANTANNCTGGCCAGTAGGGGATGTGCTTGTATGNTCTTNCGNCGAAACANCAGGATTGCNAANCCCATTTGACAGACAAACGATANGATGGCAATTTGCAGCAGTGGNGCNTTGAAAACNAACAGNCTTNCCGTGCCAANGCANANNAGGNTGGTGAGAGCNAGTGATCGGATTTGATAGAGTTTTAACATTTCAAATGCTGCNANAAAANCNATNACAAATAAAAGGATCGGNTATCCCAAGTTCGGGCTATANACNANGCTGGTTACCCACACAGCAGCATAGGCAAGNCCGACAAGAGATCGTTCGATGAAACTATGCATTAAAAATCTTCTATAAGAATTAGGTACACATGCTTTATCGGTAACCCATAGGTTAAAAAGGTGTCATCACCTTCTGTAATATCTTTCTTAAAGTGCTTAATGGAGGTGATATTGATCGGGATATTTTTTTTGTATTTGTGTTTGATCCCTTTCAAGCCCTCGCTCAAGGTGTCCGTGAGTTGTTTTGTCCCAGCGANAATCACAAAATTTTCTGGCAGGTCAATCAGTTTATGATTGGCAATTTGCTCGGCACANATGATNATACTGCCATCATGTGCGACTAAAAATTCACAGTCCGTCAAAAAGAACCGAGCNTTTAAATTCGTTTTGGTCNGGGTGATNGACGGCCTGATATACCGNTCTTGCAGTTTGGGNNGGAAACAGAGCATTTCACAGTCATTCCATNCATTTTCGGCTANGATANTNTTAAANACGTTGACGGATTCTTTTTTGTCTTCGCAGTAAATGAACTTCCCACCTTGTTCAGTGAACTTTAAAATAAAAGCTTCTTCGATAGGCGTCTCTTCAGCAGGCATGTATTTACTGCGGACNGTGTCTTCTTGTTTTTCAGTTTTTGAAGACCCTCCAAAAAGAGAGGAAAAGAGACGTTTCAAGACTTTNTTNTTTGAAACGTTAAAGATANCAAACTATGTGGACTTCGCTGTCTTCTTTGCGGAAGATGATTTGGATTTCTCCTCAACNATTTCTTCCTTCNCAAATGGGCGCTTCCCAAAAATCGTGACCAGATCATCTTTAAAAATCACCTCTTTTTCGAGNAGATGCTCTGCCAACTCNNTNAGTTTCTTTTTGTGTTTTCGCAATAGAGCCAGTGCTCTTTTGTATTCCCGTTCTACAATTTTTGAAATTTCTTCATCAATTTGCTTTGCGGTTTCCTCGCTGTACGGTTTGGTAAACCCAAACTCATTTTGCCCATTGGCATCGTAATAAGTGATATTTCCAATTTTATCATTCAGNCCATANACTGTAACAATCGCGCGAGCTTGTCTGGTTACCTTTACGAGATCACTCAGNGCACCTGTNGAGATTTTACCAAAAATGATTTGNTCGGCAGCACGACCACCCAGNGTNGCACACATTTCGTCAAGCATTTGTTCTGTNCGNACAATTTGACGNTCNTCTGGCAAGTACCATGCTGCCCCAAGAGATTGACCTCTAGGCACGATGGTAACCTTCACAAGNGGNGCNGCATNTTCTAGCATCCAGCTTACTGTAGCGTGACCTGCTTCGTGAAAGGCAATGGTTTTCTTTTCTGATGGCGTNATNATCTTACNCTTTTTCNCNAAGCCGCCAACAATTCGATCAACCGCATCGAGAAAGTCTTGTCGATCNACCTTTTTCTTACTTTTCCGTGCAGCAATAAGAGCCGATTCATTACAAACATTTGCAATATCTGCTCCTGAAAACCCAGGGGTTTGTTTGGCCAAAAAGCTCACGTCGAGTTGTTTATCAACTTTAAGGGGGTTTAAATGCACCTTAAAAATTTCTTCGCGCTCACGCAAGTCGGGTAAATCCACATAAATCTGCCGATCAAAACGCCCAGCTCGCATCAGGGCTTTGTCCAATACATCCGATCGGTTGGTTGCTGCCAATACAATCACGTTGGTATCAGTTCCAAAACCATCCATTTCGGTGAGTAGCTGATTGAGTGTGTTTTCGCGTTCGTCATTCGAACCCGTCATATTGCTCTTTCCACGGGCACGGCCGATGGCATCTATTTCGTCGATAAAAATGATAGCTGGTGATTTGTCTTTTGCTTGCTTAAATAAATCGCGTACACGTGAAGCACCGACCCCCACAAACATTTCTACAAAGTCCGACCCCGAAAGGGAGAAAAAGGGAACTTTTGCTTCCCCTGCAACTGCTTTAGCCAAGAGTGTTTTTCCCGTTCCTGGAGGACCAACAAGTAAAGCACCCTTTGGAATTTTACCACCCAAAACGGTGTATTTACTCGGGTTTTTCAAAAAGTCTACAATTTCTTGTACCTCTTCTTTGGCACCCTCAAGTCCGGCAACATCTTTAAAGGTTACTTTTACGTTTGACTTCTCGTCAAAGAGTTTTGCTTTTGACTTTCCGATATTAAAAATCTGACCTCCTCCGCCAGCTCCTCCGCCAGACATACGACGCATGAGGAAAATCCACACTCCGATAATCAGAATTAGGGGTAGAAAACTCAGCATCACATCGAGCCATCGATTTTCTACGGTTTTAAAGTCGTAGTCAAATTCAACTCCATTGCTTTTTGCTTCTTCCAATTTGGTTTGGAAAATCTCGAGGTTACCCACTTCAAACTGGTAGTGTGGTCCTTTGGCGTTTGAACGACCCAAAAAATCTGTCGATCGGGCACCTTTGTGCTTTGAAGTTTGTAGGGCATCATCCTTAATGGTGACTTGCGCCAAGCTTTTGTTGATCACCAACACACGCTCGACCTCGTCATCATTGAGAAATCGCTCAAAGGTAGAGATATTGATGCGCTGGTCGTTGGTCATCCCATCGTTATTGAAGTATGACATGCTGATAAAAAACACAGCAATCAAACCATACAGCCAATAGGCACTAATATTTGATTTTTTATTTGGAGTCTTTTCTTTTTTCGCCATTTTTAATAGTTAGAAGCAATTTCAGTCAATTTTGCATCGCCCCACAAGGATTCGATGTCATAGTTTTTTCGAACAGATTTTTGAAAAATATGAACGACAATGTCGATATAATCCAATAGCACCCATTCAGCTGTTTCGGTTCCCTCAACCTGAAAGGGCTTTTCCCGAAGGGATTTGCTCACTTGTTTTTGAACAGATCCAGCCAAGGCATTTACTTGCGTATTTGAGCCCCCTGAACAAATGATAAAATATTTGCACACGGCGTTTTCAATATCCCTCAAATCCAATATACGGATGTCTTCCCCTTTTATGTTTTCAAGAGCATCGACAATCGCTGCGATGAGTTGATCCGTGTTTTCGAGTTTACTCATATAATCAAGATACAGCAAATCTATTACAAATTCGTGTAATACGAAGTGATATTGCTAGCTTTGTTGCATGCATATAATCAAACTTGATGCCACCGACTCCACCAATGATCACTTACGTCAAATGTTATTGGCAAATGTGTTGACAACCCCCACTGTGGTTTGGAGTCTATTTCAAAAAAAAGGAAAAGGACAGCGCGGGCAAGTTTGGACAAGTCAAGCGGGTGAAAACCTGATGTTTTCTCTGTATATCCCAAATCTAACCCGAAGTGCAGATCAACTTTTTTCAATCCATAAAATCGTTTCTGTTTGTTTGGCAGACTGGCTATTATCGCTTCAAATCCCAAATATCTCCGTGAAATGGCCAAACGACATTTTGTCAGGCGATAAAAAATTGGCTGGAATTTTAGTGGAAAGCAGTGTGCAGAAGTCAATGGCAAAGTCGATCATTATTGGAATGGGAATCAATGTCAATCAAATTCAATTTCCACAACTCCCCAATGCCACTTCTATGCGGCTATGCAATGCAAAGACCTATGATTTGAATACTCTCCTGTTGTCTGTAGTGCCCAAACTTATAGAGGGACTAACTCTCCCTGGGAAAGATTGGGATCATGCCTACCAGCAATCTCTCTATGGTTTGAACCAAAACAGGCGGTTTGTGAGTGGTAAACACGAGTTTGAAGGGATTATCCGATCGGTTAGTCCAGAGGGAAAACTTGTACTCGAAACCGAAATTGGCGAGCAGCTGTTTGAAGTTAAGGAATTACAGTTTGTGCATATTGCCGATCAATGACTCCATAAATTGGGTTAAGGGTTTTTTGACCATCATCGCCATCATCGGGTTAAAATCTCCTTCAAATTGCAATTGAACATCTGTTTGCGTTTCAGAGATTTTTGTCAACTGCCCACGCAGTGAAAAAGAAATTTTGTCACTGGAAGATGTCAGTACGATTGATTCGTTGGGCTGTTTATCGCCGATTGTCAGTCCAATTTCAGGCATCCCACCGAGTTTAAATCGAAATCGGTTATCGTCAATTTTTGTAAACGCTGCACCCTCTGGCATCAGGCCTTCGTAGGTTTCAACACTGGACAGTTTAGAAAAAAGTTGTTCGGTTGAATGGTCAACACGAGCGATCGAGCTATTGATTTCCATATTGTTAGGGTTTCCATTTTTCGGGCGCCAAACGCCATTTGCGTAACATTTCTTCTTCGCTTTTGAGGATAAAGCGGTTTTCGGTGGCGAGCTCAATTAAATGTTCGTAATCACTCAATGAATAAACGCTGATCCCCTCTTTTTTAAATCGTTTTTCGGCAACCTGAAAATTGTAATCAAAAATCGATAGCAAGCACTTGATCGATGCATCGCTTTCCTGCAATGCTTTAATGGCTTCCATACTGCTTTTTCCAGTGCTGATGAGGTCTTCAATCATAACGACTTGACTGTTTTTTGGCAAGATCCCTTCAATCTGATTTTTTCGTCCGTGTCCTTTGGGCTTTGGACGGATATAGACAAAAGGTAAGTTGAGTTCTTCGGCAACCAAAGCCCCAATCCCAATGGCACCAGTTGCCACGCCTGCAATCACGTCGGGCTTGCCATATATGGCTTCAATTTGCTTGGCGAACTGCTCGCGGATGTATGTGCGAACGGTCGGATATGACAATGCGATGCGGTTGTCACAATATATTGGAGATTTCCACCCACTGGCCCAAGTAAATGGATTTTTAGGTTCCAACTTTATTGCATTAATTTGTATTAGTAACTCAGCAATTTTTTTGGCTGTGAAGGCATCGTGAATCATGGGACAAAAGTATAAAGTTTTTATCAATACAAAATTGATGATCTTAACGACTACACTCCCAAAATCTAAACATGCCTTGGTATTGCCTCTTGCAGCTACATCTTTTCAGACCATTTTACAAGTCCTAAAGGAAACGAATGCAAAGAAAATATATTTGATCGGAGATGATCCCGCAACGCTTTTGGGGACTTTCAAATCCAAATTACCAGTTGTTCAAGCGGGAGGAGGATTGGTTCGGAACCAAAGCGGGAAGATGCTTTTTATTTTTCGAAAAGGGAAATGGGATTTGCCCAAAGGTAAAATTGACAAGGGTGAGACCCTTGAAAAAGGAGCAAAACGTGAGGTCAAAGAGGAAACAGGAGTCAAAAAACTTCAGCTCAATGGGTTGGCTGGCGTGACCTATCATATTTTTAAACGCAACGACAAATACCAACTCAAAGAGACCCATTGGTTTCATATGACGACAACCTACACTGGCAAACTCAAGCCTGAGCTACAGGAAGACATCACAAAAGCCAAATGGAAAGGCCCGAAAAAAACGGCCAAGGCCTTAGAAAATTCATATGGCAATATCAAGTTTTTACTGAAAGATTTTAAGATCAGTTAGATCCGAACACAATCTGGTACAAATCGTTTATAGTCTCCTTTATTGCGGATGATTTCTCTAACGATGCTACTGCTGATAAATGAAGTTTGGATTGAGGTCAATAAAAAGACCGTTTCGATATTTGACAACTCACGGTTGGTTCGGGCAATGGCTTTTTCAAACTCAAAATCACCGTTGTTACGAACACCTCGCAGAAGATAGTTGGCGCCTACGGATTTACAAAAATCAATGGTGAGTCCTTGGTAATCCATCACTTTAACTTTGGGGTTGTCTTGAAAGCATTGCGCAATAAATTCCTTACGCTGCTCGATGGAGAACATATGGCTTTTTTCGGCATTATACCCAATCCCAACGATAATCTCGTCAAAAATGGTTGCTCCACGCTCAACGATGTCTTGATGACCTAGTGTAAGCGGATCAAAAGACCCAGGAAAAACGGCTCGTTTCATAGTGCAAAGGTATTTATTTTTCCATGGCTTCGACCAGAGCATTTCCAATTAGATCTCTCAGCGATATGCCAGCGTGTTTGGCTTGCTGTGGCAGCAAACTTTCTTCTGTTAGCCCGGGAACGGTATTGATTTCCAAAAAGTGGGGGACGTTTCCAACAAAAATAAAATCACTTCGGCTCATGCCTTTCATACCCAGAGCGGTGTAGACTTTTTCTGCTGCAATTCGCAATGCTTGATGTTGGGATTCAGTCAATCGAGCAGGGGTAATTTCTTCCGACTTCCCTTCGTATTTGGCACTAAAATCAAAAAAATCCTCATCTGTGACGATTTCTGTTGGTGCCAAAACACGCACTTTCCCCTGATAGGTGATAACGCCAATAGAAACTTCGGTCCCTTGCAAAAACGACTCGATCAACACTCCGCTATCTTCTTTGTGAGCAACTTCGATCGCCGCACGCAAGTTGTTTTCTTCATAAACCTTTGACACGCCAAAGCTACTTCCCGCTTGGTTGGCTTTAACAAAGCAGGGTAGCCCCACTTTTGCAACGATCTCTTGTGTATCAATTGTGTCCCCAGCTGAAAGGACAATTCGCGTTGCCATGGCAATCCCATGTGGCGCTAAGTATTCTAAGGTTTTTGCCTTGTTATAGGTTAGGGAAGAGACCTCTGCTGCACAGCCAGTGTAGGGGATTTGCAAACTGTCAAAATAGGACTGTAGCTCTCCATTTTCACCCGGCGTACCATGCACAGCATTAAATACCGCATCAAACCGTAGATCACCGCTGCTAAAATCAGCAATGTCAATCGGTTTCCAATTGCCATCAACCTCTACAAGCCAGGCATCTTTGTCGATTCGTACGGCGTAAGGATCATAAACCTCCTTGTCGATATGGGCCATCACGACAGCTCCACTTTTCAGCGAAATGTCATGCTCGGATGTATACCCTCCCATTATTACGGCTACACGTAGTTTCATTTGACAAAAATATCATTAATTTTGACCGAATGCGACGACTTCGGTTTTTTATCAGCAAATCCTTTTTAATGTCACTCCTTCAAGCAGGTCTCGTTGGGGTTGGTTTGGTTTTTTTATTGTTTTTGATTCTACACTTTCACACCCGTCAAAACCGTTTGATTGCGGTGCCAGATCTTCATCAAATCCCGCTAGCGGAGGCCGAAGATTTGCTTTCCGATTTGCGACTCAATTTTGAAGTCATTGACTCCACCCAATTCAATCCCGAAATCGCACCGCTATCGGTTATCGAACACCAACCGCGCGCCCATGATGAAGTCAAGCGAGGACGTAAAATTTACCTCACGCTCAACCCATCTACCTTTCGAAAAGTATCTGTACCCAATGTGGTGCAAGTAACCTATCGCAATGCGGTTTCCTCTTTGCGTGCTGTCGGATTGGAGGTTGGAAACATTAGCTACCGCAACAATATCGGTAAAGATATGGTCTTGGCTTTGCGCTTTGAAGGCGATGAGATTGATCCAGGTGCTAAAATCCCAAAATCGTCCAAAGTCGATTTAGTTCTCGGAAATGGAAGACGAGCCCGATGATGGAGACACAGGACCAAGACGATTCGCTCTATGAGCATTATGCCTTTATAGCCGACAGTGGTCAGCAACCCCTGCGCGTCGATAAATTTTTAATGAATCGCATTGAAAATGCCACACGCAACAAAATTCAACAGGCAGCAAAAGCGGGGAGTGTCCATGTCAATGACCTAGCTGTCAAATCCAACTATAAGGTCAAAGGGGGAGATAAGGTGCAAGTTTTATTTGCCCATCCTCCGTATGAAAACTTACTCGTGGGAGAAGACATTCCCCTCGACATCGTCTATGAAGATGATGCCTTGGTTGTGGTCAATAAAGCTGCAGGCATGGTTGTTCATCCCGGCCATGGAAATTACAGTGGTACGCTGCTCAATGCCCTGTTGCATCATTTTGAGTCTTTACCTTTAAATGCCAACGAAAGACCCGGTTTGGTACATCGGATTGATAAAGACACCAGCGGCTTGCTCGTTATTGCCAAAACAGAACAGGCGATGACTCACTTGGCCAAACAGTTTTTTGACAAAACTTCTGCCCGTAGCTATCTCGCATTGGTCTGGGGCGACGTTCTGGATGACAAAGGCACAATTGAAGGACATATTGGTAGAGATCCCAAAAACCGATTGTTGATGACTGTATTTCCCGACGGGGAGCAAGGCAAAGAAGCCATCACCCACTATGAGGTGGTCGAACGCTTTGGATACACCACTTTGTTGCGGTGCAAACTCGAAACGGGACGTACCCATCAGATTCGAGCGCATCTGAAGTCGATAGGTCACACGCTTTTTAGTGATGCGCGTTATGGGGGTGATCACATCTTAAAAGGCACCACGTTTACAAAATACAAACAGTTTGTGGACAATTGCTTTAAGCTACTCCCACGCCAAGCACTTCACGCCCAAACGCTGGGCTTTGTTCATCCTATTTCTGGCAAATCGATGTCATTTGAAGCACCCCTGCCCAATGATATGCTGACTGCCCTAGATAAATGGCGACACTACGCTAAGCACAGATTGGATTAAGTATTCAATTTATAATTAATACTTTGAATCTCTGGAACTTGCCTATCCCAAAAACCCTTGTTATTTTTGACCAAAAGCTGTTGATATGAAACTATTAGTATCCCCCGCCAAGTCTTTGAATTACGAAAGCCCATTGCCGCATGCCACTTGCAGCCAACCCGTTTTTGCTCAGGAAGCGGCTACCCTCAATACGGCTTTGCGAAAAAAATCACCTGCCGAGCTAAAGGCACTCATGGGAATTTCTGACAAACTCGCCGAGCTCAATTGGACGCGCAACCAAAGCTTTTCGGTTCCTTTTACGGCTGATAATGCCCGCCCAGCGGTCTATGTTTTTGATGGAGATGTTTATACAGGTCTAGACGCCTACACGATCGAGGAAGGCAAATGGGACACGCTCAACAATAGCTTGCGTATCCTTTCAGGTCTTTATGGCGTACTCAAGCCCTTTGATCTCATGCAGCCCTACCGTTTGGAAATGGGTACCTCTTTTGCAGTGAATGGCAGCAAGAATTTGTACGGTTTTTGGCAAGATAAAATCACTGCCCAACTCAATCGCGAACTCCAATCTGATGAGTGTGTTGTGAACCTTGCAAGTAAGGAATATGCCTCTGCTGTTTCACTCGGCGATTTAGATGCTAAGGTGATTGAACCTGTATTTAAAGATTATAAAAACGGTACGCTCAAAATCATTTCTTTTTATGCCAAAAAAGCCAGAGGATTGATGGCGCGCTACCTTATCGATACGAATGCCCAAACGGCCAATGATGTATTGGGATTTGACCTCGACGGCTACCGCTACAGTGAAGAGCACACCACCGACCCTGCTGCACCTGTTTTTGTGCGTTAATTCCTTTCGGAAAATTCACCAACCACAGGACAACCCGATGATTGGTTGGGTTTGAATCATCCTTTTCCAAAGCAGCATCTCTATTGTCTTTTCCCGCTTGCGAGTCCCTAGTCATCTGTGTTGTATCTTTACGGCATGCAAATCCATCGGATTCCACATACAACAACGCAACGCTTGCCTGATTTGGCAAGTCGTGTGGTTTCTGCCGACCCTGCCTTAGCGGGCTTTTATCGTCCCTTTGCCAATCGCCCCGATGCAGCGCATGTCCAACAGCAGCAAAAACGATTTACTGCTCAACAGCGTCAAACCCTGAAAGAGGTACTCACTGCCCAATACCATCACATCAAGGATGCGCCCACTACTCAGATTGACAGCTTGTTGTCGCCTAAGAGTTTTACCATAACTACAGGGCATCAGCTGAATCTGTTTACGGGACCGCTCTATTTTTTATATAAAATTATAGACGTCATAAAGATTGCAAACCAATGGAACGCACTTCAGGACGGGAACACCTATGTGCCGGTCTATTGGATGGCCTCAGAGGATCACGATTTTGAAGAAATCAACCACTTTTCAGTCAATGGGCAGAGCATTCATTGGTCAAGGGAGCAACAGGGACCAGTGGGGCGCTTGTCAACCGAGGGCTTGGGTCAGGTTTTGGAGGTTTGGAAACAGCATTTGGGCGATCGTCCGCATGCGGAAGAACTTCAAGATCTCTTTGCGCAAAGCTATGTTGCGCATTCCAATTTGGCAGATGCGACTCGCTTTTTGGTTCATCAGCTTTTTGGTCGCTATGGTTTGGTCATTGTTGATGGTGACAACCCAAAACTCAAGCAAGAATTTGTTCCGTATCTCCAACGAGAATGCGAGGAGCAACTGATCCAAAAGGGGAGTGAAATGACAGTGAAAAAACTAAATGATGTTTTGCAAACCAAGATGAAAGCACAGGTCAATCCCAGAGACATCAACCTATTTTATATGGGAGAGTCAGGACGGCAACGCATCGAAAAAACCACAACTGGTTATGGGGTTGTCAATACAGCGATTTCATTTTCCAAACAGGAATTGATCAAGGAAATCAAATCCCACCCCGAACGATTTTCCCCCAACGCACTGTTTCGTCCGATCTATCAAGAACTGATTTTGCCCAATTTGGTGACTGTTGGCGGTGGTTCGGAGTTGGCCTATTGGTTACAGCTCAGCGCAGTGTTTGCGAGCTTTGATTTGCCCATGCCTATGCTAAAGCTGCGATCTTCGGTTTTGTTGATCAGCGACAAGCAGCAACAAAAGATCGACAAACTGGATATTTCAATTGCCGATTTGTTTTTACCAACCAACGAGTTGATCAACCATCGGGTTCGTCAAATCAGCAACATCGATATTGATTTGGGGGAATTCAAAGCGCATTTAGATGAGCAGTTTAACTCTCTTTATGTACTGGCAAAACAAACCGATGCTTCATTTTTGGGAGCAGTAGAAGCACAGGAAAAAAAGCAAAAAAAGGGAATTGACCGACTCGAAAAAAGACTGCTCAAAGCCCAACGTATCAAATTGGTGGATCATGTCAATCGCATGACTGAGCTCCAACAACAGCTATTCCCGATGGGGGACTTGCAAGAGCGCAGGGTCAATTTTGCAGAGTTTGTTTTGCAGTATGGCGATGATTTTATTCCCTTTTTGATCAAGCATATCGACCCAAATGAAAAAGACTTTGTGTGCTTTTCGCTGTAAAAAAAAGCAAGGGATATAGAAAAAGTACGAGGTAGAAATCGTATTTTTGACTATGCAAAACAAGGTTTTAATCCTAGACTTTGGTTCACAATACACCCAGCTGATTGCTCGACGCGTACGCGAATTGAATATCTATTGTGAAATTCACCCATTTAACAACCCACCAAAACAGATCGATACATTTAAAGCGGTGATCCTTTCGGGCTCGCCCTTTTCGGTTCGTGGTGATGATGCACCCCATCCCGATTTAGCAGAAATCCGAGAAAAAAAACCTTTGCTTGGGGTATGCTATGGTGCCCAATACCTGGCACATTTTGGAGGCGGTAAGGTTGCGCCTTCCAGTACGCGGGAATACGGACGTGCCAAACTGACAACGATCAACGATGACCCCCTCTTTGCTGGGATTTCTCAAGGCACACAAGTATGGATGAGCCATAGTGATACGATTCAAACCTTACCTACAGGAGGAGTTTGTTTGGCCAGCACTGATGATGTACACAATGCCGCTTATCGGATTGAAGGCGAAATGACCTATGCCATTCAGTTTCACCCCGAAGTCTATCATACCACTGACGGTAAGCAGTTGTTGGAAAACTTTCTGGTCTCCATTGCTACAGTTGTTCAAGATTGGACACCCAGTTCATTTGCCGAGATGACCATCGCAGCATTGCAAAATCAAATCGGAGAGGATCGTGTTGTTTTGGGTCTTTCGGGCGGGGTCGATTCTACGGTAGCAGCCATGCTTTTACACAAAGCAATTGGCCCGCAGCTCCATTGTATCTTTGTCAATAATGGGCTGTTACGAAAAAATGAATTTACTGATGTTCTAAAGCAGTATGAGGGCTTGGGTCTCAATGTAAAAGGCGTCGATGCCAGCGATCGCTTTCTAGGACACTTGGCTGGAGTATCCGACCCAGAAGAAAAGCGCAAACGCATCGGGAAAGTGTTTATCGATGTTTTTGATGATGAAGCCACTGCCCTGACCAACATCACATGGTTGGCACAAGGAACGATTTATCCAGATGTGATTGAGTCTGTTTCTGTCAATGGACCATCGGCAACGATCAAATCCCACCACAATGTCGGGGGATTACCAAGCTATATGAAACTCAAAGTGGTCGAACCCCTTCGGATGTTGTTTAAAGACGAAGTGAGACGAGTTGGTAAAACCTTGGGTTTGTCCGCCAGCTTGCTCGGTCGCCATCCCTTTCCAGGGCCGGGCTTGGCAATTCGGATTTTGGGGGATATCACAGCCGAAAAAGTACAGATGCTCCAAGAAGTCGATTCGATATTCATCGATGGACTAAAAGAAGAAGGGCTGTACGATAAAGTGTGGCAGGCCGGTGCGATATTGCTACCTGTGCAAAGCGTAGGGGTCATGGGAGACGAAAGAACCTATGAAAAATGCGTTGCGCTACGGGCTGTGGAGTCCACCGATGGAATGACAGCAGATTGGGTGAATTTGCCCTATCCGTTTTTGCAAAATATCTCCAACAAAATTATCAATCGAGTTAAAGGAATTAATCGAGTAGTTTATGATATCAGTTCTAAACCGCCTGCCACGATTGAGTGGGAGTAGGCGTGTGCTTTTCTTTTTTGGACTTGTGTTTGGGTTGCTTACCGCAAACTTAGAAGCACAAGACCCCAGTGAGGACTATCGCACACACTTTTTGATTCATAAAGTCCGCAAAGGGGACACCAGCTTTAGCTTGACAAAACGATATGAAATCAGTGCGCAACAGTTGTTGTATTACAATCCCGAGCTCAAAGATGGTTTAAAGCGGAAAATGAAACTCAAAATTCCGCGGTATAAAGAGATTCCACCCCCACCAGAACCAGAACCAGAACCCCAAGCCAATACCCATACAGTCAAAAAAGGGGAAACGCCTTGGCGTGTGTCTTATCAATACGGGATTACCCTCGAAGAACTCAAAGCGGCAAATCCAGACATGGATGCAGTCATATCGATTGATCAAGTGCTAGTGATTCCAGAAGCGTCGGTCGAAACCAACTCATTTGACCCCAATTACAACTATTATATGGTAAAACCCAAAGAGGGCTATTATCGCTTGGAAGTGAAGTTTGGCGTGAGTGAGGTAGAGCTAATTGCGCTCAATCCCGAGTTGTCTGAAAAGGGTTTGTTGGCAGGAATGATCCTGCGCCTACCCAAACGCAATTCTCCGACCTATACTACAGAAGACAACTTGATCGTTGAAAAGGTCAATCTGCGCGATAGTTTGTTTCGACAGACGGAGTTAAAAGTGGCTTTGTTGGCGCCATTTCGCCTACCCACTGTTCCGATTGACTCGGTGGCACAAATGAATCAGATTTTACAAACACGAAATTTGCAAACCATATCCCTCGACTTCTATGCAGGCGCACGCTTGGCTATGGAAGATCTTGTCGAACTTGGTTTGTCAATCGATTTCACGGTCTTGGATACGGAAAACAGTAACTTTCGGATCAACCAACTCTTGGACGCCAATGACTTTTCGTCCTATGATTTTGTCGTTGGACCTTTTGTACCACGACACTTTAATACCGTCTCTGAAAAATTGGAAAACCGTAAGTTTCCCTTGGTTTCTCCGCTCACGACCAAGCCGTTGGCCATGCGCAAAAACGTGGTACATAGCTCAACGGATCGCAAATTGCTCAGAGAACGCATGCATCGCTATATCGACTCTCTGGATCAATCGGCAGAAAATCCCTGTGTGGTGATCGTGGCCGATCCTGAAAATCTGGCGACTCAAAATCGATTAAAAGAACAGTTCCCTTTGGCAGAAATTGTAAACCCTGACCCAGAATTCAATTTCGTCAAGCCCAAACTCATCGACTCGCTGACCTCGCATTTGGAGCAAAACTGGGTGTTTCTGGAAACCAAAAAAACCAACCTGATCATCAGTATGGTGTCAATGCTGAATGCCCAGCAAAACGAGGACCGAAAAACAAAACTCATGACCTTGGATCGCTCGTCGGCATACGACGATGAAAACATCGACCAATCACATCTGGGAAACCTGTCGTTTACCTACGCAGAAACATTTGACATCAATCCAATTGCATTGACCAGCTTGTACGAACGCTATGAGTCCGCCTATGGCACGGTACCGACTCGCGAAGCCATTCGTGGGTATGAGTTGATGACCGATTTGTCGCTCCGAACCGCCACACGAAAAGAATTGATCGATGGCTTTGAACTTGGGGAAACCCAATATTTACAGAATAAATTCCTGTTTCAGGAGCAAGCCAAAGGGTTTCGAAACACAGCGGTGTATTTGCTCCAACACAAGGGATATGAAACCATAGAGCTAACCGATGAATAATCCGATGAATTTGTCATGGTCGTTTTGTACTTTTGTTCACGAATTGAAAAAAAAATAGCGTTTAATGCCAAATTCCAAATACGTTTTTGTAACCGGTGGAGTGACCTCATCATTAGGGAAAGGCATTATCTCCGCATCCCTCGCCAAATTGTTACAAGCCCGCGGTTTGCGAACCACCATCCAAAAATTCGATCCCTATATCAATGTTGACCCAGGAACGCTCAATCCTTACGAGCATGGGGAGTGCTATGTGACGGACGATGGCGCTGAGACCGATTTGGATCTCGGACATTATGAGCGCTTTCTCAATGTGAAGACCTCGCAAGCAAACAATGTCACAACGGGTCGTATCTATCAAAGTGTGATTGAGAAAGAACGACGCGGTGACTTTTTAGGCAAAACCGTACAGGTGATTCCGCATATCACAAACGAGATTAAGGCGCGCATGCAACTTTTGGGGAAAGGCGACGAGCACGATGTGGTGATCACCGAAATCGGTGGTACAGTCGGTGATATTGAGTCCTTGCCCTATATCGAGGCCGTACGTCAATTGCGATGGGAACTCGGTCGGGAAAACTGCGTGGTTATCCATCTGACGCTTGTGCCGTTTTTATCCGCTGCAAAAGAATTGAAAACCAAACCTACCCAACACTCCGTAAAAACCCTGATGGAAAGCGGAATCAATGCAGATGTTTTGGTATGCCGAACCGAACACGAACTTTCGGACGATTTACGGAAAAAACTGGCCTTGTTTTGCAATGTCGAGCAAGAAGCTGTCATTCAATCGATCGATGCAGAGACCATTTACGACGTGCCGATATTGATGTATGAAGAAGGTCTGGATCAAGTGGTGATGAAGCGATTGGGAATTGAAGATGAGAACCAACCCGACTTGACCCACTGGAAGAATTTTCTCAAACGTCACAAAAACCCAAAAAGCACGGTAACCATTGGACTTATCGGAAAGTATGTTGAGTTGCAAGATTCGTACAAATCGATTTTGGAATCTTTTGTGCATGCAGGTGCTGCCAATGAAGTAGAAGTCAAGGTGGTTCCGATTCATTCTTCGTATTTGGAGGAAAANGATGTACAAGAAAAAATCNCCAATCTCGATGGGNTTCTCGTCGCACCGGGNTTTGGNGAGCGTGGGATTGAAGGNAAAATCAACGCGGTCAAATATGTTCGTGAACATCAGATTCCATTNTTTGGGATTTGTTTGGGAATGCAAATGGCTGTGATCGAGTATGCNCGGAATGTNCTCCAACTNCNCACTGCCAANTCNGTTGAAATGGATGCGGACACCCCGCANCCCGTGATTNCGTTGATGGANGAACAACGCAATATNATTCAAAAAGGCGGAACCATGCGATTGGGTGCTTGGACTTGTGCGATCGAAAAGGATNCNCTGNTGCACAAGGTGTATNAAAATGACCGCATTGAAGAACGTCATCGTCACCGCTATGAGTTCAATGATGNCTATTACGAACAATATCAAGCGCATGGCATGATTGCCTCGGGAGTCAACCCCGAAACCAAACTCGTGGAAGCGATTGAACTCCCTGCACACCCNTGGTTTGTCGGCGTGCAGTATCATCCAGAATANAGCAGTACAGTTGCCAANCCNCACCCTTTGTTTGTCGGTTTTGTGAATGCGTGNAACCGCTATGCANAATCTAAAAAATAACCCAAGATGGAAGAAAAAAGAATAGACCCCTTACAAATTATCGGTTTCTTTTTGCTTTTCCTCGTTCTGATTTGGATGATGTATGACCAGTCGGAAATGATNGAGCAAAATGCGCAGTTGGAGACCAATGCCACNACCACCCAATCNCANGNGGATGATGCTCCACAACCCACNGTTCCGGTTGCAAANAANGCCCCNNTNNTGATGGATTCCATANCCGAACAAGTCACAACANTACAAAATGAGTTGTTGCGCTTGGCGGTAACCTCCAAAGGAGGATTTATCCAAGAAGCTGAACTCAAACAACACACCAACCACCTCAACGAGCAGGTCTTTGTTGTCAAAGACGGAAACACAGATTTCAANTTGCGGATCGAAGCCAANGGAGCGTTNATCAACACCCGTGACNTNGACTTTTNACCNANTCTNGANGGGAACCAACTCACGATGCGTTCTCAAGTCGCAGGAGGAACATTGGACTATATTTATACCCTCTCCAAAGAANGGGANGACAGTCAGGCATATCGTTTTNAATTTGGGATACGCTCTAGTGGTTTGAACGTTCAGCCCGAAACCGATTTATACTGGGGCTTGGATGGGTTTCGCCATGCATTGAGTGCCGATTATGAAAACCGATACACCCAGTTGACCTATCAGTATGAAGNNGATAAAGTACAGGCCTTGTCCGCGATGGGTGAAGATNATGATAAAGANAAAGAGGTGTCCTGGATTTCGTACCGACAGCATTTCTTTAGCATGATTCTCATTCCAACCACCCAATTTGAGTCGATTNATGTGGAGTCATCTTCTTTGATGAACCCCGACAGCAGCGACGATTCGGTATTTTTAAAACGATTTGAAACCACAACAGCCATCGCTTCTCAAAATGGGGCNTTAAACACGTCATTTGACTGGTTTATCGGTCCAACAGATTATGAGATTTTAAAAACCTATGATGAGAATCTCTCCGAATCCATNTCNTTTGGTTGGGGNATCATCGGATGGATGAACCGCTTTTTGTTTTTCCCTTTGTTTGGNTTNTTGAGTGGGTTCTTNCCNTATGGAATTNCCATTATCGTGATGACANTCATCGTTCGANTGGCNNTATCNCCNGTGACNTATAAATCTTATTTNTCNCAGGCAAAAATGAAAGTATTNCGNCCCGAAATCAATGCGCTCAATGATAAATATGGAAATGACCGTGCGAAAAAGCAACAGGAAACCATGAAGCTCTACTCCAAAGCAGGGGCAAACCCCATGGCTGGTTGTGTGCCGAGCTTGTTGCANTTGCCCGTTTTCTTGGGNTTGTTTTACTTTTTTCCAGTTGCCTTCTCCCTTCGTGGAAAATCCTTTTTATGGGCGGAGGACTTGTCGTCCTATGACGCCATTTTAGACCTTCCTTTTTCCATNCCNTTTTATGGAGACCATGTGAGTCTGTTCCCGCTCTTGGCATCAATCGCNATTTTTGTGTATTCAAAAATGACCATGGGTCAGCAAATGCAACCCACCCAACCCGGTATGCCAAACATGAAGTTTATGATTTACCTCATGCCAATCATGATGTTGTTTTTCTTTAATAACTACGCCTCTGGATTGAGTTTGTATTATCTGATTTCAAACCTCATTACCATTGGGATAATGTTGGTGATTAAAAACTATATCATCGATGAAGAAAAAATCTTTATCCAGATTGAGGAAAANAAAAAGAANCCCAAAAAGCAAAGTCGATTCCAAAGGAAAATGGAAGAGATGATGGAACAAGCCGAACAGCAAAAACGGACAGGTCGCCGTCGCTAGACCGCTTTTGGTTACCTTTGCTTCGCGATGAAATCCGATTCAAAACGTGTAGTTGTTGGACTCTCTGGTGGAGTCGATTCGAGTGTGACAGCTTATCTGTTGCAACAGCAGGGCTATGAGGTGATCGGTTTGTTTATGAAAAACTGGCACGACGATAGCGTCACCATCTCCAAAGAGTGCCCTTGGCTCGAGGACAGTTACGATGCGATGCTCGTCGCTGAAAAACTCGGGATTCCCTTTCAAACGGTTGATTTAAGTGAGGAATACAAACAACGTATCGTGGATTATATGTTTGTGGAGTATGAGCGTGGGCGAACACCCAATCCAGATGTCTTGTGTAACCGTGAAATCAAATTTGACGTATTTCTCAAAATCGCAATAGAATTGGGAGCTGATTTTGTGGCTACGGGTCACTATTGCCGTAAAGGACAAGTGGAGATTGAAGGAACAACACAATACCGCTTGTTGGCAGGGGTGGACAACAACAAAGACCAATCTTATTTTTTGTGTCAGCTCAATCAGGCGCAATTGGCCAAAACACTGTTTCCAATTGGCGAATTGACCAAGCCAGAGGTGCGGAAGATCGCCAAAGATCAAGAGTTGGTCACTGCGGAAAAGCGGGATTCACAGGGTTTGTGCTTTGTGGGGAAGGTGAGCTTACCAGAATTTTTACAGCAACAACTTGCCGTTAAAACTGGTCGAATTATTCAGATTCCCGATTCCCATCCGATGTATCAAATCAAGCCCGAAGAAACACCCGAAGGGCTTGCCACCAAATACAGTTACTCGGCTGCGGATGGGGTAGAGGTTGGTACCCATGATGGAGCGCATTTCTTTACTGTGGGTCAACGGAAGGGCTTGGCTGTTGGCGGCACCAAAGAACCGCTATTTGTGCTGGCTACGGATGTAAAAGACAATATTATTTATGTTGGAGAGGGAAAGTCTCACCTCGGACTGCTGCGCTCTGCCTTGTGGATTGCGCAAGCGGACGTGCATTGGGTACGCCCAGATTTGATGCCTCATGAGCCCATGCAGGTATGGGCGCGTATCCGTTACCGTCAGCCATTGGCAAAAGCAACGCTACATCCAACATCAACAGGGCTGTATTTGGTTTATGACCAACCGCAGTCTGCGATTGCCGCTGGGCAATTTGCCGCTTGGTATCTCAAAGATGAGTTGATTGGCTCGGGGGTGATTGGGTAGTTATACCTTCACCGCAGCTAAGTCAAGAACAACTTGGTTGTGAAGTAAATCATCAAACTGTTCTGCTTTTCGAATCAATTTGGCTTCGCCTTGGTGCCAGAAAATTTCCGCTGGACGGAAGCGTGAGTTGTAGTTGCTCGCCATGGAAAAACAGTAAGCACCCGCATTGTGAAAACACAACAAATCGCCTTCCGAAATCTCATTGATTCTTCGGTTGTTGGCAAAAGTGTCCGTTTCGCAGATATAGCCCACTACAGAATAAAACCGCTCGCGTCCATTTGGATTGGAGATGTTTTCAATATGGTGTTGTAAGCCGTAGAGCATGGGTCGAATGAGGTGGTTAAACCCACTATTGACTTGCGCAAATACCGTTGAGGTGGTTTGCTTGACTACATTGACTTGGGTGAGGAAATATCCCGCTTCGCTCACCAAAAATTTCCCGGGCTCAAACGCCAAGGTCAATTCTTTGCCGTAGTCTTTACAAAACGATTGAAACCGCTCCCCAAGTTTTTGTCCCAATTCTTCGATATTGGTCTCAATATCGTTGGGATGATAAGGCACCTTAAATCCACTCCCAAAATCCAAAAACTCAAGATCGCGAAAGGACTTTGCGGTGGTAAACAAAATTTCAGCCGCATGCAAAAACACATCGATATCAAGAATATCACTGCCTGTGTGCATATGAATCCCATTGATGCGCATGCCTGTATTTTCGACAATCCGAACAATATGTGGCAGTTGATGGATGCTGATCCCAAATTTGGAGTCGATATGTCCCACAGAGATATTGGCATTACCACCCGCCATCACATGGGGATTGATACGAATACATACAGGAACATCAGGGTGTTTGCTCCCAAATTGCTCGAGGAGAGAGAGGTTATCGATATTGATTTGGACCCCGAGTGCTGCCGCTTCCTCGATTTCCTCAAGCGATACACCGTTGGGCGTAAAGATGATCATCTGGGCTGGAACCCCTGCAGACAAACCGAGTTTGACCTCCTGTATCGAAACGGTATCCAAGCCAGCACCCAGACTGTGCATAAAGCTGAGGATATTCACATTGGATAGGGCCTTCACGGCATAGTTGATACGCAATTGCGGAACATTCTGAAATGCCTCTGTCAATCGCTTGTATTGGTGTTCCATTTTCTCTGCGTCATAGACGTAGATGGGACTTCCAAATTGATTTGCTATCGATGTCAATACGGTATTTTTCATCGGGATAATTTTGCTGCAAATCTAACTTTGTTCTTCCTGATATCAAAACCATTTTTGACAATGATATAAAAAAACAACAAAATGTTATAAATATAACAAAACAAAATAATAATTCTCTGTTGTGATCGATGCTTGTTTTCTATTTTTGCAGCAAACAAACAGCACAATGAACGTACATGAGTACCAGGCCAAAGAGATTTTATCTTCATTTGGGGTTCGCATACAGAGGGGAAAAGTTGCCCAAAACACAAAAGACGCAGTAACGGCAGCCGAGGTCTTGTCTGAAGAGACAGGCACATCTTGGTTTGTGATCAAAGCCCAGATTCATGCAGGGGGCCGTGGCAAAGGCGGTGGTGTGAAGCTCGCCAAAGGAATCGACAAGGTCGAGGAAGTGGCTGGCAGTATTCTGGGGATAGATTTGGTAACTCCACAAACCCCTCCGGAAGGCAAGCGTGTCCATCAAGTTTTGATTGCTGAGGATGTCTATTACCCTGGGGATTCTGAACCAGAGGAATATTATATGTCCGTTTTGTTGAATCGCTCTACGGGTCGCAATATGATTATGTATTCGACTGAGGGTGGAGTGGACATTGAGACCGTTGCAGAGGAAACCCCACATTTGATATTTACGGAAGATGTAGACCCTGCAGTTGGCTTGATGCCTTTTCAGGCACGTCGTGTCGCGTTTAATTTGGGTCTTTCGGGCAATGGGTTTAAGGAGATGGTTCGTTTTGTAACTGCACTTTACAAGGCCTATGTACAGTCTGATTCATCTCTTTTTGAGATCAATCCCGTGTTAAAAACATCAGATGATAAAATTTTAGCGGTTGACGCCAAAGTATCTTTAGATGACAATGCGCTATTCCGTCACAAAGATTATCAGGCACTTCGCGATTTGCGAGAGGAGAATCCCGTTGAAGTGGAGGCCAAAGAAGTTGGACTCAATTATGTGGCTCTTGATGGTAATGTAGGTTGTATGGTCAACGGTGCTGGTCTTGCCATGGCGACCATGGACTTGATCAAGCAGGCGGGTGGAGAACCGGCAAATTTTCTCGATGTGGGTGGCACGGCTAATGCTGCACGAGTCGAAACGGCTTTTCGATTGATTCTCAAAGACCCTAAAGTCAAAGCGATTTTGGTTAATATATTTGGGGGGATTGTTCGTTGCGACCGCGTTGCGCAGGGGGTTGTAGATGCCTATAAAAATATGGGTGACTCGATTCAAGTACCTATTATCGTGCGCTTGCAAGGTACCAATGCTGATATTGCCAAAGCGTTGATTGACAATTCAGGATTGGCTGTTCACAGCGCTGTTTTGTTTCAAGAAGCTGCCGACAAGGTGCAAGAGGTTCTTCGATATACAGACACTTTGTCATAAAAATACGATAAACAAATGCCATTATGACATGAATATTCATTTGGTTCACAATTTGATTAAGTGTTGATGAACTTAAAAATTAAAGTAATGAATATGATACGTAGAACAACCCCTTGGTTTCCTTCCTTATTTGACGAGTTTTTCACACGTGATTTTGGGATTGACTTGGCGCCGAGAACACATCAAACCCCTGCGGTAAATATCACAGAGAAAGACAATGCTTTTCATTTGGAGCTGGTCGCACCAGGTAAGGAGAAAAAAGACTTCGATGTGGAGTTGGAAGAAGATACCTTAACGATTTCAACCACTGCTGAAAATGAAATAGTAGAAAACGATATGCAGTTCACACGAAGAGAGTTTGACTATGCGTCCTTTACACGCAGTTTTCGGATCCCTGAAACGATTGACACGAAAAACATCAAAGCCAATTACAAAAATGGTTTGCTTTCCATCGTTCTTCCCAAACGAAAAGAAGCGATTCCAGAACCCAAAAAGCAAATCGAAATTCGCTAAATCAAAACCAGCCCACGGGCTGGTTTTTTTATTTTACGAGCTGTGATTTTTTCTCAGATGAAGCTGAACTTTCTCCATTTTTGAGGATTGGTTTGACCTTGGGTTTGACAATCTTCTTTTGTTGCGTAAACTCATAGCTGGTCAAATCATTAGGATTCGTTTTGCGAGCAAATACATGCTCATAGAAGGTTTCTCTTATCGTTGATAGTAGAGTGTCTTTAGACAGTCCAACGTCAGTTGTTACATCGTTTAAAAGCCCTCTGACTTTTTCAAGTATGCTTTTTTTGGGAATTTGCACGATAAAATTCGAATCGGTTTCTGTTAAACTCGTAAAGGCAGAGGCATAAATTTTACCTTTAACAGATGACCCTTCATTCATGGTAGCCCTCCCCGTACAAAACACATTTCCCTTCACTCGACCGAAAAGCATCAAGTTTTCACAAATAATATCACCAGTAACCGATGACGCCTTGTCAACAATTACCTTGTTTTTTGTCAGTATAGTGCCATGAAAGGCACATTATAACCGAATTGATTTGATGGAATTGATATAACCCTCAACATAACTGTCTTTGGGGATAAGAATAGGAGCTTCATTGTTTTTGTTGCTGTTGTTCATAATTATAAGATATTGTAAAAAACAATCTAATATATACATTTTTTGTTGAATGTTATTTCAACAAAATGAATGTCAACATTGGTTCTTCTTATTTCTCCTCGTCCATGATTTTAATCAAACGCTAGGTTCTAGCTTGAGTTTGGATCGTAAATAGTCGCTAGTGAGGTGTTTTACCAAATCCAAAGGCGCACAAGAATCACCACTAGACTCAAACTGAATCGGTCCAAGTTGTTTTGCCAATTCCAATGCAGTATTCCTCTTTTGTTTTTATGGGTTTCGAGTAGTGCGAAGACTTCGTCTTGGTTTGTCAGGGAAATTTGGGGGTTCATTGTGGTGTGTATTATTGCGATTTAGGCATATGGTTGAGATGATCTGAGAAAAACGAAAGGTAACAATTTTTGAAAAAATCAGTTTTTCAGATGATCTTGGTAGCTTTTCATTCGATCTCGAAGTCGTGCGGCTTCAACAAAATCAAGATCTTTTGCGGCAGTTTCCATGGCTTTTCGAGTCTCGCGAATGAGCTTCTGAATCTGATCTGCGGTCAGATATTCCATGTCTGGTTCTGCAGCGTGTTGAATACCTTCTGCTTTTTGCGTATCATACCCAAAGACTTGGTCAACAGATTTATTTAGTGGAGTAGGTGTGATGCCGTGTTTTTCGTTAAATGCGAGTTGTTTTTCCCGACGATAGTTGGTCTCATCCATTGTTTTTTGCATGCTCTTGGTAATGGTATCCGCATACATAATGGCTTTTCCATTCAAATGTCTGGCTGCTCGCCCTACCGTTTGGGTGAGTGATCGTGCAGATCGCAAAAACCCTTCTTTATCTGCATTGATAATCGCAACTAATGAAACTTCTGGCAGGTCTAATCCCTCCCGAAGTAAGTTGACCCCAATAAGGACATCAAACAATCCGCGACGTAAGTCTTGCATGATTTCCACACGCTCCAACGTATCAATATCACTGTGGATATAACGACATCGAATCGAAATCCGCGATAGGTATTTGGTGAGTTCTTCCGCCATGCGCTTGGTCAGTGTTGTGACCAAAACCCGCTCATCTACCTCAGCACGAACTTGGATTTCCTCGACCAAATCATCGATTTGGTTTTGACTAGGCCTGACTTCAATAATCGGGTCAAGTAGCCCAGTTGGACGAATGATTTGTTCGACATACACACCCTCTGTTTGCTCCAATTCATAGTCAGCAGGAGTTGCACTCACATAAATCACTTGATTTTGAAGGGTTTCAAACTCTTCGTACTTCAATGGGCGGTTGTCCATAGCCGCAGGGAGTCGAAAGCCGTATTCCACTAGATTTTCTTTTCGACTTCGGTCACCGCCATACATGGCATGCACCTGTGAAAGGGTCACATGACTTTCGTCAACGATCATCAAATAATCATCTGGNAANTAATCCAANAGNCAAAANGGNCGTGTNCCNGGAGCNCGNCCATCGATNTATCNAGAATAATTTTCGATNCCNGANCAATANCCCANNTCCCGNATCATCTCNAANTCAAAGTTGGTTCNNTCNTCNANTCTNGTNGCTTCCAAATGCTTNCCGATTTCTTTAAAATANCNCACNTGTGCNACCAAATCATCCTGNATTTGNTGAATGGCATTTTGCAATACGTCGGGTGAAGTCACAAACATATTCGCAGGATAAATGGTNAGTTTATCAAACTTTTCTTTGATGCTATTGTTGATCGGGTCAAAGCATTCAATCGCCTCAATTTCATCGCCAAAAAAATGGATTTTAAATGCATGATCNGCATAACTCGGAAAAATATCTACAATATCNCCTTTGACACGAAANGTTCCATGNANAAAATCGGCAGTCGTTCGNGCATAAAGACTTTGCACGAGNCGATGTAANAATNCNGTTCTNGCGATGACNTGTCCNACTTCAANCCCGATGACGTTTTTTCGAAATTCAATCGGATTGCCAATCCCATACAANCAAGAAACAGATGCAACNACCAATACATCCCGACGNCCCGACAGNAGAGAAGAAGTCGTGCTTAGTCTGAGCTTTTCGATTTCTTCATTGATCGACAAGTCCTTTTCGATATAGGTTCCNGTTGTGGGGATATAGGCNTCTGGCTGATAATAGTCGTAATAAGACACAAANTACTCAACAGCATTTTCNGGAAAAAACTGCTTAAACTCNGCATACAACTGCGCAGCGAGNGTTTTNTTGTGCGCAAGAACCAAGGTGGGNCGTTGCACCTTTTCGATNACATTGGCAACNGTAAAGGTTTTTCCNGANCCAGTAACGCCCAACAAGGTTTGAAATCGATCACGGCTTTCCAATCCCTCNACGAGCTGTCGAATGGCCTCNGGTTGATCCCCCGTTGGCTTAAAATCGGAAACAATGTGAAACTTCATAGCAAACAAAAATACCACAAATTCAGGCACCGCTCAATTCATATTGTTCTTTAGATTGCGCAAAAGCCATTACTTTTGTAAAATGGCGTCTAATGACAAATTGATCACAACTAAAAAGCCGAGCTATCGGATTAGTCCGTTTTTGNGCGATTACCTNACNCATTATAACCGAACGGCCACTTTCCCAATCTTCTACCAAGACTTGATGCGTTTTTCNGGTTCCGTNGCTGTGATGGANAAAAACGATAACGACTCCCTTTGGGTTCGTGTTTTTTNCAATGANAGTGAGCGCGATGAAATNGAAGACAACCTNAAACGCATCTACACGCTTTTNCTCTCCGACGGAAGTACANATGTATTNCGGTTTTTAAANGTGGACGCTGTTGACTATTGCACTTTTGGAAATTCAAAACCATTTCGAATCAAGATTCGAAACATTTTGAANGATAACTTNACCTANTTCTATGTGAAAAAGGCAGATGCTTCTCGNGCCTANGGTTTGGAGTTTGAGCATATGCTTTCNCCATATAATCTNAATTTTTTGGTTTGTGAAGACACCTTGGTGGAAGAACATATCGCAGGGATTCCCGGNGATGAGTTTATCAAGGANTATCTGCCCAAATGTTCACAAAGCGAAAAGAGTCAAATCGCCAAACAGTTTGTAAAGTTCAACGAACGGTGNATGATTCGNTTGTTGGGCGACATGCGTTCCTATAANTATGTGATTGTCCCNACNCACGATTTTGATCAGGTTGTTTATAAAATCCGNGCNATCGATTTTGACCAGCAGTCTTATGAGGCCAAGCTAAAGGTCTATCGNCCACAATTTTTTAAGGAAAACTTTCCCATGGTCGAATTGGTACGTGCNCATCTGGANAAACANGCGGTCAATCAATANAAAATCGAAGAACGGGCGATTATCGCCAAGCGTATACTCAGCTCNGAGAGTCGCCTTACCCAATTGATGAAGTGCATGCTAAAAGATGAACTCTCAACNNCTGAGAATGTCCAGCAGTTAAAGTCTGAAATCTANGAGTATATCCCAGATAAAAACTTTAAAAACAGTTTTAATATGGGNGGNATTGTACGTGCTGCTTTTGAATTTGTAAANCGAAACTACGAAAATCACGAAATGCTCAGAGANNNCTANTACCACTCATCATCTGGATAGCCATTATCCTCCCAACTTTCATGATCCGTATCAGATGATTCNTCATCAGCTTGTTCATATTGTTTGGGTGGTGCCTCATCGGGAACAATACCATGGCTAAAGACAAGGTGNGGNTAACTCACNCCAGAGACGGATTNGGCTTCTTCAACACAAGTGACAAAAAAGGTCCACATNTTTAAAAAGTCATAGANGTANAGTGCTGTTTTTTGCTCCTCTGTAAAAATATCGTNAAGGGCGGTTTGCTCCATCAATCGAGATGGCTCCTCGAACATATCCGTCAATGCAATNGCTTCTCCCTGATTCCACTCATCNTCGGTGACATAAAANGTTGCCATTTCATGACCACTCAAACCNAAAGACTGAATAATGGNNTTGTGNAAGTCTTCGAAAGTNGAGCTNNTCTCCAACTCCAANTCTCTGAAAATATCTTCTTCTGCGTCTAAAACAATTCTAAATCGGTAGATCATATGGTTTAATTTTTATGCGGNATAACCAGTACAATTGGGCACTGAACAACAGGGCTGNAATGAGTAAGTGAAGNGGTNGTGTTCCCCANGGGAAATCAACATAGTACATCAAAATACCAAGTGCGATTTCTGCAAGGATACACCCAATGATAAANTGAATATATTTTTGTNCCAAACCNTCTTTTANCACNAGTTTATANATCCAGATGCTCAGCACCACAACAACNAGCGACAAGGAACGGTGAACGTAAAAAGAGATTTCAGGACGGTCGANCCATAGTTGNGGAGCATTAGATCCTGCTTGTTTGATTTGGTAATCGATAAACTGGCGTACGTCAACCCCNAGTCCAAATTGGATCAGTGTNAAAGCAAAAGACCCNACAATCAGCATCAGTAAGGTTTTGGATGGTTGTTGAATTTGTTTTCCATGNCTTTTTGCACGCACAAATAGCAATACGCTGACGATCAGTAGTGCCATGATCATATGCAGGGAAATTTTGTTTGGAAGCAAGTTGGAGTCGACGACGGTTTTTCCCAACCACGCTTGTATTCCCATTCCAACAACTGCAAAAAACGAAAAGAGAGATAGCAAGGGCTGCTTTCGAATCCACCAAAGACTGCGGATAAACAAACCAAGTACAATCAAACCAGAGATCGCTCCAAGCAAGCGATTGATAAACTCTACCCAAGTGTGTGTNGCGTTAAANNTTGTGTAATCGTGTTTGGTGTATGCCTCCCAATTTTGCAAGTCGATAGTTTTNCCACTTTCGAAAGTTTGGGTTGCNACCTGNAAGGTGTTNTCCAGAATAATCACATTTCCCTTTTCATAGTTTTTGTTGGGTTGCCAGTCGAGTTGACTGCGTTCNGTAGGNGGGATNAGNTAGCCAAAACANTTTGGCCAGTCTGGACAGCCCATACCGCTACCNGTCATGCGTACTACNGCTCCTGCAAGAATCACAAGATAAACAGACAATAATGCCCATGTTGACCACAAAAATATTGNCTTATTCATTTGTCTTTTGTGTTGGTTGCAAGCCGANCTCTTCTGCNTTTTTCAACATCATTGCATGAGCAGCTTGATATTCATTTGGAATNTCACCATCNAGTATGGCTTCTTTGATATGTTCTTTGATCAACCCAATTTCACGACATGGACCAACCCCAAAAGTTTTCATGATTTCATCTCCATCNACAGGAGGTTGAAAATTTCGTATTCNGTCTTTTTCTTCGACNTCTATAATTTTTTGACGTACAATTTTAAAGTTNTTGTGATAGGTTTCAAACCGTCGCGGATTTTTGGTTGTAATATCGGCCTCGCACAATANNAACAAATCATCGATCAGCTCTCCAGCATCAAAGACCAAGCGTCGCACAGCTGCATCAGTCACAATNTCTTCCGAAATCACAATGGGGCGAGANCTCATAAAGACGAGTTTTTGTACATATTTCATCTTTTCNTTGAGGGGCATTTTGAGTCGTTTAAACAGCTTATANACCATNTTNGCNCCNACAAATTCATGGCCGTGGAANGTCCAACCNANTTTTTGATTAAACTTTTTGGTGGGTGCTTTTCCAATATCATGAAGTAAAGCAGCCCATCGCAACCANAGGTTGTCGGTGGTTTGNCAAATGTTGTCAACNACTTCAAAAGTGTGATAAAAGTTGTCTTTATGCCGTTGACCCTCGACCTCTTNAATTCCCTTTAAGGCGCAGATTTCGGGAAGGATATGTTTGAGTAAGCCGAGTTTATCCAAAAGCAAAAACCCCTTAGAAGGCTTTTGGGTCAATAAAATCTTATGAATTTCCTCAACGATCCGTTCCTGTGATAGGATTTTAATACGTTCAGCCATGATTCGGATAGACTTCATTGTTGTGGGGTCAATTGTAAAATCGAGTTGTGCAGCAAAACGAACGGCTCGTAGCATACGAAGGGGATCGTCGGAGAACGTTTGTGCAGCGGTCAATGGGGTTTTTAAAACTTTTTTGTCTAAATCTTCAAGGCCATCAAACGGGTCAATCAATGTTCCAAACTCCCTTGGGTTTAGGGCAAACGCCAAGGCATTGACCGTAAAGTCTCTCCGTTTTTGATCATCTTCCAAGCTGCCACTTTCCACGACTGGATTTCGACTGCTTTTTTTATAGCTCTCTTTTCGGGCACCCACAAACTCAAGCTCATAAGAACCAACGCGCACCATCGCTGTTCCATAGTTTTTATAAACACTTACTTTTCCGCTATTGGGGAGTTGGTCGGCAACCGCTTTGGCCAGTTCGATGCCGCTGCCTTCACAAACGATGTCGATATCCTTGGACTGCTTGCGTTGCAACAAAGCATCTCGGACACAACCCCCTATGGCAAAAGCACGGGTTTGCATCTGTTCAGCGATTTCCCCAATCACAGAGAATATTGGGTCTGAAAATGCTTGTTGTAAAGTTGCGTTTGCTGTCAAGGGCGTATCGTTTTCGTTTTTCCGTCAATTGTCAACTGTATAATCCTTGAGGGCTTGACTGGATAAGTATCTGATTTCAAAGGTACAACATAGTCTACTTGCTCCAAAATACGACGATTTACCCGACTTTCATTTTCGGGGATGGGCTCACCACTCAGGTTGGCTGAGGTGGCAATGATGGGTTTACCAAATGACTTGACCAGGTCCAGTGCAAATCCGCTTCTCGGAATGCGAAAAGCCATCGACCCATCTTCCGCCATGGCCATAGGGGCAATCCCTTTTGCCTTGGGATAGACGATGGTAGTGGGCGAACGATTGCCTTTTAATATCTCGTGAACCGACTGCGGAATGGTCTCGACATAAGTTGTCAGCATTTCCAGTTCTGCAACCAAAGCGATCAGCGACTTCTCTTGCGGTCTGTTTTTGATTAAAAAAATCGAGTTAACGGCATCTTGATTTGTCGCATCACAGCCAAGTCCTAAAACCGTATCAGAGGGAAACAAAATGACCCCCGATCGGCTCAACACGTCCAGACTGTTTTGAAGTACCATAAGCGATTTAGCTGATCAAATTTGTGCCCTTAAGCAGATACATCATAAGTTCGCAAGGCATCGTTTAGCGAAGTCTTTTTGTCTGTACTTTCTTTTCGTTTTCCAATAATCAGCGCACACGGTACTTGGAAATCTCCAGCAGAAAACGATTTGGTATAACTCCCAGGGATAACAACAGAACGCGCAGGTACAAGACCTTTCGTTTCGATGGGTTGATCACCAGTAACGTCAATAATTTTTGTCGATGCAGTGAGTACCACATTTGCACCGAGAACTGCTTCTGTTTCTACACGAACACCTTCAACCACGATGCAGCGAGAACCGATAAAGGCATTGTCCTCAATAATGACAGGCGCAGCTTGAAGAGGTTCCAAAACCCCGCCGATACCTACACCACCGCTCAAATGGACGTTTTTACCAATTTGTGCACAGCTCCCAACCGTTGCCCAAGTGTCAACCATGGTGCCCTTGTCAACATAGGCCCCGATATTGACGTAACTCGGCATCAAGATCGTTCCAGGTGAAATGTATGCGCCATGGCGAGCCACTGCATGGGGAACAACTCGAATTCCTTTTTCTTTATATCCTGTTTTTAATGGGATTTTGTCATGAAATTCCAATGGTCCTGCTTGCAATGTTTCCATACCTTGAATGGGAAAGTACAAGACGACTGCTTTTTTTACCCACTCGTTGACTTGCCACCCATCCGCTGTTGGTTCGGCTACGCGTAGCTCCCCCTTGTCGAGTTGATCGATTACCGAGCGAATCGCTCCTTGTACGTTTTTATCGGCTAATAATGCACGGTCTTCCCATGCTTCCTCAATGGTATTTTGAAATTGACTCATCTTGCAATTTTTTTTCAAAGATAACTTCATTTTATCAAAAAAAAGAGCAGTTCACAAAATCGATACAATAAGTGTATTTTTGCATCAATGGGCCGATTATTAGCGATAGATTACGGGGGTAAACGATGTGGGATTGCAGTCACCGATTTGGATCAGGTGTTTGCCTTTGGCCACGATACAGTTTCGACCTGTGATTTGTTGGATTATCTCAAAGATTACACACAAAAAGAGAATGTGGAGGGGATTGTAGTTGGCATGCCCAAACGCCTTCATAATGAACTCTCATCAATTGCCGACGAGATTCATCAATTTATCGCGGCGTGCAAATCACAGTTTCCGACTCTTCAGTTCCATACCTATGATGAGCGGTTTACTTCAAAAATTGCATCGCATGAGATTGCAAGGGCAAGCTCCAAAAAACAAATTCGACAAGACAAAAAGCTCATTGATCAAATCAGTGCAACCCTATTGTTGCAGTCTTTTTTATCACATCAACAAACCAAGACATCATGACGCTTACGATATACGCTTATGGGCATCCAATCCTTCGTCAAAAAACAGAGGAAATTGATACGAATTATCCAGATTTAAAGTCTTTGGTTGACAAGATGTGGGAAACGATGTACAATGCGAATGGGGTGGGTTTGGCAGCTCCGCAAATTGGTCTTGCTTTACGATTATTTGTGGTCGATGCCAGTCCGTTTGCCGCTGATCCTGAACTTTCAGAGGAAGAACAACAACAAATCAAACATTTCAAGCATGTTTTTATCAATCCATCNATTAAGGCCTTTCAAGGAGATCAGGTCGANTTTAATGAGGGTTGCTTGAGTATTCCNGANATACGNGGTGAAGTGACTCGCGAAGATGGGATTTTGATTTCATATTATGATCTTGACTTCANATATCATGAGTTGGAGCTNACGGGTTTAGCNTCTCGTGTTGTTCAGCATGAATANGATCATATNGAAGGGAAACTCTTTACGGATAAACTCAGTCCATTTAAGCGAAAGATATTGAAATCAAAGCTCCTTCAAATTGAAAAGGGAAACATCACAGTTGATTATCCCATGGAGTTTCCGACCAAGCAAAAAAACAAATTCTAATGGCAGATCGAAAAAAACAGTTAAAAGCTATTGATCGTCTGCTGACCATAATGGATGATCTTCGAGAACAGTGCCCTTGGGATCGCAAGCAAACCTTTGAGAGTTTACGTCATTTGACGATTGAGGAGACCTATGAATTGAGCGAATCTTTGTTGAAAGGCAGCCCTGAAGACATCAAGTCCGAACTGGGGGATTTGCTTCTTCACATCGTATTTTATGCAAAAATTGGTAGTGAGCAGTCTTCATTTGATATTGCCGATGTTGCCAATCGCATTTGCGATAAGCTGATTCAGCGTCATCCGCATGTCTATGGGGATGTTGAAGTAGCGGATGAAAAAGAAGTAAAGCAAAACTGGGAGCAGCTTAAACTCAAGCATGATCGCAAGGGGGTGCTCGATGGTGTTCCCGATTCGCTACCTCCTTTGGTAAAAGCATATCGAATGCAAGAGAAGGCCGCTGGTGTAGGCTTTGATTGGGATCAGACAAAAGGTGTCATGCAAAAAATTGAAGAAGAACTACAAGAGTTTTATGAAGAAGTCGATCGAAACGATAAAGCATCTGCAGAAGCTGAGTTTGGAGATTTGCTGTTTTCTTTGGTGAATTATGCTCGTTTTATCGGAATCAACCCAGACGATGCCCTATCGCGGACGAATCATAAGTTTCGCAGCCGCTTTGTAGGTATGGAGAAAAAAATCTCAGACCGACAGATCAAGATGAACCAACTCAAACTTGATGATTGGGAAAAATTGTGGCAAGAGGTAAAATCAGAGAAGTAGATTACATTCTTTTGAAAGCGTCTAGCTTTTGTTGCAAGCCATCAATGATTTTCTTTTGTTTTTCAAGGTCTTTCATAACCTTATTGACCAACGGGTTTTCTGATGAACTTTTAGAGAAAAACTCCATATTCGTTTCGAGTTGAATGTACTCTTGTTTGGCTTTGTCTAAGCGTTGCTTGATTTGTGACCTTTCCTTCTGAATAAGTTCAGTGCGGTCACCCATCAACTTGAGTTTGAGTCGATATTTAAACGCAGCAATAGATTCCTTATCCTCACCGAGTTTTTTGAGCGCATTTTCTATGGTCGCTACAAACTCGCTGTTAATCTGATTTGTTTTCTTCCCCACAGATCCAATTTTGGTCCATTCCTCAATCAACTGATCGATACTAGTGCGATCAAGACCTTCTTCTGATTGGAGTTTTTTCAGCAACTTATCTTTTTCCTCAAATGCTTGTTGTTCGCCTTCCGATAATTTGTTTTTTCGTTCATCGAGAAGCGCAAAATAATCGTTACATGCTTTGCGAAATAGCTGCCATACTTTATCGTTTTGTTTTCTAGAAACAGGCCCCATTTCTTTCCACTTTTTTTGTAGGGCGATCACTTTGGGCGTTGTCGCTGCAAAATCCTCTGTTTGTAAAAAAGCCTCAGCTTGTTTTACCAGTTCCATTCGCTGTTTAAAATTCTCGCTATAGTCTCTTTTGAGTGACTTGTAAAATGTATTTCGCTTCCTGCTAAAAAGCCGCATGACACCCTTAAACATCGCCCAAATTTCTGCATTAACACTTCGGCTCACATGACCACATTCAAAAAATGATGTTCGTAAACTCTCCATATCTCGGATCATCTTTTGCATTTCATTGTGGGTTTTGATCTCAACCTCAGCAAGTTGCTCCATTTGTGCGATGATTGTTTTCTTTTTTTCGTAGTTGGCTTTATAAATCTGTGCTTGATTTTTTTGAAAAAACTGACGTTTTTCATGGATGACCTTTGTCGCTTCGCTAAAGCGCTCCCAGAGTGTTTCGCCGTGCTCTTTGGAGATTGGTCCCAGCTCATCCTTCCAACGTTTGTGGAGTTCTTGTAGGTTTCTAAAGGCCTTCTGGATATTGTCCATTTTACCCAATGACTCGGCTTGCTCGATAATTTTTAATTTTTCTTCGTAATTATATTTAAAATCAAGCTCTCTAAATTCTCGATTCAGATGGAGAAAGTCATAAAATATACCGACGTGATGGTGGTAGGTTTTCCAAATGTTATTTGCATCTGCTCTGGGCACATGCCCCGATTCCCTCCACCGGGCTTGTAAGTCCTTAAACTGCTTGTAGGTATCTGAAATGGGTTGATCAATCCCAATAAGTCCTTTGAGTTCCTCGATTAAGTTTTTTCGAATGACCAAATTGTTTTGAAACGACTTTTCGAGTTCTTGATAATACCTTGCTTTTTCAGACTTATACCTACGGATCAAATCATCATAGGTTGTTTTCTCTGGGATTTTAGCATCAAAATCCTTGAGTTCTCCCCCAGCACTGATAAATTCTTCTTTTTTCTTCTCGAAAATATGACTGAGTTTTGGTTCGATCTGCTTGGAGAGTGCCTCGACCTCACGCTTGTGATGCTGTACTTTTCCGGAGGATACTTTTTTATCAAGTGTTTTCAGGAGTTGCTCGAGATTGAGATCCTCATAGCTTTCTTCTTCACTTTCTGCCACAGTAGACTCATCTTCATCAAGATTTGAATCTTCTGAAGTCGTATTTTCACCCTGTTGATCTTCGGTATTTTCTATTTCTCCTTCATCAGTTGATGGCTCAGCTTGAGTCACCTCCTGCTTCGGTTGGTCTTCAGTTTCAGGGATTTTTTTATCCACTTTGTCTTCATTTGCATCTTGCAAATTGGCATCATTATCAAGCATGTCTTGGTTAACTTTGGAAATCACAATATACTAAAACTTTGTGAGTTTACTTTTTTGTGCTAATCCATCCATAAAGACCAGGCGGCCTCTGCTTGTTCGACGAGCATTTGATAGCCATTCAGTACTGTAGCCCCTTTGTCTTTACCCATTTGCATAAAAGTGGTGACTTTAGGGTTATAGATTAGGTCATACAACAAATGTTCAGCGGTGATTTGCTTATAGTCAATTGGGGGATAGGCATCTGTATTTGGATGGGTTCCAAGTGGAGTGCAGTTGATAAGCAAGCTATATTCTTTATAATCTTTGGCTGAAAGTTGGTGATATGCCTTTCTGTCTGGCCCCTCACTTCGTGATACTTTGAGCACTTGTATTTTCAGTTGTTCTAAGACGTAACAAACCGCTTTTGAAGCCCCGCCAGTTCCCAAAACGAGTGCTTTATTGTGGTGCGGTTTGAGATGATTCAGAAGGGTGTTTTGAAAGCCGATATGGTCTGTATTGAAACCTAAGCGTTTATCGTCTTTAAATACGATGGTATTGACAGCACCAATTGCTTTTGCTACGGGATCTAGCTCGTCTAGAAAAGGGATGACTTCCTGTTTGTAAGGAATCGTTACATTCATACCAGATATATCTTTACGGCTGAGAAGACTTTTGAAGGTTGATAGATTTTCAAGGTCAAAGTTGACGTACTCATATTGGAGATTTTCAACTCTAAACTTGTTTGAGAAGTAATCTCTTGAAAAAGAGTAGCCGATATCCTTTCCTAATAATCCAAAAAATTTATTGTCGCTTTCGATCATAAACATCTATAATAATAACAATGAATAGGCCAACGCCAATCCAAAATAGAGAAAAATATTGATTGAACCCACTGCTTTCCATGGTATTGTTAATCAAAGCATTGTTCGTCAGCAGGCGAAAATCAGACCACGGCCAAAGGATTGATAGGGAGCCAATGATAAATCCAATGATCAAAGCATTTAGTTTGTGTTCGAAACGCACAATGATGTAGTGCAGTAAGTTGGAAATGCTGACCAATCCAACAACCGAACCACCAACAAAGACAACTAAAATGGTTAGCAATTCACTGTATTCTTGCGATAGGGCTGCGTATGCTGAGGGGTTTTGAAGTAGCTGAACGCTAAATTCCCAGACCGCATTGACAGCATCAACCAGTAGGAGGGCATAGTTGCCGAGAAGAATCAGTAAAAAAGAGCCCGAAAGTCCGGGGAGTGTCATGCCGATGATGCTGATTAGACCACAGAAAAAGACAAACCATAGGTTTCTATTCTCTGGAGCTGGCTCTAAAAATGTTAAGGATAAGCCCACTGCAAGTCCAAGCAAACTGTAGAAGACGTATTTCAAATTCCATTTCCCAAAGTCTCTTATCAATACAAAAGCAGACATGACAACCATTCCAAAAAACAAACCTTTTACGTGTTGTTCGTAGTATAATAATGCGATATCAAGTACTCTGGAAACGGTGAAATAGCTCAGTAAAATCCCCAGAGCGATCAACAGCAAAAACAAGGCATTGGTGTATTGGTAAAAGCTTTTAAATCTTAACGTTAACAGCATATAAAATGCCTTAAAATTCAAGCGCTTGAGCGAGTATAAAAATTCTGGATAGAAACCAGTAACGATAGCAACAATCCCTCCAGATACTCCTGGTACTTTATTGGCAATCCCCATCGACAGCCCTTTGATAACAAGCAAAATATGGTCGTATAACCCTCTTTGATTCATCGTTTTTGGGATTGACTCATTTTATGAAAAGCGTAGATAACGAAACTCCCGATAAGTATAAACCCAAGGCCAATCCACAGTTCGGAATTGCTGCGTTCAAAGATGGGTAAAACGGCGATTTGGTCACGGGTTTCGTCGGTTGTGTATTGCTTCCAAGGCCAGACCTTGTACAGAGAACCAAACATAAACCCAGACATGGTTGCAAGCAAGGGGTCTCTGTAATTCTGATAGAGTTTTCCTACCCAGTGCGCAAACAGCTTAAGTCCAATGATCGCCCCCAATCCAAACGCAAGAAGGTTCAAAAACCCTTGTGTGCGAAAAGAACGAACGAGTTCAACAGTTTCAAGCGCAGTTTCATAGGCACCCAGAAGAACCAAAATAAATGCTCCCGAAATGCCTGGGAGTATCATGGCCATGATCATCAACATTCCGCACAGAAAAAGGTAGGGTAGGGCTTCAGTTGCTTGAGCAGGAGACAAAAAGCTGATTAGAAATGAAATCAGTCCACCGATAATCAAGCCAACAATTGTGCTTGCAGACCATTGTTTGACGTCCTTGCAAATCAAGATCGAACTTGCAAAAATTAGCCCAAAGAAAAAGGACCAAAGTGCAAGGGCGTGATTTTCTAAAAAAAAGCCAATGATGGAACTTAAAAACAAAATGCTTGTGGCAATACCTAAAAAAAGAGGTAAAAGAAACGGGCCATTGATTTTTTGCCACGATGTCTTTCGATTTGCACCAAATAATGCCAAAATTTCTTTTGCGTTCACATGGTTTATGGAGGTGATTAAGTCTTCATAGATATTGGTGATCAACGCAATTGTACCGCCTGAAACCCCGGGAACAAGATCTGCGATTCCCATAGCAATGCCTTTCAGGTATATGCCAAATGTTGATTTATTGGATTTCATCATCGAGGCGAAAATACGAAATAAGAAGAGGTTTAGACCTTTAAAGACAGACTTTGCTTGACAAACGACGAACTTCTAAACTCAGGAAAGGTTTCGTAAAAGTGATTGAGTTGCTTGGCATCCGATATATAAGCATTTTTGAGGTAAAACCTCGCTTCAAGTGATTGTGAGGAAAGCAAGTAAATCCCTCCGAGACGGAAGTTAATCACACTGCTTTCAGGGTGGAATTCAAGTCCGTGTTGCAAAACCTCCAAAGCTCTTGGATAATCATGCATTTCTTTGAGAACATCTGCCCATTTTACCCATGTATCAACCTCATAATTACCGAGATTGACACACTCAGTAAAGCCCAAATCTGCTTCTTCAAAAAAGCCCAAAGCAAAGTTGATTTCTGCATACCTTTTCCATGTTAACACATTGACATTGTCGATTTGTATGGATTTCTTGGCGTAGTAAAGGGCTTTTTCGAGCTCTTTGTTTTTGCAATACACATCGATCAAAGCAATCCATGCTTTTTCATATAAAGGGTCTTCATTTAAAGTTCTTTTGAAATACTGTATGGCAAGCTTGCTATTGCCCAATGCGATATGACATTGTCCGATATGCAGAAGTGCAAATGCGGTTGGTTCATCGATTGATAAAGTCGTTTCATAGGCGAGGATTGCTTCGTTATAGCGCTTCATTTTCTGAAGTGTTTTTCCCATCTCAAAATAGGCGCCAATAAACTCGTTATCGCAAATGACTGCAAAATCATAGGATGATAGGGCTTGTTTGAGCAGTCCCTTACTCGCATACTGGCGACCCAATTGATGCCATGCGATTTCGCTAAAGGGGTCAGCTTCTAAAAACTCGTTGAGGAATTCAATTGCGCCATCGGGGTTTTCTAGCGATTCAAAACAATAGATCACATTGTATAAAGCATGGGTGTCTTTGGGGTCTTCGTTGAGACACTTGATAAAGTGCTCTTTTGCCATCATATAGCTATCTAAGAAGAGATATTCCATCGCCAACATGCTGTGAAATTCAGCTTGACTTTCGCAGTATTCTAGACCTTTAGTCAAGAACGATATTGCTTCCTGATGCCTCTTGGTTTTTGAAAGAATGACGGCTTTATGGATATAAACATATTCGTTGTAGGGCTCCATTTCCCCAAGCTTATCAATCACTTCTTCAGCTTCCTTATACTGATTATTCAGAAGCATGAGTTCGACATGAAGAAGTTTTAATCCGCTGTTTCCAGGATGCTGGTCTTCTCCGATTTCAAGGGCTTTGTACGCCAAACGAAGACTCCCTGAATCGATATAATATTGGATAATTTCTTCAAATTCAGTAGCGTCGAAGAAGTTCACTCGGTTTGATTGTAACATCAACTCAAAACGAGCGAGTGGGGATTTGTGGTCTTTATTAGAATCTGTATTCATCAAATGACTTACATTCTTAACCATAAAGTTAACTCCAAGGTGGATAAGAATTAAATAAACGGATTGATTGTTTTTAACAATTTAATCAACAGATTTCATCAAGTATATTTACGATGATATCACACCCTTTTTTGAGCTCTTTTTTTGAGATTGTTAAGGGAGGTGTAACTCGAACAGCTCTTTTTTCAAACAGTAGAAAAAACAATAGTAACCCTCGTTCAAGAGCAATTTTCACCAACTGTTGTGCAAGTTCTGGTGTTGGAAGGATTAGGGCTAACATCAGTCCTTTTCCGCGGATTTCTTTTATTCCTTGATGTTGGAGTTGTTCTCGAATGTATTGTTCTTTTTCGAGCGTTTCGGCGATCAAATTGCTTTGCAAAAGGGTTTTTAAAGTAGCGTGACATGCCGCTGCAATGACTGGATGTCCACCAAATGTTGTGATATGTCCCAGTATGGGTTTGTCTTGCAAGAGGTTCATCAGTTCTTTTGAGGCACAGAATGCACCTACAGGGAATCCACCTCCAAGCCCTTTTCCAGTGACAAATATATCGGGAATCATATCGTAGTGCTCAAAGGCAAATAGTTTTCCTGTTCGACCCATTCCTGGTTGAATTTCGTCTAAAATCAATAAAGCCCCGACTTTATCACATCGTTCTCGAACGGCTTTCATATAGTCATTGGTAGGAACGATAAACCCAGCACCTCCTTGTATGGTTTCCAATATCACTGCTGCAGTTTGTTCATTGATTTGCTCTAAATCCCCAACATCATTAAACTGGATATAAGACGTTCCAGGGATCAGGGGTCGATAGGCTCTTTTTCGTTCTTCATAGCCCATTACACTCATCGCCCCTTGCGTATTTCCATGGTAGGCATTGTTGGCAGAGATAATTCGCTGTCTGCCCGTTGCTCTTTTAGCGAGTTTAAGTGCCCCTTCAATTCCTTCCGTCCCTGAATTAGTTAGGTAGGTGCATGACAATTGTTCTGGTAAATGATCAGCCAATAACTTGACCAGTTGAACAGGTTCATCTTGTACAAACTCACCATATACCATAACGTGGAGGTATTTTCTCATCTGCCGGCGAACGGCTCGAATCACTTTGGGATGGGAATGACCCAAAGTACAAGCAGAGACACCAGCGACAAAATCAAGATATTTTTTATTGTCCTTGTCGATAATATAACTTCCACGTGCTTTTTTGACTTGAAGACCGATGGGTTGTGCGGTTGTTTGTGCCTGATGCGTAAAGAAAATATCTCGGATTGTACGTCTCATTTCATTTGTAGTTTAATGCGAGACGTTACTTCTTCTGCATCTGTTTTTTTGGAAATAGGTTCATTTTTAACTGTATTCATGATGAGATCGGCTTTTGACCGTATCATTTCATCCCCACGCCAATAAAAACCTGGTAGTTGCTGCTGGTCTTTTGGGAGTTCCTTAATTGGGTAAACCGCCCCTTCTGGTTTGGTCAAAAACGTAATGGACTGAATTTGATTGTCAGCCATACGCAACTGCATCGCACTACAAATTGCCTTATCAATACCAATGAGGTCTTGGGTGGTATCGTCGTATAGATAGTACACCATTTCTGCGTTTTTGACGATGTCAATGGTTTGTAGCTCATTGTCTTCAAAGTTGCCGAGTAAGTTGATTCCTTTCATTTGGTTAAACTGACTGGGGTTGAGAGAATCTTGCTCAGCGACAATTGCATTGTTAAAAATCTTAAGCGAGTCTATGGCGTTAGAGGTCGAATCCGTCAATAGGTGAATGAGGTCTCCACTCATTTGCGTTTTTGCTGACCACAATACGGGGTTTCTTTTTGTCATATCACGAGCAGACAAAAGCTGTGACTCTCGATCACTGATCGGGAGACGTAAGAGTTGGATAAGGCCAGACTTTTGATCGATATGTATCGAATCGGAAACCCCACTGAGATTGGTTTTAAAAATGCGAACCCCATAATAACCTGTGAGTATCCGTTGTTCAGCTGGCCCAGTAGCCAACAGGGTGTCAGCATGGATAAAGAGCGAGTCTTTGTCTACCAATTTTATAGCGATTGGATTTCGGGTTACGATGGCAGAATCTCGTTCTTTGAAAATTTCGCCGTATTGCCCTCGAATCACATTATCTCCAATCGTATCTGTGATTTGCACATTCTGACTTGCGGCAGCATATTGAATTTGATCATCAAAATAAATGCTATCCCCTTGTATGTTTCTCAGATTATAGTCGATTGATGCTCGATCTTGGAAATACCCTTTTTTGAGATTCGAGTCAAAAAAACCTCTATTGCACTCCACGTCATAGGACTCACCTTGTATGGTGGTCGCCCCATAAAAATAAGCGTGTCGTAGCTCGGTGTAGTAATCCATGCGTTCTGAATGGATCGTAAAGGACGGGTCTATGACATGGACATTCGTGATGAATTCGTATTTATTATCGTCAGCAACATAGGTGCCAGATTGACTGCGAATTACTGTCTCCTCACTTGTGATTTCTCCAGCGGTATTGTAGTACGCTTCTTGTTTTTTTCGGTCAAAATACAAAGAGTCAGTACGCAAAGTCGATTCTTGATTTTGGAGACGCACTCTACGTTTGGCAACAGCAAATTTTGTTGTTCCGCTATACTCGATGTATTCACTGTTTAACTGTAAGCTATCTCCTTGCTTGACAACCACATTTCCCTCGGCTTCAAAGAAATTTCGAGTTTCATAAAAATAAGCAATGTCTGACCAAATGTCCATTCCATCATGGTGGAGATGTACACGAATGTCTTGATTCGATTTTAGAATTTTAGCATCCGGAAAGCGTTTTTCATTGACTTCAAAAGAAGCGGCTTGCCGAATATCGATTTTTTTCGTCTCCTGCCCATAGGTCATGGCAAGTGTCAAAAGCAGAAATAGGATACAATGTGGGTGTTTTGACAATGTTAAATCGATTGAGCATGTATGCAAATCTATCGAAAAATCGTTTGTTTACGATCGGGTCCGACAGAGACAAGGCGCACAGGTGTTTCCAGAAAATTTTCAATGAAAGTTACGTATTCTTTCAGTTGAGAAGGCAATTCATCATAGGAGGTACAATTTGTTATATCCTCTTGCCATCCTGCCATTTCGATATATTTCGGACTGATGAACTCTTCATCAAGCGAAAAGGGCAGATGACTGATCAATTCTCCGCGGTATTCGTATTGCGTACAAATCTTTAAGGTGTCGATCCCTGAAAGCACATCTCCTTTCATCATCATGAGTTGGGTAACTCCATTGACTTGTACTGCATATTTTAGAGCGACTAGGTCAAGCCACCCACAGCGTCTAGGGCGTCCTGTGGTTGCTCCAAATTCGTGACCAACTTTGGCAATTTTCTCTCCGACTTCATCAAATAATTCAGTGGGGAACGGCCCACTACCGACTCGAGTCGTATAGGCCTTAAAAATACCAAACACATCTTTGATTTTATTTGGTGCGACACCCAAACCTGTACAAGCCCCAGCCGCAGTGGTATTTGAGGAAGTGACAAAAGGGTAGGTTCCAAAATCAATATCTAATAACGATCCTTGCGCCCCTTCAGCGAGGATCTTTTTTTGATCTGCTTGCGCATCAGCTAACACAGATTCGCTATCTACAAATCGGAGCTTATCAACGATAAAATCAACCGCAGCAAAAAAATCAGATTCTAGTGCTTTAAGGTCATAGGTCAGATCAACTTGATAGAATGAAATGAGATCCTCATGCTTGTTCGCGAGTTCTCGGTATTTTGATTTCCAGTCGGGAAATTCTAAGTCACCAATGCGAATTCCATTTCGACCAGTTTTATCCATATAAGTTGGTCCGATCCCTTTAAGAGTTGACCCAATTTTTTTGTTTCCCTTCGCTTTTTCAGAAGCAGCATCAAGAAGTCGATGGGTTGGTAGGATAAGGTGGGCTTTGCGAGAAATGAGTAAAGATTGGCTGTAATCAATTTTAAATTTGTCAAGATTTTCGAGCTCTTGCTGAAAAATTACAGGATCGATAACAACCCCATTTCCGACTAAGTTTTGTGCGCTTGGGTGAAAAATTCCAGATGGAATGGTATGCAGAACGTGCTTAATTCCATCGAATTTTAATGTGTGCCCTGCGTTAGGCCCCCCTTGAAAACGCGCAATGATGTCATAATTTTTGGTCAGTACATCGACAATCTTCCCTTTTCCTTCATCTCCCCATTGTAGGCCAAGGAGTAAATCTAATCCCATATTTAATTCTTGCTGTTGTTTTTAGTTGCATAGAAATACAGAGAATGATTGTGAATGTCAACATCAAAAACTTCTTCTATACTTTTCTTTATCATTTGAATTCTAGGATCACAAAACTCTTTTACTTCCCCGGTATCTGTAAAAATGATATGATCGTGTTGGTTGTCAAAGTACGACTTTTCGTATTGTGCGTGTTGAGGACCAAATTGATGCTTGCGAACAAGCCCACAATCGAGGAGTAGCTCGATGGTGTTGTACAAAGTCGCTCGACTCACCCGGTATTTCTTCTCTTTCATTTTCAAATAGAGAGACTCGATATCAAAATGATCATCACTTCGATAAATTTCTTCGAGAATGGCAAAGCGTTCGGGTGTTTTCCGATGGCTATTTTTGTCTAAAAAGGCAATAAAAACATCCCGTACAATTTCTTGATTTTTGTCCATGATTCAACGCAAATTTACGTAGGTTTTTTTACTCTCGTACAACTTTATCAACTCCATTTATATTTTGAAGCTGCTTTATCATCTTTTTAAGAAGAGCAGTATTTTTGACTTTCAACAAGATATTCCCCTCAAATGTACCATCATTGGAGTCAAAAGACATTCGACTGATATTCACATTGTTTGTATTTGAAATGACCTGTGTAACCTTGTTTACAAGCCCCAAATCGTCGAGTCCTGTGAGCTGTAGCTTTGCGGTAAATTCATTCTGAGAAGAGTCAATCCATTTGGCATTGACAATCCGATAGGCATAGTTTGACCGCAATGTTAGGGCGTTTGGACACTCGTTTTTATGAACTTTAACCCCATCGCTTATTGTGACAAACCCAAATACATCATCACCAGCAATTGGATTACAACATGGGCTGAGTTGATATTGGAGTTGTTCTTCGGTTTTTCCAAAAACGATTTGATCGTATTTGTCAGTGATTTTATCCTGGTCGATATGAGTAGGAATCGGATCTGTTTGGGCTTTTCTTTTAAAAAAGTTTAGGAATCGATTGTTGCGATCGGCACTAAATTTTTTGAGCTTTACATTGTCAATGGTACCAATCCCCACGCGATAATACAAGTCTAGAGTTGTTTTGAGTTTGAAAAATGTAAGGAGCTTGTCAATCGTTTTATCGTTAAAACCGATTTTGAGTTGTTTGAGCTTTCTTCTCAAAATTTCTTTCCCTTCTTGAGCGATTTGCTTTTTATCCTCTTTTAAAAAGGAGCGAATTCGGGAACGTGCTCGAGATGTGATGACATAGTCCAACCAACTCGGGTTTGGAAATGACTTTTCAGATGTGATGATTTCGACTTGATCGCCGCTTCTCAAACGATAGCTCAGGGGCACGATTTTACCATTGATTTTAGCTCCTCTGGTATGCATACCTATTTCCGTATGAATATGGAATGCAAAATCAACTGGGGTTGCACCTTGCGGTAAAGATTTTAAATCTCCTTCGGGGGTGAACACAAATATTTCACTGGCATAAAGATTGAGCCTAAAGTCTTTGACAAAATCAACTGCATCGGAATTTGGTTGTTCGAGGACTTCTCGTAAGCGGTTTAGCCAGACTTCCAAACCTCTTTCATCTTGCTTTCCATGCTTGTATTTAAAATGTGCAGCATAGCCCTTTTCTGCAATTTCGTGCATGCGTTGAGACCGAATCTGAACCTCAACCCACCGACCTTCGGGCCCCATGACGGTAATATGCAGAGCTTCATAACCAGTCGATTTTGGCGCTGAAATCCAATCTCTAAGCCGAAGTGGGTTGGGCTGAAAATGATCAGTGATCACTGAATAAATTTTCCATGCCAAGAACTTCTCTTCCTGTGGGTCAGCTTTGTAGATAACGCGTATGGCATAGCGATCAAAAATTTGATCGAAATCAAGGTTTTTTGAAACCATTTTTTTCCGAGTGGAAAAGATCGATTTCGGGCGCCCTTCGATTTTACATGACAATCCCTCTCGGCGTAAATGCTTTTTTGTGAGCTTGATAAACCGATCGATAAACTCCTCTTGGCTATCAAAGTTTTCTTGAATACGCTGTTGAATCTCTTCATAGACCTCTGGCTCGGTATATTTTAGTCCCAAGTCTTCGAGTTCGGTTTTGATATTATACATCCCAACACGGTGTGCCAGTGGCGCATAAATGTATAAGGTTTCAGATGCGATTTTTATCTGTTTATGTCGCGGCATGACATCCATTGTTTGCATATTGTGCAAACGATCTGCAATTTTGATGATAATTACTCTTGCGTCGTCATTTAGTGTCAAGAGCATTTTTCTGAAATTTTCAGCTTGCAAAGAGACGTTTTTGTCTTTTTTTAAGCTAGAAATTTTGGTTAGACCATCCACAATTTTTGCAATCTGCGCTCCGTGTATCGATTCGATATCGTCAATGGTATATTTTGTGTCTTCTACCACATCGTGAAGTAGGGCTGCTGCAATGGAGGGTGCTCCCAAACCGATATCGTCAGCAACAATCTTAGCCACAGCAATGGGATGGAGGATATAGGGTTCTCCAGATTTTCTTCTTTGATCTTTGTGCGCATCAACAGCGGTGTCGAGAGCCAGTCGAATCATTTTTTTGTCAGCAGCGGTTAGCTTTTGGTAACTGATGCGCAGCAGGTCTTTGTACGCTTTTGCGATTTGCGCATTTTCCGCAACCGTTTCTATTGCACTAACCATATTATAAAAGTACTAAATTCCTTTTATATCTCTGTAAAAATTACGTTGGCGTGTCGCTTCAAAAAGAAGTATGGCCGCAGCGACTGATACGTTCATCGAGTCCAAAGTTCCAAGCATGGGAATTTTAATATTTGATTTTGATTCTTTTGTCCAAAATGCGCTTAACCCTGTCGCTTCTGTACCTACAACCACAGCAGCGGGTGTTGAAAAATCAATTTTCTCATAGGAGGTGCTATCTTGTAAACTTGCTGCGTAAGGCGTGATTTGGTTCTGTTGTAAAAACTTAAGAATATCATTATTTGATCCGACCCCGATTGGCACAGTAAAGAATCCGCCAACACTCGATCGGACAACATTGGGATTATACATATCGGTTTTGGGGTCGGCCACCAAAAGACAATCGACATTCGATGCATCTGCCGTGCGAAGCATAGCACCAATATTCCCTGGTTTTTCAATGTTTTCCACCACGAGAATCAATGGGTTTGGATTTTTGAACACAATGGAATCCAGGTCAAAAGTTTTCTTTTTGACCATGGCAATGATTCCCTCTGTTTTTGTTCGATAACTGATTTTTTCATAAACAGTCTCTGTCACAAGAACGATATTGGTCGTACCTAAGTTCTTTGCACTCCATTCCTCCAATGATGTGGACGTAAACAAAGCTGGGCAACAAAAGACGGTATCAATTGTAAACCCTCCCTTGTGTGCTAACAGCAATTCACGTTTACCCTCAACAACAAAAACATTGCTTTTCTTCCTCAAAGATGGCTTTAGAATCAATCCCGTAATGGATTTGATGGTATCGTTATGCAAGCTGGATATTGTCTTCATTTTGATTGTAAATTTACATCAAGCATTTCATCTGAAGTCACCATTTTTTAAGTTTCAACAAAAAATTTTGGTTTTGTGAGTAGTCCAAATGTAACATGAAAAAACAAAAATGCGTTTTAATTGATGATGAGTCTAGAAACCTTGAATTACTCACTTATTATATCGAAAAGTATTGTAAAGACCTTCATATTGAAGCTGCATTTTCAAAAAGAGTGGAGGCGGAGGACTACCTGAAAGATGAGAACAAGAGGTCTGCAGTCGATATCCTATTTCTGGATTTGATTTTGGACGAAGGAACTGGCTTTGACTTGCTCGATCAAATCGATTATTCAGACTTACACATCGTAATTTGTACGGCTCATGACGAATTTGCATTGAAAGCGATTCAATATGAAGTTGTGGATTATTTGCTAAAGCCCATAGAAATTCAAGATCTACAACAGACGATTGAAAAAATAAAGACCAAACATAAACAAGAAGAAAAGCCATTATATGATGCGGAAGCAATTTCAAAGTTTTCGACCAATGGTTATGAACTTGATAAGCCCGTAATTATCAAAAACAAAAATGCAATTGAGCTTGTATTGTCCAAGGACATCGTTTTTATCGAAGCATCATATTCTGAGGGGAGTAAATCAGCAGTTGTGATGCGGGATGAATCTGTAAAACCATGTTCACTTGTACTCAGCAAAATTGAGGGCATACTGGACTCGAATATTTTTTACCGATTGAACAGGTCACATATTGTGAACATTCGTGAGATTTCAAAAATCGAACGCGGTATAAACTATGTCTGTGTGATGTCCAATGGGTTTAAGTTGCCTATGCCGCTAGACAAATATAAAAACCTGTTATTTCAGATCGAGAAACTGTTCGGTATGTCGATCTAGCTTTTTTTTTGCTTCAGATTTGACTACTTTCGTCAAAACTTTCATAATGAACCCAAAGACTGCATCCAAAACCGATCGATATATACATGATGAATTTCAGTATGGGGCACACAATTACCATCCTTTACCTGTCGTTCTGAATCGGGGCGAGGGGATTTATGTTTGGGACGTAGAGGGGAAGAAGTATGTTGACTTTTTATCTGCATATTCAGCAGTAAATCAAGGACATTCTAATCCGACAATTATCAGAGCTCTAACGGAGCAAGCGCAGCAGTTATCACTCACATCTCGGGCATTTCACAATGATCAATTTAGTCAGTTTGCAAAACTGGCAACTTCTTATTTTAGTTTTGATATGATGCTTCCCATGAATACTGGTGCAGAAGCAGTGGAAACAGCAATAAAGCTCGCTCGTAAGTGGGGTGTTCAGAAAAAAGGGGTTTCGGAAAATCAGGCAGAAATTGTAGTTTGTCAAAATAACTTTCACGGAAGAACAACAACCATCGTCTCTTTCTCTTCCGATCCTGTTGCTCAAAAAGATTTTGGTCCGTTTACCCCAGGATTCATCACCATCCCATATAACGACCCAGTTGCACTCGAAAAAGTTTTACATGAACGCCCAAATATCGTTGGCTTTTTGGTTGAGCCCATTCAGGGAGAAGCGGGTGTCAATACACCAAGTGACGATTTTATGCGGAAGTCACAAGAGCTGTGCAACACATACAACGTCCTTTTTATGGCCGATGAAATTCAAACTGGTATTGGTCGGACTGGCTCGCTACTGGCGGTATGCGGTGACTGCTCGTGTGAATCTTCCTGTATGCAACAGAAAGACACCTATGCGCGTACTGATGTTCTGATTCTTGGCAAGGCCTTAGGAGGAGGAGTTTACCCTGTTTCTGCGGTATTGGCAGATCGGCATATTATGGAGGTAATCCAACCGGGAGAACACGGTAGTACTTTTGGAGGTAACCCTGTGGCAAGTGCAGTTGGAATGGCATCGTTAGAAGTCATTAGAGATCAAAAACTTGCCCAAAATGCTCGTTATCTTGGAAAAATTTTCAGGGAGCATTTAAACAATTACCGAAAAGAAAGCGAAGTTCTAGTTGGGGTGCGCGGGCGTGGCCTACTCAATGCCATAGTTATCAACGATAGTCAAGATGGATCTTTGGCTTGGGACATTTGCATGGCTTTTAAAGACAAGGGGCTTTTGGCAAAACCCACTCACGGGAATATCATTCGATTTGCTCCTCCATTGGTAATTGATGAAACGCAACTTTTGTCTTGTATTCAGATTATCATTGATACCTTAAGCGAGTTCGAACCTTCATAACATTTGTTTATGGATTCCATTTACCTCGACAATGCGGCTACAACTCCTGTACTCCCAGAAGTTGTCGATAAAATGAAGGAGGTTTTGTCTGCTTCATTTGGAAATCCATCATCGATCCACAGTCAAGGGAGAACGGCAAAAAGCTTGATTGAAAGCACAAGGAAATCCATAGCCAAGGAATTGGGTGCTTTACCAAGCGAGATTATTTTCACATCTGGTGGAACGGAAGGAGATAATATGATTTTGCAGGGAGCTGTGCGTGGGCTTGGTGTTGAGACAATCATCACTTCCAAAATTGAACATCATGCTGTGATTCATGCAGTGGAAAGCCTTGAGCAATCAGATGATATCAACGTTCATTATGTTCAGGTGTCAAGTGATGGAAGCCCGGATTTGGCTGACCTTGAGCGACTTCTTCAGCATGACGACAGCAAGAAACTAGTGAGTTTGATGCATGTCAACAATGAGTTGGGCACGATTTGTGATTTGGAGGCAATCGGGAATCTTTGCCGACAGAACGATGCGCTCTTTCATTCGGATACGGTTCAATCAATTGGCCATTACCAACTAAACCTACAAGAACTACCCATCGACTTTGCAGTTGCGGCAGCTCATAAATTTCACGGTCCGAAAGGGATTGGCTTTGTGTTTATCCGAAAAGCAACTGGTTTGCAGAGTTTGCTTTTTGGAGGAGGTCAAGAAAGAGGTTTGCGCGCAGGCACAGAAAGCGTACATAATATTGTTGGTTTAGGAGAAGCGTTTTCTCATGCGTATTCAAATTTGGATACTGACAAATCTCAGATTACAGATTTAAAAATGTATTGTATAAATCAGCTTAAAAGCACATTTTCGGATATGTCGTTTAATGGTTGCTGTGACGATTTGACAAAGAGCACATATACGATTGTCAATGCCAGAATTCCAATGAGTCCAGAGAAAGCAAATCTTCTTGGATTTACACTTGACTTGAAAGGAATTTGTTGCTCAAAAGGAAGCGCCTGCCAAGCGGGTAGTGAAGCAGGATCTCATGTTTTGAATCATATACTTTCCAAAAAACAATTGCAATCCCCATCTATTCGCATTTCGTTTTCGAAATACAACACCAAACAAGATGTTGATCAACTTGTTGATGTGTTGAACAACTACATCAGCGCTTAAAACCCAGCACTCAATTTGAGATTAAACACCCTTGGGGTCATATAATTTGGGACACCAAATTGAGACTTGCTTGACACATCACGTACCCAGGTCATGGAAATGGCATTTTGCACGTCGAAAAGATTGAAAATTTCAAAACCAATCATCAGGTCCTTCAAAAAGGGAACCCGAGACTTATTGTCATCGTTGACGACATAAAAAATCCCTAAATCAGCACGTTTATAATCTCGAAGTCGGCCACTGTAATCGTATGGATCGGCATAATTTGGTGCTCCACCGGGGAGACCAGAATTGTACACAAGGTTCAAGTTCATTTTTAAAAACGGCATGGAAGGGACATAGTCCTGAAACAACATGGCAAACTTAAAGCGCTGGTCAGTTGGTCTTGGAATGTACCCTCTATTGTTTCTGTTTTCCTCTGTTGACATAAGCCCTAAACTTATCCACGACTCTGTTCCGGGAACAAATTCTCCATTTAATCGCAAGTCAAGCCCGTAAACGAATCCCTTGGTATCGTTGTTTGCATCATAGCGAATTCGAACATTTTCAATGGTATAGGCATTGAGTTTGTTCAAATGCTTGTAATAGAGCTCGGACTGGAATAAAAACGGTCGACCCCACATGGAGAACCCATATTCATTTCCAAGGGATACATGTATTGCCTTTTGTGCATCAACGTCTGGATTGATCAGCCCATTTCTTGATCGTAATTCGCGATAGAAAGGTGGCTGAGCATAAAGCCCAGTTGCAAATCGATACAACACATGATCTTTATTTTTTGGACGAAAACTAAACTGCATTCTGGGACTCGCAATGTATTTGGCCTTTTCATTGTCCAACTGCCACCGTTGACCACGAATTCCCGCTGTGAGCCAATACAGCGTATTCCCAACAAGCCCTCGATGACTCCATTGAAAAAAGCTCGTCATGCGTTGAATTTGTGTTTGATTGGTAGCTCGAATGTAAGCGAAAGGGACAAGCGGGCCTCTAAACGAGTTGTAGGGCTGGTCATTGGTAATCGATCCACTTGGGGGGCGAATCGAAAACCCTGCGGAATCGACAACTTCCCACTCAACCAGACGGTCATCGATATGTTCCCTTTTATACCTAATTCCCCAATCGAGTTGATGATTACCTTTGATGTGTTTCCCTCTGAGTTTTCCGTCTATAATCTGTGCACCGTAGTTGTTTCGACCATGGGTGAGTTGCGAGCCAACCCCTTCTGTAAAATTGACTTCCCCCAAGTCGTCACCACCAAGCGAAGTGTTGGGGTCCCCCAAGCGATACTGCGCCAAAATATCAAAATGTTCGGTTTCAACCGTTTGGTAGTTTGATAAAATGAGTCGAAAACTATTGTTGTTGTTTGGAATCCAAGTGGTTTTTAGTGCCCCTGTAAAGGCAGTGTACTTGTCTTTTTCGTTTCCATCATAATATACCACAAGTGCCTTCGGTTGTTCGATCGTGCCGAAGTTGGTTTGTCGTACCAATGGCTCATATCGATAGGTGTTGGCAGAGAAGGCACCCAACACATTGAAGAACAATTGGTCGGAGTGGGCGTAAGTGATAAAGGTTTGTAGATCCGTAAAACTGGGATTAAAATTGGTTTCTGTTTCTTTCTGGTCGACTAGCAAACCGTTGTCTCGATAACGAAGTCCAGTGATCACACTCCACTTTTCTTTACCTAGAGACCAACTCAGGTTTCCACCCAATCGACTCAGTGATAAAAGGGTTTGATTTTCAGAGAAACTCTTGTAGGTAATATCAAGAACAGACGATAGCTTATCGCCGTATGACGCTTCAAACCCACCAGCGGAAAACTGCACTTGCTGAGTCATGTCAGGGTTTAAAAAGCTCAAACCTTCTTGTTGACCAGACCGAATCAGTTGAGGTCGATAAACTTCGATTTCATTCACGTAAACTAAGTTTTCGTCATAGTTTCCACCCCGAACAGCATATTGTGTGCTGAGCTCATTGTTGGAGTTCACACCCGGCAGACTGATCAATAGATTTTCCACGCCAGCATTTGCTCCAGAAATACTGCGAATCGTTTCTGGTGTCAAAGCCGTCATCCCTTTGATCACACGCTGCTTGTTTGCCTGTACAATAACCTCGGCAATTTGCTGTTCTGACTCATTGATCACAGGATTTAACTCATAGGTTTCTCCGGGCTCAAGTTGGAGCTTTACGATGCTATTTTGATACCCAATGTGCTGAAAGATAACCTGGATGTCTTTATTCGATTGTACTTGTAAAGAGTAAAACCCATTTGCATTCGAAGTGGTGCCATTGCTTCCAGAAATAACCGTCGCATTTTGAATAGGAACTTGATTGTTGTTTGTGATGATACCACGCACAACGGCTTGTTGGGCTACGGAGCTACCAAAGATCAACCCACAAAAAACAATAATCAATTTAGCTTTCACTTTCTATAAAATTCCAGTTCGTGGTTCGACTCATTCCCTACATTGTCAATAACGGTAATTTTTAGCATATGTTTTGCTCCTTCAAAAGAAAAATACTCATCAAAATTAAACGTTATTTCCTTTTTCTTGGGTTCATATTCAAATAAAGCCCATTTGCCATCGATAGTTGCCTGATAAGTATGGATTCCAGTTTCTTTATCGTCTATTGTAAAACGCAAGGTTTTAAAATTGGAAAGCCAACGCTGATCATAGAGTTGAGATGGCTTTATGATTGGTGGGATGGTGTCTTGCGCGATGGTGTATGTTCCTGTTTTTTTCACTTTTGCGACAAAGTGGTTGTCGCTTATGGTTTTACTGATGAACCCTTTCTTTCCGTTTTTAAACTGAATGCCTAGGTAATGACCAACCACAGAGTCTGGTGCCATGATTTTGATTTGAAAAGCTTTTCGCAATGCGACATGATCTGCTTTGATTTGCAGCTCCTTGTTGTCAAAACCAAGCGCAAACCGATTGCTTTCATAGACTGCATTTTTAGGGATATAAACTTCTGCACCATCATACATAAAGAGATAGTCTCGATTTGGCTCAATCTCTTTTCCTTCGGGCAGTTCTTCTGAGAGTATGGCGACCTCTTGTTCTTTTCCTTTGATCGGTACAAACAGGTATCGGTTGTTATTGTTGGCATCTGAAACTTTGATTTGGTACGCATAATCTTTTCCGACTTCGACATCAACCAGTCCATCTTCCAAATGATCAAAGAACTCCAATTCATTACCTGGCGATCGGAATAGCTTTTGAATACGTTGTCTCGTACGGCTGTATCTGGGGTAGTCAATCAGCGTGTTGAGATATTCAGAATCTGAAAATCGAATTTTAGAAAACTGGAGACCTTTGATTTGGGTACCGTTCAACTTCGCAGTGATTGAATACACACCGTTTTTATTGTATGTATTGTCATGTCGGTCATAGGCTCCGATTCCCAAACCGATTTTTCCAATTGCTTCAATTGGGTCTGCGGCATAAATGCTATCATTAATTTTTTGAAAAGGGATTTGCAGTTCTTGTTTTGCGGAATTGACTATGGCATCTTCACTGATTGGATAGGCGATTAGCGAGTGAATGACTGGTCTGACCGAGTCTTGAATATCATAGTGAGACAACAAAGGATTGATCGGTTTTTGGGTTGTAGTTTCACGCAGTTCAAAGTGAAGATGTGGACCAAATGATCCGCCAGTGTTTCCAGAAAAGCCAATGATTTCGTTTTTAGATACAGGCAGTTCTGTTGGTTCAAAAAAAAGCTCTACTTCATAGGATTGAATGTCATATTGTTTTTTTCTGACTTCATGGATAATCGGAGTAGAGAATTTTTTTAGATGCGCATAAACAGAGGTTTTACCATCGGGGTGATTGATGTAAATTGCTTTACCGTAGCCCGAGGTCGAAACCTTGACGCGTGACACATACCCATCGGAAACTGCTTTGAGGGGAAACCCTTCTCGTCCTTGTGTTTTGATATCAATTCCGGCATGAATATTTGAACTTCTCAGCTCTCCAAAAGTGCCTGATAGGAAGATGGGAATATTAATGGGAAGTGAATACGGGTGATCGTCATTATGTTGCGCACAAAGCAAAGATGAAATCCAAAAAAAGACCAAAGTTGCCGATGCTCGCATGATGTAAAAATAAGGGTTTACTTGCTAAAGTAAAAGCTCGTATTCCTTGTTTTGATAGATCTATTCTTTTACCTTTGAGAATCGTTAATGCAATTTGAATGGCAGACACCTCTCAACTTGTTGACTCTATCGCTGATCGATTACAAACTGTTGTTGAGCAAATTAAGCAGCTGCAGCAAGAAAACGAATCACTACATGAACGATTAGAACATGCAAAGCAAGAGTTGGTACAAAAGCAGGGGAGTGTTCGGGAGTTAAAAATGAAACTTGAAGCTGCACAAACAGCCAAATCGATCAAAGGAGTTGGGCAAAGTAGTGCGAAAGCCAAAACACAAATTGACAAGCTCATTGGAGAAATCGATGCTTGTTTAGATGTTTTAACTCTAACATAAATCTGATGCAAAAGATTAAAATTACAATTGGAGACCGCGTTTATCCTTTGAGTGTAACAGAAGGTCAAGAGGCATTTTTGAGGAGTTCAGCCAAGCAAATCGATCAGATGATGAAGCACTACGAGCAGAATTATGCGGTACAGGACAAACAAGATGTACTTGCAATGTGTGCTTTACAGCTTGCTCTTCAACTCCGCCAAGAGGAGACAAAAAGTAGTGAGAGCTCTAAGGAGATCGATAAAAAGTTGCGCGCGATTGATACATTGTTATCTGAGATAACATAAAGTAGAATACGTTCATTACAATATACTGCCTGCACTGGTTTTATTTTTGATAAACTCAACACTAATTCAATTAAAAGAGGTGAGTTTAAATTGCAAAAGCAAGCCACCTTCGAGTGGATCCTTGAACAATTTGGCAGCCTCAAACCTGTTTATTTCAGAGTTTATACAAAACTCTACTGGTGTGGGCTTTTTTGATTAATAGTTGGTTGGAATCTTATTTTTCTCAAACATCATATGAATCCATAAGATGAGAACGCCAAAGCCAACAGCCGTAACAATTAGAACTGAGTTCAATAGCCCTTCGGTACCAAAAGACAGCTTGACCAAAATCGTGGAAATCACAAACCCTGAATTGCGAATCACTTTGTTGAACTTGTCGGTATGCGTGAACGAAAACAACAATAACAACACATCGACAAGAATAAGGACGGTAAAGAATTCGTCAAAAAATAGATTATTGATATTTGCCAAATCTGTAATTTCTGATGGATTGATTAGCGTGGCATAGGTCCAATTTCCAAAAGCATAGATTGCCATTACAAGGAATAAAGGGACCAATATCAATGCGATGACTTTCTTGATTTGGATAAAGCGAATAATTTCAGGCTTAGTCTCTGTTAATTTGAGTAGCTTTCGCACTCGGTTTTTATTCATTTTGTAAAACAGGTGAATCAAAATGAAAAGAATAATGGTTGCTAGTAAATCATATGTGAATTGAAGATCTTCTTGAATACTAAACCAATTGTCACTGAGCTCGAGTTGCGACAAGTCCTTGTACAACCTTCTAATCACAATCAGCATGATAATTTCGTACTGTTTTCCAATATAGATGGTCATCGATTTGGGTAAATAATAAATCAAGAGATAGACCTCATATAAAAGGATAAAAGAAAACGGGGTATAAATCGCAGCGATTGGGCTAGAGAAAAATCCAGAATTTTCGTATTGATCCCCAAAGACCCCAAAATTATGAAGGAAAATTAAAATCAAGTGAACAACAAAACTGAAAATCGCGATGTTGATGATGATTCGTTCGCTCAGTTTTTTTGTTTTTTCTGAGAAAACGTTTTCAATAAATGCTGTCATACTTTTTTATTTCAACTTTTAAATGTATTAATTTTTTAATCATTGTTAGATTTAACCAATATTTATTTAA
>NHEI02000016.1 GCA_002171575.2 Flavobacteriaceae bacterium TMED81
TTTACCACTCAAATCACATTGTTGATATTGATTTGCTTGCGTTTGGGTCAAATTAGGGGTTCATTGACACCTGAAGAATTTGGCCGTGTTGCTGAGGAGTTGGAAAAGCTTCCAAAATCGATTGAGACAGTACTAAAGAGAGAAAAAGAAATACAAAAGATTGCCAAAAGCTATCATGAAGCGTCAAACTTTTTGTATTTAGGACGAGGATACAATTTTCCAGTAGCTTTGGAAGGTGCGTTGAAGCTCAAAGAAATTTCATACATCCATGCAGAGGGATACCCTGCTGCAGAAATGAAACACGGCCCCATTGCACTCATTGACAAAAATATGCCTGTGGTGGTGATTGCAACCAACAAAGGACACTATGAAAAGGTGGTGAGCAACATCCAAGAAATCAAATCGAGAGAAGGGAAAATCATTGCTGTTGTAACTAAGGGAGACAAATCAGTCAAGGCATTGTCAGACCATGTGATTGAAATTCCTGAAGTAACAGAATCATTGACGCCCATTTTGGCATCAGTACCCCTGCAACTATTGGCGTATCATATTGCTGTGATGCGATGTTGTAATGTTGATCAACCAAGAAACTTAGCTAAATCTGTAACGGTTGAATAATGAAAAAAAAAGCAATCATTGTATCGGGCTATTTTAATCCTTTGCACAAAGGCCATTTGGAGTATTTAAACACCGCCAAGGCACTTTGCGATGAGTTGTTTGTGATCGTCAATAGCGATCACCAAAGAGAGCTAAAAGGAAGTAAAGCTTTTCAAGATGAAGAGGAACGCTTGTTGATTATCAGTAATATTAAGGCAGTAGACAAAGCGATTTTGTCCATTGACCATGATCGAACAGTTTGCGAGAGCATTCGCAAATTAGCAGAACAGTATGGCGCCCACTATGACTTGGCTTTTGCCAATGGGGGTGACCAAAAAAATGATACCATTCCCGAAATTCCTGTTTGCAAGGAGTTAGGGATAGAGCTGATAGATGGCTTAGGAGATAAAATACAGAGTAGTAGTTGGTTGTTAAAAACAAGATATTAATATATGAATTCTACAATTGTTGCGTTATTACCAATGAAAGGAAACTCAGAGCGGGTTCCCAATAAGAACATGAGAGAGTTTAGTGGAAAACCACTATATCAGGCTACTCTAGACGTCTTGTTGGAATGCTCAGTGATTGATAAAGTTGTTGTAAATACTGACAGTACTAATATAAAAAAAGACATAGAACAAAATTATGAGAACAGTGTTATCGTTGTTGATAGACCAAAAGAAATATGTGGTGATTATGTATCAATGAATAAAATAATCGAACATGACATAAACACTCAATTCGCTGATATTTTTATTCAAACACACAGTACAAATCCATTATTGAAAAAAGAAACGGTTGTAGAAGCGATTAAAAAGATGATTTCATCCATCAGAACAGGTCATAACGACTCTATTTTTTCTGTTACAAAAACACAAAAAAGGTTTTATAATGAAGACACAACCCCAATGAATCACGATCCGAAAATGTTAGTGACTCAACACCTACGACCTATTTTTGAAGAGAACTCATGTTTTTACATCTTTACCAAAGAGTCCTTTATTATGAACGAAAACAGAATAGGCAGTAAACCTTTTATGTTTGAGATAGATAAAATTGAAGCAACTGATATTGATGATCTGGAAGACTTTATTATTGCTGAAACTCTTTACAAAGAACTTAGACTAAAGAAATCGAAATGATACCATTTAAACACCAAGCAAGCAGATTAAAGCAAAGGCTTCAAAAAAAAGAACTGACAGTAGGATCTTGGTTAACGATCCCACACAGGTCAGTTGTTGAGGTTTTTGCAAAATCTGGCTTTGAATGGGTTGTAATTGATTTGGAGCATGCGCCTATAGGAATTGATCAAACCGCAGAACTAATCGCTCATATTCAAGGCAACGGAATGCAAGCACTTGTTCGTGTTACTAAAAATGAAGAGGTCATCATTAAACGAGTATTAGATGCCGGTGCTGACGGGATTGTTGTTCCGATGATTAAAAGCAAACAAGAAGCAGAAAAGGCAGTTTCATTTACATATTACCCTCCACTTGGAAGTAGAGGTGTTGGTTTGAACAGAGCTCAACATTATGGAGAGGGCTTTGAAGCCTATAAGAAATGGTTAAACAAAAATATTGTTATCATCGCTCAAATTGAGCACATAGATGCTATTCAGAATCTAGATGAAATTTTATCAGCAGAAGGGATTGATGGAACCATTATAGGCCCTTATGACCTCTCAGGGTCAATGGGATTTCCAGGGGAATATAATCGCACAGATGTTAAAGACGCATTACAGAGTTATATAACGAAAGTGAATAAAGCTAATAAACCTCTGGGCTATCATGTTATAGAATCAGACGCATTGTTCTCAATTGAAAAAATTCAACAAGGGTACTCTTTAATCGCTTTTAGTATCGATTTCTTTTTCCTTGGAGATCGAGCCAAATCAGAGCTTAAAAAAATTAAAGAATCTAAATGAAAAAAGTTGCAGTCTTTGGAGGAAGTGGGTTTTTAGGATTATATCTGTCAGAAGAATTACAACACAGAGGATATGATGTTACGGTCGTTGATATTAATGAACCAAAGGGGTCTTCAAACTTTATAAAATGTGACATTACAAACGACAAGGATTTAGAGGAAACCTTTTCTAACCGCTATGACATCGTTTATAACTTGGCAGGTCTTGCCAACATCGATGAGGCCAACAGACACCCCTTAAAAACAATGCAGTTAAATATTGTTTCAAACCTTAAAATTCTTGACCTCTGTGTGAAACATAAAATAAATAGGTATTTGTACGCTTCAAGCGCTTATGCAATGAGCGAAAAAGGATCTTTTTACGGAATTAGCAAGTTAGCTTCAGAAAAAATCACTGAAGAATATGAAAAAAAGCATGGTCTGTCATTCAACATTATACGTTATGGTTCGGTTTATTCTGAAAAGGAGTTTGATAATAACTATATCTATAATTTGGTAAAACAGGCCGTAACGACAAGGGAAATTGTTCACAGTGGAGATGGCGAAGAGCAAAGAGAATACATCCATGCAGCGGATGCAGCAAAACTTTCAGTCGATATACTGGAAAATGAAGAGTATAAAAATAAACATATTATTCTCACAGGAACGCATAAAGTAAAACGAATAGACCTGTTTAATATGATTTGCGAAATCCTTGGGGATGACATAACCATTAAGCTATTAAAGTCAAATAAAACGGGGCACTATAAATACACACCCTATTCTTTTCAACCATCGATCTCTCAAAAACTATTACCCAATCCACAAATTGATTTAGGCCAAGGGTTATTAGAATGTATTAGAAATGTTCATCAAAAAAATTAATCCAAAGTCTTTTGAGAGGACAGCGAGCAATTTTCTTAAAATTAGAATTGAAGCTCTCTTAAAAGCTAAAGCCGTCGTACATATTGCGCTTCCAGGTGGATCCACCCCGATGCCAATTTTAAAGCTATTGGCAAACGAAAATTTGGATTGGGCACGCGTTTGTTTTTATCAAACAGATGAGCGTATTGTACATACTAATAATAAAGAAAATAATTACAGTCTTTTAAACGAGGTTTTTTTTAGTCATATAAATGCTTTGTCATTTCCAATGTATACAGGCGAATATAGTCCAGAGGAGTCTTGCGAAAGCTATATAAAAAAGTTGGAAAAATTAGAAACCCATAACAACATACCACGTTTTGACCTAATCGTGTTAGGGATGGGAAAAGACGGACATATTGCATCGTTATTCCCAAACTCTTCTATACTAGCTGAATCAAACAAATGGGCCGCTGTAGATCAAGAGAAAAGAAAGGGAACATATCGAATGACCCTTTGTTTTCCAGTCTTGCTTAATGCCCATGAGACGGTTTTATTAATAATTGGCCCTAACAAAATTAAATTAATAGAAGATAAGGCAGCGAGAAAAAATCTACCAATAGAAATTTTAATAAACCAAAATCAAAATCTTACTGTACTATGTTCAAAGGGGCAATAAAAAACATCTTTTTTGATTTCGACGGCGTTATTTTAGATTCCGTCGATTGTAAAACGCGAGCTTTTGAAGACATGTACACGCAGTATGGACAAGAAATAGCAAACCAAGTCAAAAAATATCATTTAGAAAACGGAGGAGTTTCAAGATTTGAAAAGTTTAGGNATTGGCANAAAAAACATCTTGGAATAGAAATNACAAATGAGCAATTAAACANNCTTTCNGAAGAGTTTTCAANCCGGGTTGTTGATNAAGTTNTAAAGTNCTGATGAGATTAANGGNTCNATNGATTTTATCAAAAANAANCANCAANAATANAGNNTCTGGATTATTACTGNTACNCCAACAANTGAAATGAANCGNATTGCNGACAAAATCGAAATCANNCCTTATTTTATTGGAATNNATGGTTCTCCAGAAAAAAAGAAACANTGGGTAGATCATTTGCTNAAAANACACCANCTTCATCCGAATGAAACCNTATTTTTNGGAGACGCAACAACAGATTTTGAGGCGGCTCAGTNNGGGAAATTACATTTTGNCCTTCGTGAAGCNCCTTATAATATTGACTTNTTTAAANACATTCAGACCCCTCGATTCAAAACATNTGAGGATTTAAACNACATTTTAAATGAATAAACTCAAGGTACTTGTCACAACAACATCTTTTCAAGATACGCCAGGAAAACANCANGNNTTATTAGCGGAACAGAATTGGGATTTGAGTTTTCTTAGGGGACCTTTAAAAGAGNAGGAGATAATCNCTGTGATTGATCAGTTTGATGCGGTNATTTGTGGGGATGATGAATACACACAAAAAGTANTAGAAAAAGGAGTGAATGGAAAACTTAAAATACTTTCCAAATATGGTGTNGGNCTTGATAAAATTGACTTGGANGCAGCGAAGAAATTCGGAGTCAAGGTTACCAATTGCCCAGGNATTAACCAAAACTCTGTTGCAGAACACGTTTTTGCACTCTTGCTTTCATTTGAAAAAAACATTCACACCCAACATAATAGTGTTCAGCAATATTCGTGGAAAAGACAGATTGGACATGAGGTTTTTGGTAAAACGATAGGAATAATCGGCTTTGGAGCAATTGGCAAAGAAGTGGCTAGAATTGCACAAGCGTTTAATCAAAAAATCTTGATTTTTGACCCCTATGTTAAAAGCGAAGGGATTAATTATTTTAATGCGCAAAAGGTAGAAGACCTAACAACCCTCTTCAATGAGTCAAATTATATTACGCTCCATACCCCCCTGAACCCTGAAACAAAGCATCTTATCAACCAAGAGGCCATAAACAATCATCTGACAAAAAAACCTGTAATTATCAACACTGCCCGTGCAGGTTTAGTAGAAAAAGAAGCGGTCATAAATGGTATTGAAAACAACAAAATTGCTGGTTATCTATGCGATGTTTTGGACCAGGAACCAATATCAAAAAACGAAAAGTTGGTAGGACTAAACAATGTAATTATTACTCCGCATGTTGGGTCTAGAACTTATGAGAATGTGGTTAATCAAGGAATTGCAGCTATTAAGAATACAATTGAATTTTTAATTACATAGTTTATAAATGGTTTCCAGAAAAGCATTATTTAATGTCGCCATACAGATAATACCAATTCTAGCTTCATTGTTTGCGATCCCGATATCAATTTCAAATTTGGGTAAGCCACTATGGTTTTTTTATTCACTTGGGATAACAGTCCTTTTTTTACCAAATTATTTTGCTTTTGGAGCTGGGCCTTACCTAGTTCGCAACTTAGTTCAAAAAAATAATTTTTTACTGACAAAAAAATGGAAAGGCTGTATATCAGCTATAATTATTTCATCCATAGTTTATGTGCTTTTCTCATCGGCCTTTTTGTTTACAACACGAAACCAAGACGCCTTTATTTTAAACAGCTCTGAAAAACTCTTTTATGTATTTTTCATTTTAAGTGGATTGATGATTTATATTATGATTTTGTTCAAAGCTATTTTAGAATCTAAAGAAGATTTTTATTTTCTAGGGACAGCTAGGGCTTTTTTTACAACAGGTTTGATTGTAATACCAGTTTTATCTTTTCAGCAGGAGTGGCACTATGCTCTTTCCGTCTTTCTGTGGTCAATTATTTATGTCTTTGTATGCGGAAATAGAATAGGGAATTTAGGAGCAAAATGGATGCAAAATAAAAACTTAATTGTTTCAAAACAGAATCTTATTGAATATGTGAATGAAGTTTGGCCATTTGGAGTTTATTTGTTTTGCTGGAGTTTTTTTTTATTTTTTGACAGGATTATTTTTAAATTTTTTATTGACAAGAACATACTTTCTGATCATGTCACAATGCAAGATTTATTTAATCGTGTTGCAATTATATCAGGGAATATTTCTTTAGTCTACTATCCAACACTCTCTGAAAAAGCGAATCAAACAAAGCTATTCCTTCAACACTATTTTAAGCAGCTTTATTATGTACTATTTGCGTTTGCAGGAATAATTATCACCTCTTCCATTTTTCTTGAAAAAGCGCTTATTTTTTGGTTAAAAGATGATTTTTCAACATATATTTCAAATAATGCACTTGTATATCTTGTGGGAATAATTGTTTTTAATTTTTCAATTATTCAAGTTCGAGCTTTACAAGCAATAAACAAGGAAAAGCTAGTTGCGCTTCACCTCATTGTAATTTTAGGGTTATACATTCTGTTTGTTTTAATTTTAGGGTTGATAGAACAACCGAAACTATTACCATATGGACAAATAGCAGCATTCATTACTTCAATTATAATTTTTCATAAAAAACTAAACAGATGACAAAAAACAACATTATTGTTTTTTTTGATGTAACAGCCTCAAACGTTAACCGAATCATATTACCAATTGTAAATATTCTTTCCAAAAGAAAGCACAATAAGATTATAATTCTGACGGAGAAAATCATAAATCAAAAACAGATTAAAAAAGATAAATTCTTAGATGCTCCACAATTTTTAAATTTCAATGATATATTAAGGAAACCCACCAAAAAACACAATCTTTTCTTTGTAACTTTTGGATATAGAATACCAGACTTATATTTCACTTATCAATTTAAAAAAAGGGGGTTTAAAACAATACAGATTCAACATGGAATGTACAAAGACTTTCTCAAAAGATCAATTACAGGATATTTTTTAGACTNNAACAGAAAATTTTATTACNTNAAAAAAACTATTTTTTTCTTAAAAAAATTTANCCCCGTAATCTTTTTATACCTNATAAATAAAGATTTTATAAAATCTTATACAATTAACACGCTTATTAAAAAAAATCAAAGCAAGCTAGAAAAAATCAAGTCAGACTCGGTATTTATTTGGGGGGAAAGTTGGAGACAATGGTTTATTGACAACCACTTCTATAGTAATGATTCAAAATTTGAAATAATTGGCAACCCGGATTTCCATAAATTTATATACCAGAAAAAAGCGATAAGCGTTAATGTTTGTTACATTGCACAAACCTTTAGTGAGGACGGAAGAATGTCAAAAAACGATTATGTTAGAATCATTCAAGACCTCTCAAAAAAATTCAAAAAAGACTTATATGTAAAACTTCATCCAAGATCAAATGTATCTTTATACAGCGCTGTGGAAGAAAACGGGGGAAAGCTGGGTTATCAATATCCAACAGCATCAATGTATATTGGACATTATTCATCCCTTTTTGCCTTAGCCTTAAATTCTGAATCAAAAGTTGTTTTGATTAAAGTCAATAACGAAAAAATACCGGATTATTTCAAAAATAACGCAGATTATTATTTTGAGTCTTACACAAACTTTTTAGAGCAAGAACATTTCAAAAGAAAAAAAACAAAAAGGAATATTTATAAGTTTTTTAAAAACACCACCACCCCCACTAATGAAATCATCTCTGATTTGATTCAAAATGCTATAAGATGATAGAAATTTCTACGCTTTATTTTTTTATATCGTTTGCATCACTCTCAGCAGTCCTTATGCAAATTACAAAACCCAAGCTAACGAAGTATCTTAAGGGTCTAACGGGGGTTTTCTTCTTGCTTCCATTATTTTATTTTTTGGTCAATAGAAATATACCGAAACTTGGAAATGACTTGTCTCAATATCTAAGATATTACGACAATATTATGGACACAAACTATCTGATTGTTTATTTTTTAAAGGATTTTGATATTGGGTTTTATGGGCTTATGTATTTGTCTAAAACAATAGGAATCACGCCGAACGGATTTTTTTATTTAATTCTGGCCCTTTGCATCTTTTTATTTGTGTGCGCGCTGAATAATTTATTTGTTAAACCCTATGAATTTATTTCTTCAATTTTACTTTTTTTATCAAGCGCCTCTTTTTTTTTGGTGCTCTCCAATGTTATAAGACAAGGGCTGTCTTTCGCTATATTAATTTACATATTATCATCCACTAAAAAAAACTCTTTATTACGAATATTTATGGTCTTTACCCACAAAGGGGCCGTGTTGTTTTTTCTAAAGGACATCTTTTCTGCGATTAATTATTCAAAAAGGGTTTTTCTTATAATCATATCGCTCACTGTTAGTATGGTAACTCCTAAACTACTACTAATTTTTTCAAAAGCCTTTGATTTAAAAATGATAGAGTTTTACTTAAATGCTTTTGAAAGAGCATCTGCACAAAACTCAATAATTAAAGTTTCAATTTTAATTTTAACGAATATTTTCTTTATCAATTTTGAAAAACACTTCAAAAAATCTCACATACAGAAAAGACTTTATAACACATATTTTATTTTTACTTTATTTACATTATTGTTTTTTAGTATTGATGGCATTTTTTCCAGGTTAAATATTTATTGTTCTTTATTGTCACTTCCTATATTTATATTTATAAACTCATATATTAAAAAGCCATATAGATCGTATTACTTTATAGGTCTTATATTATTTAATTTAATTTACAGTATGTATGTGTTAAACCACCCATCTATCTGGTATAATTTAGGTTTGTCATGAAAATTACAGTAATAGGCGGCTCGGGCTTTGTGGGCTCTAGATTAGTTTCCGAAATAGGGATTAGTAGGTGCCAAATTTTGGACAAATCCCCATCGCCGTTTTTTAATCAAGTTACAATACTTGGAGATATTCGAAGCAAAGAAGAAATCTTATTACCTCATCAAACACAAGCTGTTGTCTTGTTGGCTGCGGAGCATCGCGACGATGTGAACCCCACCAATTTGTATTATGATGTTAACGTCATAGGCACAAAAAATGTGCTTGATAAAATGGATGAAGAGGGTATAAAACAACTAGTTTTTACTAGCTCTGTTGCCATCTATGGGCTTAACAAACAGAACCCCAGTGAAAACCATCCAGAGGATCCCTTTAACGATTATGGTAAAAGTAAATGGCAAGCCGAGCAAGTGATCAAAGAATGGTTTGAAAAAGACCCTATTGGTAAATCTGTCACCATCATCAGGCCCACCGTCATTTTTGGTGAACGCAACAGGGGTAATGTATATAATCTTTTAAAGCAAATCAGCTCAGGAAAGTTTTTGATGATTGGAAAGGGTCAAAACAAAAAATCCATGACCTATGTTGGTAATGTGGTTAGTTTTATAATTGACAGACTTCAAAAAAAGGAATCAGGCTTTCAGGTTTTTAATTACGCAGACAAACCTGACTTTAATATGGAAGAGCTTGTTTCGGTTATTGAGAAAAAGATGGATTTGCGAACACCAAAAATAAAAATTCCGTACGAAATAGGAATGTTGGGAGGCTATGCCTTTGATGTGCTGGCAAAGCTTTCTGGGAAAAAGTTACCCATATCATCAATACGTGTAAAAAAGTTTTGTGCTACCACACAATTTGATGCATCAAAAGTTCACTCATTATTCAAGTCACCATATACTTTAGAAGATGGGTTAAACAAAACACTAGACCACGAATTTATCAACCCAAAGGANGATGATATTTTGTTTTATTCAGAATGATTGNTGTAANGAGNTTTTCNCTTAGTTTTTTTAACCAGAGTAAAAACAACTANATACAACATCATTCCAAACGGAATTTCATANANACCCCCACTAAGCGATGCCACNACCANGGGNATATACCAATANAATTTAGCAGACCAANTCCAAAAAAAAACAATCATTATTAAAACCCCAANCAACCCGAAGAATAAAAAAAAATCAAATGGCATCATTTCAATACGTGTTGGGAACCTGCTAATTCCACCAATNAAAAAATCTAACACACTCATATTNTTTGTTTGANAAAAAATGNTTTGGATATTTTCATTTCGAAGGGAAAAGAAAACACCCCAAGAACCATGNTTNTCATAAACATTGCGCCAAAATAAATNGTATTGAACNATAAANGGAATCCAGTATTGGACAGTNAANAGCAGAANTCCTCCCAAGCNCAGAAAACCCACTTNAANCGCTTTATTTTTNATCCANACAAANCAAANAATTAAAGCTAAGTAGAACANCCCAGCTTTTTGACCTAAAAACAGTAATGATAATGAAAAAATGAAAATTAATAAACGCTTTTTCCTATTTGTTTCAAAAAGANAAATCAACAACAAACCGTACAGAATATTGCTCATAGAGTTGTGAAACAANAACCCATTATACCCCCAACGACCAGANAGCGGNTAACTTTCAAAGATTGAAACACNAAATAACGCCCCAAAGAAGATGAAAACAGCATTGATTGTTAAAAAAATAAGTAGTTGGTTAANATACACANCCCCATANTGATTGGCANTTTTTAAAACAGACCACACNCCCCAAAACAGCAAGGGCATNGTNAACTTNGCNGTNTAGTANCNTTGANTTTNGGTAAGGCTTTNNANAAGGCTGTAATCANNNTGACCCCAAGCAAATCGAAANTCGTTAATNAANAAGATNAGNACNAGACCACCCCAACACCAAAACACATANNGNGGTATTTTNTTCCGTAAAAACCAAGNNCTAATAAGNANAACNANATANGCTANNCCAAANAAAANNCCCTCTCCAACTTTAAGTTNNNTCCANCGATNATCNANNTANACANANGNNANTTTTTGTANAAANCGGTTTAGCAAAAAATAGCTTGTTAGTACCACTAACACCCAATAATAAAACCGCCCACTCTCAAATACATTCACTCTGGCACTATGGATTAATCGTTGTAGCATTTATTGTATAACGTTTAACGAGTTCAACTATTGTTGTCTTTAAGGACAACCTTTTTGGGTCTAACAGTATTTGAGTTTGCGCCACCCCACTCCAAAACCTCTTGCTCTGGAAACAATCGCCTTGCCAAATCCAACCACGTCATCACCTCACTGCCGCAATAATGCGAAATGCCTTTTGCGAGCTGTTGGTTAGCAATTCCTTTTAGTAAATGGGCAGACAAATCTTCAGCACGAGTAGGGCACCCCTTTTGGTCTGCGGTTACACGGAGTGTTTTTCCAGCATTGACTTGCGCTATGAGTTTGGTGTAAAAGTTATTCCCATAGTGAGAATATAACCAAGATGTACGCACAATCGAATAAGTCCCGCCAACCGCCTGTATGGCCTGTTCACCAGCTAATTTACTTGCGCCATACACGTTTAAGGGGTTGGGCGCATCGGCTGGGGTGTAAAGCCCGTCCAAAGTGCCGTCAAAGACATAATCTGTTGATATATGAATCAACCAGCATTGTTGTTGCTTACAGACTTTGGCAAGGGTTTCAACCGCCGTGGCATTAATAGCATAGGCGAGTGCTTTATTGGTCTCTGCTCCGTCTACCTCAGTATAGGCAGCAGCGTTGATACAGACATCAAAGGGTTGTGTGGCAAACACTTTGTTTACCTCCTCGGCATTGGTAATGTCTAGCGAACTTTTGTTCATAAAGACAATCTCAAGGTTAGAATCTTTTGCAGCATCTTGTAAGGCAAGCCCCAACTGCCCATTGGCGCCAGTGATGAGCACCCTTTTCATGGGTTAAGATCTTTAAGAAAGGGGAGTTTTTGGTCCTTTTCAGACAGTATGGGATTGTCCACTTGCCAGTCAATACCCAAATCAGGGTCATCAAATCGAATGCCACTTTCGGCTTGTGGGTTGTAAGCTGAATCAACTTTGTACTGTACAATCGCTCGTTCGCTAAGCACACTGTACCCATGAGCAAACCCCTTTGGTAAAAACAATTGGGTATGGTTCTCTGCAGAAAGCGCCACACCAAACCATTCTCCATAGGTCGAAGAATTTGTGCGGAGGTCCACTGCCACATCGTAGATTTTCCCTAGTACCACCCGGATGAGTTTGGCTTGTTCGTGGGGATCGTTTTGTAGGTGGAGTCCCCGAACAACACCCTGCTGAGAAACTACCTCATTGTCTTGGATAAAATCGATTGAAAGGCCTGTTTGTTTTGCAAATACACCTTTTTGAAAACTCTCGACAAATTGCCCTCGTGAATCCGCATGCACCTTGGGTGTGAGCAACCAACTGCCTGTGATGGGTCCTGGCTTACTGTTCATCGATCCACCGTTTTAGATATTTGCTGTATTCCGCTTCCTTATAGGTTGAGGCGAGTGCTTTGAGTTGGGGGAGATCGATAAAGCATTGTTTGTACGCCGCTAGTTCTGGAGAACCCACCAACACCCCTTGTCGACTTTGAATGGCTTCGACAAAGGCATGGGCTTTGGACAAGCTTTGTACAGTTCCGGTATCCAGCCAAGCGGTCCCTTGTTCCAAGATCGAAACACGTAGGCGATTTTCTTTCCAATAGGCATTGTGAATGTCTGTGATTTCAAGTTCGCCTCTTGTGCTCGGTTTGACTTGCTTTGCCTTTTCTACCACGCTATGGTCAAAGAAATAAAGACCAGGAATCGCGAGGTTGGATTTTGGGTTTTTGGGCTTTTCTTCAATGGACTTTACGTTGTCTTGGGTATCGAGCTCCACGATTCCATAACGCTCAGGGTTTTGTACATGCGTACCAAAAATTAGACCCCCGGTAAAATCAGCAGATGGACTTTGCTTTTGAATGGCATTGCCATAAAAAAGATTGTCCCCTAAGATTAAAGCAACCGAGTCTGCTCCAATAAAATCAGCACCAATCAAAAAGGCTTCTGCTAGGCCGTTTGGTTTTGGCTGAACAGCATAGGAAAATGAACAACCCAAGGAACTTCCGTCACCTAAAAGGGCTTGAAAACTGTCTTTATCTTTTGGTGTCGTGACGATCAAAACTTCTGAAATCCCTAACGAAAGTAAGGTGGACAAGGGGTAGTATACCATCGGTTTGTCGTATACAGGTAACAGTTGCTTACTCACCGTTTTTGTGATTGGGTATAAGCGTGAGCCCGTTCCACCAGCAAGGAGTATTCCTTTCATTTGTTGTCTAGGTAAGCGGTGATGGTTTTTTCAATTCCTTCGTCCCAATTTGTTTTTGGAGACCACCCCAATGTTGATTCCAGTTTGCTAGGGTCAATTGCATAGCGAAAGTCATGCCCTGGGCGGTCAGTCACAAAAGTAATCAACTTTTCGGCAGTACCGAGATCTTGACCAACCCGACGATCATAAGCCCGACAAAGGGCTTTGGCAACCTCTAGGTTTGATTGTTCACAACGCCCTCCGACAAGGTAAGTTTCACCCAATTTACCATGATGAAAAATGACATCCATTGCCGAAACATGATCTTCCACGTATAGCCAGTCTCTTACATTTAATCCGTCTCCATAAATAGGAAGGGGTTGATTTTTTTGTAGAGACGACAACAAGGTAGGAATCAATTTTTCAGAGTGTTGATCAGGACCATAGTTGTTGCTGCAATTGGAAATCACATAAGGCAAGTCATAGGTCTCTCCATAAGCACGTACCATGTGATCAGCACTCGCTTTAGAAGCCGCATAAGGAGATCGTGGCTGATAAGGGCTTTGTTCTGTAAAGACACCTTCTTTTCCCAAAGACCCATAGACCTCATCGGTGCTGATGTGATAGAATCGATGATCTTTTTCTTTTTTCCAATGCGTACGACAGGCATTGAGCAGGTTCATTGTACCGATGATATTGGTTTTGCCAAAAGGGACAGGGCCCTCAATAGAGCGATCAACATGTGATTCTGCTGCAAGATGAATAACCGCTTCAATGCGGTGCGTAGAAAACAAACTGTCAAGCACAGATGAGTCATTGATGTTTCCCTCCGCAAACTGATAATTCGGGGCATTGTTTATATCATCCAATCGCGATAAATCAGCGGCATAAGTCAGTGCATCCAGATTGATAAGATTATAATCGGGATAGTTTTTGACAAGATGTCGAATCAAATGTGACCCGATGAACCCAGCACCTCCTGTAACTAATATAGTCATACGCTCAATAGATAACGAAAGAGTTGCTTCAAAAGTACAAATCATTTTTTGAGCAGGTCGTATGCAATTTTTTACTTTTGCCAGCGTTTAATTATTGTATAACACCAACCATACCCTATTTGGAATCTCTACTCAAGCGGAGTTTTGACGTATTGTTTGCCTTGACACTTCTGTCTTTGGTCATGTCATGGCTCGTCCCCGTATTGTGGATATTGAATCTTTTTGTCGGCGGAGGCCCATTGTTTTTTAGCCATCAGCGTGAAGGGAAAGACCGCAAATTGTTTTGGTGTTATAAGTTTAGAACATTTCCCAAAAATGCCGTTCACCCAAAGCCAGGAGATTCGATGACCACCCCAATTCCTTGGTTGGGTACCTTGCTTCGCAATTCGGGAATCGATGAACTTCCGCAAGTCTTGAATATCTTAAAAGGGGAAATGTCTGTTGTTGGCCCCCGACCACATTTACCAGAATACAACGCATATTATCAGAGTGTAGTCGGACAAGAAGAGATGGATAAGCGTCACAACGCCCGTCCAGGACTGACAGGATTGGCCCAAATCCGAGGCTATCGGGGGGACACACCCAACAGCGCTTCCATTCATAATCGAATCAATAGCGATATTGAATATATCAATAAACAAACTTTCCTTTTAGATCTTGAAATTATTACCATTTCATTATGGATGCTGATCCGCGCCGCAGTTCGGCGAATTTTTAATTAGTCAACCGCCAATCTGCAAGCGACAAATTCCTATTTTTGCCAAAAACAAGCATGAAGGTACTTCTATTGGGAAGCGGTGGTCGGGAATACACATTCTGTCACCAACTGGCAAAAAGCCCACATCAACCACAGTTATTTATTGCACCTGGCAATGCAGGAACTGCACAGTTTGGCACAAATATCGAGGTATCACCCACAGATTTTGAAGGGCTTAAACAAGCGGTACTCACTCACGAGATTGAAATGGTTATTGTTGGTCCCGAAGTCCCACTGGTGGAAGGGGTGGTTGATTTTTTTGCTGCGGATCAAGAGCTCGCACATATTCCTGTGATTGGGCCTTCTAAACAAGGCGCAGAACTCGAAGGCAGTAAAGAGTTTGCCAAGGCCTTTATGCAACGTCATAATATTCCCACTGCGGCATTTCAAAGCTTTACCAAAGACACCCTTGCGGAAGGGCTTACCTATCTTGAAACGGTAACACCACCCTATGTCCTTAAAGCCGACGGCTTGGCAGCTGGAAAGGGTGTGGTGATTCTCAATGAGCTTGCTGCCGCCAAAGCGGAACTCACCGCCATGCTTGCAGATGCGAAGTTTGGAGAAGCCAGTCAAAAGGTGGTGGTTGAAGAGTTTTTGGATGGGATTGAGTTATCGTGCTTTATGCTCACCGATGGTAAGTCCTATAAAATCCTCCCCATGGCTAAGGATTACAAACGCATCGGAGAAGGAGACACAGGGCTCAACACAGGGGGCATGGGAGCCGTTTCCCCTGTTCCGTTTGCCGACGAGACCTTTGTACAAAAGATCAAATCGCAGGTTGTCGCGCCAACTATGCAGGGACTCCAGCAGGATGGAATTCCCTATGTGGGCTTTGTCTTTATTGGGCTGATCAAAGTTGGAGAAAATCCCAAAGTAATCGAGTACAATGTGCGTATGGGCGACCCCGAAACCCAAGTGGTACTTCCGCGGATTCAAAATGACTTATTTGAATTGCTACAAGCCACAGCTTCTGGAACGCTCGATAGCATAAAGTTGACGATAGACAAGCTCTCTGTTTCTACCATCGTTGCGGTTTCAGGGGGTTACCCTGAAAGCTATGAAAAAGGGAAGGCGATTCGTGGGATTGACCCAAGTGATTTTGTTGTCCATGCGGGAACAGCAATGGTTGATGAAGAATTGGTTACGAGTGGTGGACGAGTATTATCGGCAACGGGTGTTGGGGATGACCATAACCAAGCCATTGCGCAGAGCTATCAAGCCTTATCCAAGATTGATTTTGAAGGCATATACTACCGAAAAGATATCGGCTTCGACTTATAAAAAGGAATGGGAAGTGGAGTCCGTATCCTCTTCGCCGCTATCGTTGAATTTTTTGAGTTGGCCAATCCAATAGGTCAGAGCAGCAAACCCAATCCCCAAAAACACCCAGTTGATGCCATTGGCCAAAAACCAACTTGTGAGTTCCAACTCACGCAATAGGTTGAGGGGGATAAATAAGATTTCTTGAAATAAATATGCAATCGCTTCGAAAAAGGCCTTCATTTTTCAGTGTTTTGATAATACAAAAATAAGGCATACAAACATGAGAAACAACACCTCGTTGTTTGAAAAGTCAGGGGATTACTTTTAACGTAAAATCTTTTCCATTTTCCGACCCTTTGCCAATTCGTCCACCAATTTATCGAGGTATCGGCAGTTGCGATAGACGCCAAATTCTTCTGGGATTTCTTCGATGCGATATCCACAAATAACACCAGTAATAAGATGCGCGTTTGGGTGAATGTTTGCTTTTTCAAAGAAGCTAGCAAAGGACACATTTTCGTTGATGAGTTGCTGTATGTTTTGTTCATCAAAACCCGTTAACCATTCGATGACTTGGTTGAGTTCTTGTTGGGTTCTTCCATTTTTTCCAGCCTGTTGAGGTAGAGGGGATAGATTGACCCAAAAATCATCTTTCCGACTTTTTCGTTTTTTTCTGGGGGGACTTTCATTGTAAACGATTTAGATGGAGTGCTATCCAAAGGTAGTATTTTATACAGCGAGACAAACTTGATTTTACCTTACTATTGGGGAAACAAGAGAGACCTAGTATATTTGGTAAAAAATCAGATGAAAAGCGCGGCAGCTTATTCCATTTTTGAACAGAGCGTGAAAGACTATCACGTGTTGGATCGCATCGACCAGCCCTATAACAATCCACACCCACCCAAGTCTTTGGCGCATCTGATGTATCGAAAAAATTGGATCGACACCATACAGTGGCATTATGAAGACCTCATTCGGGATCCAGAAATCAGCCCCGAAAAAGCACTTGATATGAAACGTAAAATCGATGCTTCCAACCAGGATCGTACGGATACCGTAGAGTATATCGACAGCTATTTTCTCGATCAGTTCAGCAGCGTGACCCCACAAGCCGAAGCGACCAGTAACACCGAAAGTCCAGCGTGGGCCTATGATCGCCTATCGATTTTGTCTCTCAAAATCTATCATATGCGCGAACAAAGCCAGCGCAACTCCGCTACGGAAGACCACCGCCAGCAGTCTGCGCACAAACTAGCCGTATTACAAACCCAACGCGAGGACCTTTCCCTCGCCATTGATCAATTGCTCGACGAGCTTTCTGCAGGGCGCAAGACCATGAAGGTTTACAAGCAAATGAAAATGTACAATGACGAGGCACTTAACCCTGTTCTTTACAGTTCAAAAACCGACTAGATGGCCAAGCAAAAACATCTCATGATTTTTCGCTTCTCAGCGATGGGAGATGTGGCGATGTTGGTCCCTGTGTTGCGCTGTTTATACGCCCAAAACCAGAACATACAGATCACATTGGTTACACGAGATCGTTTTGCACCCATCTTTAAAGAGTTTAGCGAACTCCAGCTGATGACCCCTGATTTTGCGGGCACGCACAAAGGAATCAAAGGCCTTTATCGTCTGTATAAAGCGCTCAAACAAACCAAACCCCACCGCATAGCCGATATCCATCACAACCTACGCAGCCGTATCCTTCGGTTGTTTTTTAGACTGTCATTTATACGGGTGAAAGCGATTGACAAAGGCTATGCCGAGCGCAAACGATTGACTCACCCGACCAAAAAAACAATGAAGCCCCTCACCCCACAGCACTATCGTTACGTGGAGGTGTTTTCCCGTTTGGGCTTTGCGCTCGATGTCGATAAGCACGAATTTCCCATCAAACCAGGTCTTCCAAAATCGAGTTTGGAGATCGACCTTCCAGCCGACAGAAAATGGATTGGGATTGCACCCTTTGCTGCACACCCTGGCAAAGTATACCCTCTCGACTTGATGCAAAAGGTGGTGGGTTATCTCCAACAAGAACATTCGGTTTTTCTGTTTGGTCATGGCCCCAAAGAAGCTGCGCAAATCCACGTTTGGGCCAAGGCCTATCCCCATGTGATTCCGAATGCTTTGGAGATGCCTTTTTCGGATCAGCTCGATTTGATCGCGAATCTCGATGTCATGATTTCGATGGATTCGGCCAATGGCCATTTGGCAGCTAATTTTGGGGTGCCAGTCATTACATTGTGGGGCATGACACATCCCTTTTTAGGATTTTCTGCATTTGGACAAAATAACCACCTTCTTGTTGACCGAGAAAAATTCCCCAAAGTACCCACCTCGGCTTATGGTAAAACGATGCCCAAAGGCTATCGAGATGCAATGCGGACCATTAGCCCAGAAGAGGTCATCGAAATGGTCTTGGAAAAGATCTAGCTATACATCATCAAAGTCAACGATGACCCGCTCAGTTGTACAACTGGCTTGACAGGTCAACACAAGGCCTTCAGCCACCTCACCGTCGGAAAGAATCTGATTGCTGGCCATACTGACCTCACCTTCTTTTACGCGCCCAATACAACTTCCACAAACCCCGCCTTGGCAGGAATAAGGAGGATCGACACCAGCGTCGATGGCAGCTTCCAATATGGTCTTGCTTGCATCGGCAGAAAATGGATGTGTTTCATCGTCTAATATCACTTCATATTGCACGAACCCTTCCACCGAACGGTCGATTTCACCGCCTCCTGTGAAGTGCTCCACATGAATATTTTCATCACGCACGCCAGAGTCGGAGAGTGCCTGTACAGACGCTTCAATCATTCCAGCAGGCCCACAGACATAGAAATCATCAAAGTCCAATTGACTAAACAAGGTGTTTCGTACATAGTTGATGTGAGACATATCGATCCGACCAAAAAGGGCATCAGCTGTTTTCTTTCGACTGTAGATATGCACAATTTCAAAGCGTTGGCCGTATGCGGTTTGCAGGGTTTGCAATTCATCCGCAAACATCTGGTCGTCTTCCGATCGATTTCCATACACCATCACCACTTTTCCGTCTGTTTCTTTGAGGGCAGTCTTGGCAATCGATAAAATAGGAGTTATTCCACTCCCTGCAGCCAACAACAAAAGGTTATTCTTTCCGTTGGGCTCATAGACAAATCGCCCATCTGGAGCACCAACTTCAAGGGTGTCACCAGTCTGGATTTGCGTATTTGCATAATTGGAAAACAATCCGTTGGGAATGGCTTTAATTCCCACGCGCAAAACCCCTTCGTGTGGCGCACTACAAAGCGAATAGGACCGCCTGACGCTCTCACCAGCAATGGTGTGAGACAAGGTAAGGTATTGCCCTGCCGTGTATGAAAAGGATTGTGTAAGCTCTTTTGGTATGGAAAACGAAATGGCAACAGCATCATCAGTCAGACGCTGAATCTCCTTGACTTGTAAAGGGTGGATTTCAGACATAGCGAATTTTTTTACAAACATATAAAAATGATATCTTTGAGAGTCCAAAAAAACCCGATGTTTCTTCGATTACTGCAACTTCAATGGAAATCTTATCGCCGCTCTGCTGCATTTACATCGGGTGTGATTACTTCTGTTATTTACTTGTTTGGGATGCTGTATTTAATCGGCATATTCACCCTTTTGGGCTATGGAAGCTTTTATGTATTGGATGAAGAAATGGGGGTTGACCCCTTGCGCTTTATCAATCAGTATATGATTTATGGTGCCTCGTTCTGGATTGTTTGGCGCTATTTTATTCAAAAAATGCCAGTTCTAAATATTCAGGCTTTGTTGACCTTACCGATCAAAGTGAATACCATTGTCCATTACGCACTCGGGCGAACGATATTTTCGTTCTTTAATGTCTCAAATGCGTTTTTCTTTATACCCTTTTCCGTTGTTTTGGTCAATAATGGATATCCATTTTCTCAGGTATTGAGCTGGCATTTGGCAATAGTAGCGATTGTCTTTTGCACCAACTATCTCAATATCCTGATCAACGACCGCAACGATGTGTTTTATGCGTTTGCGGTGGCATTGGTTTTATTTGCCGTTTTTCAACGCTATGATATTTTTGACATCACCACTTATGTGGGGCCAGTATTTGATCGCTTTTACAACAATCCAATCTACACACTGATTCCCTGGCTGGTACTGTTATTGCTATATCGATTGACCTTTACTCATTTTAAGAATAGAATGTATCTCGATGCAGGGCTACAGATCACCAAGAAAGAGGCACAACAGATTCAATTGGGATGGCTCAATCGTTTTGGACGAACAGCAATTTTTATCAAAAACGACATCAAACTCATATTGAGAAACAAACGCTCCAAAATGACACTTTGGTTTTCTCTGATGTTTTTATTTTATGGACTTCTATTTTTTACAGACTNANCAGGGGGNTTATATGANNNTCCTGTCTGGAAAATTTTTGCNGGAATNTTTGTNTCGGGNGGNTTTTTGTTCACNTTCGGGCANTATGTACCGAGTTGGGACAGNGCNTANTANCCTTTGATGATGAGCCAAAANATNGNNTATCGAGANTACNTNAACGCCAAGTGGTCNATGATTACAATTGCNACNGCTGTCAGNACCCTATTGGNGAGTTTTTATATGTTGTTTGGTTGGGACGNATATGCTGCTATACTTACAGGAGCGATTTATAATATTGGTATCAATGGGTACTTGGTACTGCTTTCGGGGGCCTATATCAAAACCCCAATCGATTTGACATCGACCAAAAAACCCTTTGGTGACAAGCAGGCATTTAATGCAAAGACCTTGCTCTTGACTTTACCAAAACTGTTTTTACCAATGCTTCTTTATTTTGTGGGGAGTCTTTTTGGAGGGGAATGGGCNGGTTATATGACAGTCGCTTGCACAGGAATTCTCGGATATTTCTTAAAAAACAAGGTCTTTGACTTGATAGAGACGCTGTATAAAACAGAAAAGTACAAAACCCTAAATGCATATAAACAAAGCACATGATTCNAATTGAACAATTGACAAAACGCTACGGAGACACGACTGTTCTCAACATTCCTGAAATGGATATTCCCAAGGGTCAAGTTTTTGGACTTGTGGGAAACAACGGCGCAGGAAAAACAACTTTGTTCAGTCTGCTACTCGACTTGATCCAAGCTACACAGGGCTCAGTAACGATTGACCAGGTTGATGTGAGCACTTCAGAAGACTGGAAGACAAATACCGCTGCCTTTTTAGACGATAGCTTTTTAATCGGTTATTTGACTCCNGAGGAGTATTTTTATTTCATAGGCGAATTGCGCAAGGTTTCAAAAGAGGATGTTGACGAATTACTGGCTGGGNATGCTGATTTTTTTAATGATGAGATTCTAAACAAAAAGAAATATATCCGTGACNTGTCGAAAGGAAANCAAAAGAAAGTGGGNGTGGTTGCAACCTTTATTGGCGNNCCCGAACTCNTGATTCTCGACGAACCCTTTGCNAATCTAGACCCNACAACNCAAATTCGGCTCAAAGAACTTTTGACCGAAAAAGGAAAAGATANAAACACAACCATCCTGATTTCNAGCCATGACATTCAGCATGTGACGGAGGTTTGTGAACGCATAGCGGTCTTGGAAAAAGGNGAAATTGTTAAAGACCTACAAACCACAGCGAAAACATTAAAAGAACTCGAGGCGTTTTTTACCAAATAAACAAGATGAACCCCATATCAAACCGCCAAAATAAGAGTTTTATCTACATGAAACATGTGTTTATTGTAGCGATTGTATTTCTAGTCCTTGCCAGTTGTTCAACGCGCAAGGATCGAGCGGTAAACAGGGCCTATCATCAAACGACCACCAAATTTAATGTCCTTTTCAACGGAGAGGAAGCCATTGCTGCAGGATTCGAAGCCGAAATCGAATCTCACCAATCTAATTTTTGGGAGCAGTTGCCCGTAGAACCCTTTCCTTTGGTGGATTTGTTCACCCTTAGCCCTAAAGAAAACGCAAACTTTTCGAGAGGAGAAGAAAAAGCGGTAATCGCTGTGCAAAAGCACAGCATGCAGTTTGGAAACGAACAACGCAACCAACAAATTGACGAGGCCTATATGTTGCTCGGCAAGGCGCGCTATTACAACGGCAGATACCTCCAAGCCCTGGACGCTTTCAATTATATCATTGACCAGCTGCCAAACACAAGTAGTGTAAATAAAGCCCAGCTTTGGAAAGCCAAAGTCTTTATTCAGCTTTTACAAGAACAACGAGCCATTGCNATTTTTAAGGAGCTACTGTCCAACTCCGAACTCACTTTAGCCGAANCAGCCGATGCNTCTGCCTATTTGGCAAAGGCACACCTTGCCCTTAACCAACNCCAANAAGCGACCCAACCNCTTTACAATGCAGCNGCCTTTANAAAAGANAACGCTACNCGNGCACGATANTANTATCTTCTCGGNCAATTNCATGATAAACTCGAACACCGCGACTCGGCAGCGGTTGCCTACCAAAGGGTAATNGATCTCAATCGACGGATTCCCAGAACCTATTGGATACATGCNAAGCTNAATCAGTTAAATACCAGNCNATCGGATGANGAAACCGTGCAGAAANAATACNGCAAGTTGACCAAAAACGAGGAAAACAAACNNTACTTGGATAAAATTCATTTTAGNCATGCNCTNTACAGNTTGTCAANCNATGACACCCTNTNTNCCAAAGANNTGATCAATGCAAGTCTGCGAACNAACACCAAAGACAAGATTTTAAAAGGNTTGGCNTANGAAACCATGGGGAATGTNTTTTTTGAAGAAAATCAATTTGTCCTTTCTGGGGCATANCTCGACAGCACCTTGCAAGTCNTGCCTCNCAAAACACGTAAGTATCGAAAAATNAAACGCAAAAGNGANAAGCTCAACGACATTATTGACTATGAGACCACTCGACAAACCACAGACAGCTTNTTGGTTNTAATCGATAAAACCCCAGAGGAGCAAACCGCCATATTTGAATNTTATATCAAAGCTCTCAAAACTGCAGATTCACTTCAACTTGTCCAACAAGAACGACAACAGCAATTGGNTNCCAACACTTCTTTTTTNGANAGTGATTTCTATTTCTACAACCGATCGGCNCGGACTCGCGGAGAGAGTGAGTTTTATCGCATTTGGGGGAATATCAAAAAAACAGACAACTGGCGCTATTCGAGTTTGCAATCTGTCGCATTCACACCAGATGAAAGTGCGCCTGAAGATGAAGTTGAGGAGAAACCACTTGACCCCCGTTATATTGTTGAAACCTACACAAGTCAGATTCCGCCACCAGAAGCCAAAGACAGCTTGAGTCAAGTGCGCAATGCGGCCTATTTTGACGCAGGCCTGGCATACAAAGAACAGTTTGGGGCCTACCCTCAAGCCAAAGACCGATTGCAAACGCTCCTGTCTCTAGACACCAAATACAATTTGCCGTCTTTATACCACCTTTATCAAATCGAGTTGGAAACAGCTGGAGACCAAGCAGCGGCTTATAAAAACCGCATTNTCACAGAATACCCAGACTCTCAATACGCCATGNTCCTTCAAAANCCCGAGGCCATGGAAGAAGCGCTGAGCCGTTTTGAGGAACGATACACTGCGCTTGAAGACCGTTTTAAAGCCCAAGCTTTCGAAGAGGTCATCGATGAGTGCTTTACGGCTATGCTCTCGTTACAAGACGAGACCTTGCGCTCGCGTTTTGCCTTGTTACGGGCTCATGCAATCGGTCGATTGGATGGCATGACGGCNTATCAAACGGCCTTGTCTGAAGTCGCAATTTCGTTTCCCAACCAACAAGCAGGAGAAGAAGCCAGCAAACGACTGCTAGAAATCAAAGACCTCACCCCAACTCATGCTGAAGAAGGCGATCGTTATTTGGTTTATTTTGTGTTTGATCGAAAAGATCACGACGCTACAAAACGGATACAAGCCAAAGTAACAGGAACGATTTCTTCTCAGGGTCTTCAACGAACAGTAAGTGCAACGATTGATGTGCTTGACAGACAAACCGAGCTGTTGGTGGTTCAGCGATTTACGTCCGAGGATCAAGCGAATGANTATCGTGACAACTTGCTGAGAATTNATCCNGAANTGCGTAAAATCAAAAATTTTGTAGCTTTGACGTCCGCTTTGCGNGANATCCTCATTTTCAAAGATGTAACCAAAAGAATAACCGAAATGGGATTTAAAACAAAACAACAAATGGACAACTCTAGAAACAATATCAAAATCAATTTTATTGAGCCCAANACCAAGGTGATTGGAGAAATCCATTCCGAATCCGATTTTCGTATTGACGGAACTCTTGAAGGAACGGTACAAACCACGGGCCGTGTCGTTGTTGGTCAAGAAGGTAAAATTAAAGGTAAAATCATCTGCACAAACGCAGATATCATGGGGACATTTGAGGGNACGATCGAGGCATCTAATCTCCTATCCATNAAGGACGAAGGGGTNATCGATGGTAAAGTGATCGTNGGAAAATTGGCGGTAGAAGCAGGNGCGATGCTCAACGCACAGTGTTTGATGAAAAAAGCCATCAAATCNCTACAGCCCGCNGATGAAGAAAAATCNGAAAAAACNGCATAAACCCAANGNNTTCCGTTGGTTAGCCCTTACTGGNTATNCTGCCCAACTCGGGGTTNCAATCTATGCTTCTGCTCGTNTAGGTCAATGGCTCGATNTCACNTATCAAACCGATCGNACTTGGACATTNATTTGTGTTCTGNTGGGNCTTTTCGTTTCCATAACNATTTTGTTGCAACANCTCAAAACNCTCAANCATGANTAAACCATTACNCAAACTAGGTGGCGGATTACTTATCGCACTTTNGTTGGCGTTTGTAATACACACCGCGTTGATNCCCGACGCNCTTTGGGGACAAATCCGAATCATGTGGCTTTGNTATGGGCTGAATTTTGGATTNGCAGTACTTATNTTTTGGGCAGTCCTCGCCACACANAAAAAAAANGCAATGCTNGTNGGNNTTGTGTTTATGGGNGGNAGNATNTTGAAGTTTGGTNTTTTCTTTTTNTTNATTTATCCCGANTTCAAANCAGATGGNNTGNNNGGTCGNGATGAACTCAGNTTNTTTTTTGTTCCATANCTNATTTCTNTNTTTNCNATGACCTATGCTGCATCCCGCGNTTTGCAACGNNCATAGNCCTNNCATTTTTTGTNNAAATCCATTTCATTTTTAACAGTAAATAATTTACATTTGCAGCCGGTATTTCGCATGAGAAAAAAACAANTTATTTCGGCGATATTTTTTGTCCTTTCGGGCTTTTTTGCTCAGGCAGNAGAAGGCGGGCCTAAAGACGAAGAAAAANCAGGCGACTTAAAGTCCGAAATCAAGGCNTANATCCGNCANCACTTAGAAGACACNCACGACTTTTCNATNGGNTCTTACACCACAGACNANGGNAAGAAAAAATACATTGGATTTTCGCTTCCTGTGATTTTNTGGGATGATGAATTGGTCAGCTTTTCATCAGNNAANCTCAAGCATGGCAAAGNGGTACACCAAGTTGGGTCTAAGTATTACAAGCTNTATCATGGAAAAATTTATCGCACCGATGCGGAGGGAACCATCACNTATGATNCGGANAAAAAAGTANCCAACNACAAACCACTTGACTTGTCGATGACNAAAAGNGTGGTTACCATGTTGTTTACTGCGGCTNTGATGTTCTTTTTGTTTCGCAGCTTGGCAAANTCTTANAAAACAAACGGCAGTATTGCTGCCGGAGTTGGTCGTTTCTTTGAGCCAATTGTCATCTANATTCGCGANGACATTGCNATCCCNAANATTGGNAAAAANCATTANNGAAGNTATATGAGCTATTTGCTCACCATCTTCTTTTTTGTGTGGTTTTTGAATATCCTAGGGCTGTCACCATTAGGGATAAATGTCACTGGAAATATCGCCGTCACATTTGGATTGGCTTTATTGACGTTTTTGATCACCAACCTCACTGCAAATAAAAATTATTGGGCACATATTTTCTGGATGCCAGGAGTGCCTGTATTGATGAAAATTGTGTTAGCACCCATCGAATTATTAGGGGTGATTATCAAGCCGTTTTCATTGTTGATCCGTTTGTATGCCAACATCCAGGCGGGCCATATCGTATTGATGAGTTTAATTGGATTGATGTTTATTTTCAACAATTGGCTCGGGAGTAGTTTATCATTTGTATTGGCATTTGCNATTTCGATTATCGAAGTTTTAGTTGCCTTATTACAAGCGTATATTTTCACNATGCTATCCGCTTTGTATTTTGGATTTGCAGTGGAAGAACATGAAGAAGCACATTAACATTATTAATATTTAAAACAATAATCATTATGGAAATTCCAGCAATTGTAGGCGCAGGANTAGTAGTTATCGGAGTAGGNATGGGAATCGGCCGTATCGGTGGTTCTGCTATGGAAGCGATCGCTCGTCAGCCAGAGGCCTATGGAAAGATTCAAACTGCAATGTTGATTGCAGCTGCCCTTATCGAGGGAATCGGTTTTGCAGCATTGTTTGCAGTATAAGTCAACACCCAACAGCAATGGGTAGTGTAAGCACACCGCCCACTGCGGGTTAAATCTTAAGGATATGGAAAAGCTATTGGGAGAATTCTCTTTTGGACTGTTTATTTGGCAGACACTTATCGTTGTTGGCCTTCTTTTATTGTTGCGCAAATTTGCTTGGAACCCAATTCTCAATGCGATCAATGATCGTGAGGAGGGGATTCGAAGTGCACTTCAGTCTGCTGAAGATGCACGTGCAGAAATGCAAAACTTGCAAGCCGATAACGAGCGGATTCTGAAGGAAGCACGCGCCGAGCGCGATGGACTTCTCAAGGAAGCAAGAGAGATTAAGCAAAAAATGATCGATGATGCAAAAGACGAAGCCAAAACACAAGCAGCTCAAATCATGACCCAGGCACAAGCGGCGATTGAAAGCGAAAAGCAAGCGGCTGTGGCTGAGCTTAAGCAACAAGTGGCTTCTTTGTCGATTGAAATTGCTGAAAAAGTAACCAAAGAGACTTTGTCAGACGACAAAAAGCAAACCAAATTGGTTGAAAAATTACTCAAAGACGTAAATCTATAACTCATGAAAGGATCTCGAGTCGCGATTCGTTATGCCAAAGCCCTACTGGTAACGGCACAAGATCAACAAGCAGTTGACCAAGTAGCGGACGACATGGAATCGGTTTATACGACTTTGGAGAACAGCCAAGAATTGAAGGCCGTTTTGGCTAGCCCAGTCATCAGTGCTGAGCTAAAGGGAGATACGCTCAAAGCCATATTTGGCAAGGTGTCACCAGTTGTCAAAACCTTTTTGGTATTGGTTGCCGAAAATAATCGTGCCAATCATTTAGATGGGGTGGCACTTAAATACAAACAACTCTATCAAGAGTTACAGGGCAAACAAGAGGCAGAGGTCACAACAGCTGTACCACTGACCCCAGCCCTTGAAAAAGTGGTGATGGAGAAAATCAAAACGCTAACCGACAAAAAAGTAGAGTTGGTCAGTACAGTTGATCAAGACATTATCGGGGGATTTATNTTGCGTTTGGGCGANCAGCAATTTGATGCNAGTGTTGCCAACCAATTGCAATCCTTAGAACATAAGTTAAGTAATCGAAAAGCATTAGNATAGGACTATGGCAGATGTAAAAGCAGCGGAAGTATCCGCAATTATCAAGCAACAATTAACAGGTTTTGACTCAGGGGTGTCCCTAGACGAAGTCGGAAGTGTACTTCAAGTCGGNGACGGGATTGCCCGTGTTTATGGCTTGTCCAATGCCCAATATGGAGAGCTGGTCTCTTTTGACTCGGGCTTGGAAGGGATNGTACTCAACTTGGAAGAGGACAATGTCGGCGTGGTACTTTTGGGACCATCAAAAGGCGTAAAAGAGGGCGACACCGTGAAACGCACACAACGCATTGCCTCCATCAATGTTGGAGAAGGAGTTGTTGGACGTGTTGTCGATGCCCTTGGAANNCCAATTGANGGNAAAGGTGCTTTGACAGGAGACCTTTACGAAATGCCACTTGAGCGTAAAGCACCAGGAGTAATTTTCCGTCAGCCNGTAAACGAACCACTCCAAACAGGAATCAAGTCGATTGATGCGATGATCCCAATCGGGAGAGGGCAACGCGAGTTGGTCATTGGGGACCGNCAAACGGGGAAAACGACNGTTTGTATNGATACNATCCTGAATCAAAAAGAATTTTATGANGCTGGTGAGCCAGTTTACTGTATTTATGTAGCGATTGGNCAAAAGGCATCGACGGTTGCTGCCATTGCCAAAGTCTTAGAAGACAAAGGCGCATTGGCATATACAACGATTGTTGCTGCAAACGCATCTGANCCAGCACCGATGCAGGTATANGCNCCTTTTGCAGGGGCAGCGATTGGGGAGTATTTTAGAGANACAGGTCGCCCAGCTTTGATCATTTATGATGATTTGTCAAAGCAAGCAGTTGCCTACNGNGAGGTATCNCTCTTGTTACGTCGCCCACCAGGACGTGAGGCCTACCCNGGNGACGTTTTCTATTTGCACTCACGCCTATTGGAGCGTGCGGCCAAAGTCATCAACGATGATGATATTGCCAAGAATATGAACGACCTTCCAGAGTCGCTCAAGCCCATTGTCAAAGGNGGGGGTTCATTGACCGCTTTGCCGATTATCGAAACCCAAGCNGGNGACGTTTCNGCTTATATCCCAACCAATGTGATNTCGATNACNGANGGNCAGATNTTCTTGGAGTCGGACTTGTTTAACTCNGGTGTTCGCCCAGCGATNAACGTGGGAATTTCAGTATCTCGAGTAGGAGGTTCTGCACAGATCAAATCNATGAAAAAGNTTGCAGGAACACTCAAACTCGACCANGCACAGTTCCGCGAACTTGAGGCCTTTGCCAAATTNGGCTCTGACCTTGATGCAGCGACACTCAATGTGATTGAAAAAGGAAAACGCAATGTTGAAATCCTCAAGCAAGCGCAAAACGATCCCTTTTCCGTTGAAGATCAAGTTGCGATTATTTATGCTGGATCGAAAAACCTATTGCGTGAAGTTCCTGTTGAGAAAGTAAAAGAATTTGAGCGCGCATATCTCGAGTTGCTCAATGCCAAGCATCGCAAGGTGCTAGACGGCCTAAAGGCAGGAAAGCTAACAGATAAGGTGATTGATACGCTCACGAAAGTAGCGTCAGATGTCGCAGCCAATTACAAATCCTAAGTAGAGCGTAAAGTATGGCAAACCTCAAGGAAATTCGTAGTCGAATCGCATCGGTCTCCTCGACCATGCAAATCACCAGTGCCATGAAAATGGTATCTGCAGCGAAACTCAAAAAAGCACAAGACGCGATTACAGCCATGCGTCCTTATGCCGATACCTTGACAGAGCTTTTGCAAAACCTCAGTGGCTCAATCGAAGATGCTTCAGGCAGCGTATATGCAACGGAGCGACCCGTTCAGAAAGTCCTTTTGGTTGCGATCACGTCCAACCGGGGGCTATGTGGCGGATTTAATTCGAATATCATCAAAGAGGTTGTCAACCAGCGCGAAAACAATTATGCTGGCAAGCAAGTGGATGTATTTACGATTGGAAAAAAAGGAAACGACATTCTCAGTAAAGACTTTTCGGTTGCCGAAAACCGTGGAGATGTATTCGATGAGCTCACCTTTGCCAATGTGGCTACAGTCGCCGATCAGCTGATGGCGCTTTACGCCAGCGGGGGTTATGATCGAATTGACTTGGTGTATAACCGCTTCAAAAATGCGGCAACACAAATTGTAACTGCAGAACAGTTTTTACCGATTGTTCCAGTTGCTGCAGAGACAGCTTCAAACTCAGATTATCTCTATGAACCCGCTCAGGAAGAGATCGTCAGCACCTTGATTCCAAAGGCACTCAAAACCCAGTTGTTTAAAGCACTCCGCGACTCGTTTGCGAGTGAACACGGCGCACGAATGACGGCCATGCACAAGGCCACAGACAACGCCACCGAGCTCCGAGACCAACTCAAGCTCACCTACAACAAAGCGCGCCAAGCAGCGATTACCAACGAAATCCTCGAAATCGTTGGCGGTGCGGAGGCGTTGAATGGGTAAACGAGACATTTCTTTTTAGATTTCCTACCTTGCAAGCATATGAAACCCCTTCTCTACGTTGTCATACTCGTTTTGCTATCTACTTGTAGTACCGCAGTCCGAACCTCATCACCTACGGTTATGGGAATCGTTCAAGTTGAAAAACCACCATTCACAATCATCGAGCTCAGCCTTACCCCTTGGGCAGCAGGAAGAGAAGAAGGCGGAACAGGCTACCTTTTCGAGCTTACCCTCACGGAGCCCTTTACTATCCTTGATAGTGTAACATATATGGACAACAGTGCGGTGTGGAAACAAAACAGCATGCAAGTCGGTAAGACGTTATACACGGCCAATATGCAAGAGAAAAGCACACCCCAAAAGGAGCTCGTTCTAGATGGAGATCCAATCAAAGAATACGGAAACACCCCACCCAATCGAGTATCAGATCAAGTCGCTATTTTTTACCGCTACCGCAACAAACCGCAGGTTTATATCCACACCAAATTCCAACGCAAAGAGCCGCTTCTGTATATGTAGTTTGGCAAAGCAGGCGATTCGACGTATTTTAGAAATAAATTCAGCTGCTTGTTTAATCCGAGACAGTTTATCAAAGAGACATTTACCTATGGGGCGGCTACCATTATCCCCCGCTTGCTCAATTTCTTACTTGTCCCTCTCCATACCCAAAGCCTTCCCGTAACCGGCTATGCCGAAAACACCACCTTTTATATCTATGCTGCCTTTTTTAATATCCTACTCACCTATGGGATGGAAACCTCTTTTTTTCGCTTTTTTAGCAATAGTGACTCCAAAGAGCGCGTACTCGGAACAGCCACCATTTCGCTGCTGACGACCACGGCAATCGTTTTTGTGTTGCTATTCACCCAAGCAAACACCATCGCTGAAGCTGTGGGAATGCGCAACCATCATTTTATATTGTTGTTGGGGGTCTTACTCTGTGACACCCTTGTTGTGATTCCGTTTGCATACCTACGTGCCACAGGGAAAGCCAGTCGATTTACTTCCTTAAAACTTCTCAATGTNGGAGTTTATGTGGGGCTGAACCTTCTGTTTTTATGGTGGATTCCAAAAGGGGANCAAAGNTTTTTAAATGATGATCCNGTACAATATGTNTTTATCGCAAACTTAGCAGCGAGTCTGTTTGTNCTTTTGTTTTTAATTCCGTTTTATTTCCGTGTNCGTTGGCAGTGGANNCGTNCTCTACAAGGNCAAATGNTGCGCTANGGCGGACCGATTATGTTCGCTGGATTCGCCTTTGTAATCAANGAAAACCTCGATAAACTCNTGATTCGCCACTATATCGATGATGCCACCATGGGTGCNTATAGCGGCTGTTATAAACTCGCGGTGTTTATGACCCTTTTTGTACAGGCCTTTCGCCTTGGAGCAGAGCCCTTTTTCTTTGCTTACGCCAAACAGAAAAACGCACCGCAAGTGTATGCACTAATCCTCAAGTATTTTGTCTTGTGTGGTGCGGTACTGTTTCTGGGGGTTTGTGTGTTNCTCGAACCGTTAAAAGTNCTGTTGATCCGAAACGAAAGCTATTGGNTTGCCATNCAAATTGTTCCTNTGATTCTGNTTGCCAACCTNTTTTTAGGGATTTATCACAACCTATCNATTTGGTATAAGCTCACCGATCGCACATCGATGGGGATGTATATCTCTCTTGGNGGNGCATTGGCAACGATTGGGTTAAACGTATGGCTGATTCCCACCATTGGATTTATGGGNGCGGCTTGGGCTACGCTNATCGCTTATGGCTCCATGGCAGGGGTATCTTATNTGNTGGGGCGCAGATATTATCCGATNCCTTATCATGTGGGGCGATTNCNACTCTANCTATCCGTTTCTGTTGNAATGGGTTGGCTTTACATTCAGCAAATTGGCAACTTATGGGTGGGTACGCTAATGCTTTTTGTATTTTTGTTACTGGGTCTTCTGTTAGAGAAGGACGAACTAAAACANCTTTTTGNAAATGACCATTCNAATCGTAAATCAATCTGATCNTCCACTGCCGGCTTACGAAAGCGCGGCATCTGCAGGNATGGATCTACGGGCGCAACTCGACAGCCCCATTGTTTTAGAACNCCTAGAACGGGGGATTGTGAAAACGGGCTTGTTTATCGAACTNCCTGTCGGGGTGGAAGCACAANTACGTCCCCGCAGTGGATTAGCCATCAAAAAAGGAGTNACTGTANTCAATGCNCCTGGCACGATTGATGCNGACTACCGCGGAGAAATCGGGGTGATTTTGATCAATCTGTCCAATGANNCCTTTACCATCAATCATGGAGATCGAATCGCACAATTGGTCATTGCCAAACACGAAACAATTACTTGGAAACCAGCAGAAAAACTCAGCGATTCCGATCGTGGAACAGCGGGCTTTGGTAGCACAGGAATAANNTAGAAAATATGAATATTATCGTACCCATGGCCGGACGCGGCTCACGCTTAAGACCCCACACACTCACCACACCAAAACCCATGCTGCCCGTTGCGGGCATGCCCATTGTCAGTCGTTTGGTACGAGACATTGTAAAGNTGCTCGATCAGCCAGTCACCAANATCGGTTTTGTTCTTGGGGANCCTNTCTTTTTTGGAGATGAGGTCGTCGATGAACTCCAACAGCTGGCAAAAGAACTNGGAGCAAAAGCACACATCTTTCGNCAGTTCAAAGCACTGGGAACAGGGCATGCNATTTTGTGTGCCGAGCCACTGCTTTCGGGACCGACGGTTATCGCTTATNCCGACACCCTTATTCGCGCTGACTTTGCCCTAGANNGCANTGCCGATGCCACCATTTGGGTTAAAAAAGTGAAGAACCCAGAGGCCTATGGCGTGGTTGAAACCAACNNTAAAGGGGAGATCAAAGGATTGGTTGAAAAACCCCAAACCCAAGTATCNGACTTNGCAGTCATTGGGATTTACTACTTCAAAGAGGNGNCAGATTTAAAAGACGAATTGACCGCTGTGATGGATGAAAANCTNACGCGTGGCGGAGAATATCAAATCAACGATGGGATCTTNCGCATGATACAAAAGGGAAAACGNTTTACCACCGCCGAAGTNTCCGAGTGGATGGACTGCGGCAATCCCNTNATCACCGTAGAAACCAACCAACGNATGCTTCGAATTCTCGAAACAGAAGGCGAACGCCTNGAAGGNACATACACCAACAANAANAGNANGGTGATTCCCCCTTGTTATATCGCGGATGGGGTTGAAATCCACAACAGTACCATNGGNCCTTTTGTCTCAATAGGTCCAGACACCCGNATTGAAAACAGCACCATTGAAAACAGTATGATTCAGTCNCATTGTGTATTGAGCGGGGTAAAGCTCAAAGATGCCATGNTCGGAAACCACGTCAAATACAATGGCGATTTTTCCGTTGTCAGTNTTGGGGACTATACCGAACTAAAGTAGAGAAATGCGCAGGGCTTTGTTTTTTGGGATGATTTTGTTGATCATCAATAGTTGTGGCGTTTTACGACCAAAGCCAACNAGNACCCTTAGCGTTTCCAACNCCAAAGAACTTCTCAAGCAAACTCAGCTCACCCAACCCACTTGGNAAACCTTGGATNTGCGNGGCTCACTCACGGCNCGCCAGGGAGATATCAGCCAACGGATTACCACCACCATTCGNATNAGTGCAAACGAGTTGATCTGGCTAAATGCNGCNGTAATCGTACCGCTGGGACGTGCNAAAATTGACCANANNGGAGTTGCCTTTTANGANCAAATCGGNAAAACCTTTTTTGNNGGNGACTTTTCGGCANTCGAANAAACGCTTGGNCTCNCNCTTGACTATACNCAAATNGAAAACAGCTTGCGGGGGNTTCCCGTATTTGCAACCACAGCACGCAAAGCCCGTTTTGCAAGCATCAAAGACGGTTATGTCCTTAAATCTCGACAAGGAAACCTACGATTGAGCAATACCTATAACCAGCATTTTTTGATGACCAAACAACTCTTGACGCTTGGCAAACAACGCCTCGTTATTCACTATGATGATTATCAGCAAATCTCTGGGCAATGGATCCCGATGCAGGTTCGTTATGAAGGACAGGCCAAAGGAGAAACGGTTCAATTGGAGTTTGCATTTCGCAAGGCTGAAATCAATTCTGAGATTCGCACTCCTTTTTCCATTCCAAAATCCTATACCCGAATATGAAAAAGCTATTGTTGGTCTTGCTATTGGGAATTTTCTGTGGGGAACTCTATGGGCAGGACGCTCGAGCTCGTTTAGAAAGCCAACGAAAACAACTCCAACAAGAGATTGTGCAAATCAACGGGATGCTCCAAAAAAACAAAAGCCAAAAAGCCGATGCCCTTGAATCATTGGAGGATCTGTTTTTAAAAATCGATCGCTTGCGGGAATTGTTGCAACTAACCAATCGCCAAATCAATGGGCTGACCAGTCAGATCAACAGCAACCAAGCCAAGATTACCGCCTTGGAAGAAGAACTGGAAATCTTAAAAGAGGACTATGCTTCTATGATTGTCAAGTCCCGCAAAAATGCTTCTCAACAAAACCGACTGATGTTTTTGTTTTCCTCCGACAATTTTTGGCAGGCAATCAAACGGGTGCGTTATATGAATCAATACGCTGCCTATCGTAAACAGCAGGGGGAAAACATCTCCAAAAAGACGGAAACCTTGCGTGAGCTCAATGAAACCTTAAGCGCACAAAAAGCGGTGAAAGAGGAGTTGTTGGCGGACAATCGAAAGGTACAAGCCCAGTTTCAGCAAGAGCGTAAAAAACAAGAAAAAGTGATTCAAAATCTCCGTTCAAATGAAAGAAAATACGCAGCGCAGATCAAAAAGAAACAACGTCAAACGGCAAAGATTGACAAAGAAATCGATCGCTTGATTCGTGAAGCCATTGCAGCTTCCAACAAAAAGGCAGGCACAACCAATGTGAGCTTTGCACTCACTCCAGAAGCCAAGGCCTTAGCTGCCAGCTTTACAGCCAATAAAGGTCGACTCCCATGGCCAGTTCGAAAAGGGGTGGTGATTCAAAAATTTGGCACCCAACGCCATGCAGTTGTGCGCACCACAACCATTAAAAGCAATGGGGTAACCATCGCGACAAGCCCCGGAACAAAAGCACGAGCGGTGTTTGAAGGAACGGTGCTGAACATTGTTCAGTTTCAGGGGAGTAACCCCATCGTACTGATTCAGCATGGTAGCTATGTTACGGCCTATAAAAACCTCGCATCGGTTTCGGTGCAAAAGGGGGATAAGGTCGTTTCCAAACAAGAAATCGGCACCATCTTCACCAATCCCACAACCCAACGCACCACCTTACAGTTTAGTGTCTTTTATAATACCACACCCAAAAACCCCGCCGATTGGATTTTTCAGATGCGCTAAGGAAATCCAAGAATTAAGCTATATTTAATTTCCTGTTTTTGAAAACGCCATTATGATTCAGCGATTGTTTTTTTTGATCAGTTTACCAATTGTGTTCACAAGCTCTGATGCGCCAGATTGGGGGCAAACGGGACATCGGGTGATTGGATTGGTTGCCGAGCAACACCTCACCCAACAGACCCATGCTGCGGTACATGATCTTCTAGAAGGCGAATCACTCGCTTTTGTTTCTACTTTTGGCGATGAAATCCGCTCGATTAGGGACTATGACCATTTTAAACCCTGGCACTATGTCAATATGCCTTTGGATAATCGGTATGGGGAAGAAGAACCAAATCCCAAAGGGGATGTGT
>NHEI02000017.1 GCA_002171575.2 Flavobacteriaceae bacterium TMED81
ATATTTTAAAAAAAACAATAAATTTGATATATGCATTTATCCAAACAAATAAGCTACCTTTTATATCGATATGATTGTGTAACCGTGCCAGGATTTGGTGCTTTTTTAGGAACTTCAGCCCCAGCCGAACTCGATATTGATAATGAGATCATTTACCCGCCAACTAAACAAATTTCGTTTAACGCACAGCTTCAATCTAACGATGGTTTATTGGCCAGTTTAATAGCCGTTGAGCAGCAAACGAGCTACGAGCAGGCCATGCGCCTTGTTCATAGAGAAGTGGTGCGTTGGCAGTCTATGCTACATGAGGGAAAAACAATCGAATTGAATCGTATTGGAAAATTGCAGTTTAACGCAGAACAAAATGTAGTTTTTGTTCCAACAAAAGAATACAACCACTTAGCTGATTCTTTTGGCCTTTATCCTGTCAAAGCACAAAAAATTGAACGATCGAAACTCTTAAAAGCTACGCCAAAGGTTATTGATTTTAATAATGAGAGAAGTCATAATCATTCGCATACTCAAGGGACAAGTAGCAACCCACTACGACATGTTGCTGCTGCCGCCGCCGTAGTTGCAATTGGTTACGCAGGTTTTATGGCCTATGACGATTATAATCAAGATCAACAGATTGCCCAAGAAATGCAGTTGCGCGACGAAGCGAAGCAAGAGGTACAACAAGCTGTTTTTGATTTGGGTGAGCTCCCTAAACTATCGATTCAAACCATACCCCAAGAAGCATATCATATTATTGGAGGCGCCTTTGCGGTGGAGTCAAACGCTGATCGTTACCTCACTGAGCTTCAACAAAAGGGTTTTGTTGCTGCCAAAAAACTGGCTCCGAATTCTTATGGCTTGCACATGGTTGCTTTGGGTAGTCGTGTCGACCGTACTGAAGCAATTGACCTTCTACGTCAAGTTCAGCGTACCGAAATTGCGGATGCGTGGATGTTAAAGCGCTAATAGATGAATCCCAAAACACCTGCTGCGTCCAAAACTGTTCTTACAGATTTGGTTCTTCCAAGTGATACCAACCCCTTAGGAAATCTTTTTGGAGGGGAGCTTTTGTCGCGAATGGATCGTGCAGCTTGTATTGCTGCCGAAAGACATGCGGGGAATGTTGTTGTGACGGCTTCAGTAAACCATGTTCATTTTAGCAAACCCGTTCCTTTGGGGAGTGTATTGACTTTAGAAGCCAAAGTGTCGCGTTCTTTTCGTACCTCAATAGAAATCTTTATCGATGTATGGATCGAGCCAAGAGGGTCATCAGAGTTGCGGGAAAAAGCCAATGAAGCGATCTATACTTTTGTAGCGGTTGATGATAAAGGCAAGCCCACCGTGGTTCCGCCTGTTCATCCTGAAACCGAACTTGAAAAAGCACGATACGATGCGGCTTTACGCCGTAGGCAACTCAGCTTGATTTTGGCAAAAAAACTATCGCCCGATGATGCCACAGAACTCAAAGCCCTTTTTGAAGATTAGTATTTTTCAGACATTGACCCTTTTTGTAGCGAATGAATTCAATTGAGTTGAAAACATCTTGATTTTGTACCTTTGCTCAAAGTGTGACTATGATACGCTCAATGACCGGATTTGCTCGGTCCACATTCGAATCTCAAGACATCAGCATGACCGTGGAGATTCGAGCACTGAACAGCAAAAATCTCGAACTCAACTTTCGACTGCCATACAGTTATCGATCTTGGGAGGATGAGTTGCGAACCGCCATCAAACTTCAACTGTTACGCGGAAAAGTCGATGTCAATTTGAACGTAAAACAGCAAGGCGCAGCGGCAGCCGCTGAACTCAACAAAGACGTTATTTCTGATTATATTCAACAACTGCGTGAAATTGCTGACGTAAACCCTGCTGAATTGCTTCCCATCGCGACGCGTTTGCCAGACGCTCTCCAGTCGGCAGAATTTTTACCAGACGACAACCAGAAAAAAGAAGTGTTTGCCTTGGTACAGCAGGCAATAAAACAGTTGATAGATTATCAAACGGCAGAAGGAAAAGCCATGACTAAGGATCTCAATGCCCAAATTGGTAGTATCGAAAAAGGGCTTGAGCAAGTCAAAAACACAAAAGATCAAAGAATTCAACAAGTACGATCAAAATTGCAAGACAATCTCAAAAGCTTAGCCGTAGAGGTTGACCAAAACCGATTCGAGCAAGAGCTGATCTTTTATCTCGAAAAGTTTGACATCAATGAAGAAATCGTCCGTTTGCGGCAACACCTCCTTTATTTTTGTGAAGTGATGAACAACGAAACGCAAACAAAAGGAAAAAAACTCGGGTTTATCGCTCAGGAAATCGGTAGAGAAATCAACACGATTGGCTCGAAAGCCAACGACGCGTCCCTTCAAAAAGAAATCGTTCAAATGAAAGATGCCCTTGAACGCATAAAGGAACAACTGCTCAACATCCTCTAAATGACAAAAGGGAAATGTATCGTCCTGTCAGCGCCTTCGGGAAGTGGAAAAACAACCTTGGCAAAACAATTACTACAAAACAAATCCCTACAATTAGCGTTTTCGATTTCGGCAACCTCTCGTGAGCCCAGAGCCAATGAAAAACACGGCGTGGATTACTTTTTTATCAGCCCAGATCGTTTTCAAAAACAGATCGATCAAGGGGATTTTATCGAACACGAAGAAGTTTACCCAGGTGTTTTTTACGGTACCTTAGGTGCAGAAGTAGAGAGATTGTGGCGCGAAGGGAAACACGTTATTTTTGATATAGATGTTGAGGGGGGCTTACAAATCAAAAAACAATTTCCAGACCAAACGATCACGATTTTTATAAAGCCTCCGAGCTTGGAAGCGCTCAAAGAACGATTGACCAATCGGGAAAGTGAATCGACAGAGAGTTTGAAAATACGACTCGATAAAGCGGAAAATGAAATGAAATCAGCATCTAAATTCCAACACATCGTTCACAATAACATTCTCAGTAAAGCTGGGGCAGAACTCGAGGAACTGGTCACTCAATTTATTCAATCATGAAGCGAACCGCCTTATTTTTTGGAAGTTTTAATCCCATACATCATGGCCACCTCAATGTGGCTCGGGCGGCAATCGAAACAGGAAAAATCAAAGAGGTTATTTTTATCGTCAGCCCGCAAAACCCCTTTAAACGCGATGTGGATTTACTCCCAGAACAACAACGCTTAGGCTTGGTTTCAGCCGTCCTTTCCAGAGAAAAACAGATGACTTGCAGCGACGTAGAATTTAAATTATCTCGCCCAAATTACACAATTAACACCCTGAGACATTTGGATGTTTTGCTCGACTCAAACCCCCACACCTTATTGATGGGAGCCGACATTTTTGTGCAAATGAAAACCTGGCAGGGCGCAACGGAAATGTTATCTCACGATTTGATGATTTATCCACGTGCGGGATGGCAGCTTCCTGAGGAGAGCGATAAAATCACGTTATTGAATAGTCCAATGATATCGATTTCGGCCACGATGATTCGGCAAAAAGTTGAACGACAAGAGGAAATCAATCACCTTGTCCCTGAAGAAGTTGCGGCGTTTTTCTACGAAACACATCTCAAGTAAGCCCAAACACACCCAATCAATTGTATTTGATTTTCCGCAAAATCCGCATGGCGTCTTTATGGTTTTGATAGGCGACACTGCTACATTCACGAAGTGGGTTTTGAATGGAAAAGAGAAGTTCTTTTGCTTCTTCAAAACCATTGAGGTAGCAAAGCATCAGGGTGGGAGAAAGGGTTTCAACTTCTTTTTTTTGGGCACCCGTCAAGGTTTTGTTTGTCAGTAATTTTTGAGCAATCGTTTTTTGTGCATTCATAATATGGTGCAGTAGTGTTTTCTCAAAAACAGGCGGCTCAAACAAAAACACGGAATTTATTTGATAGCTCCCATTGTTATCAAATTGCAGATCAATCTGCTCTAGGGGATAGTACTTATCGATATTATTCAGCCCGAGTTTGACATACTCAATCAATCGAAAATGATTGGCATCAAATTGGATTTCAACTTCGTCATAGGCAGAGTAAAATAACTTCACATGCTCATTGACCAGCTCGATGTCCACACGAGAATAGTAACGCTTTCCCTTTACCGTTTTTTCAATCCCTGCCCAGCACACCACAAAAGATTCTTTAAAGACTTTATACTGTGGATTGAGACCGTCGTGGTGTCGCTGTACAAAATCAACCACACCATCAAGCGTGAGCTCGATATTGTTTTGTGCGTGTTTTTCAATCTCCGTTACAACTCTCGAATTGATGTCTTTAATGTCCACATCAAATGCTCTCGGTGCTGAGGTACTTCCCTCTCTAAAAAAAACAGACCCCCCATAGTATTTCCAAATGTTTTTTCGCAGTGAAGTCAGGGCTTCTGTGGGCTTGATGGTCACTAAACCAACCACTTTTCCCTCGGGCAAATGGGGGAAGTGGATATTTTCATAAAGCACCAGAGGGGGATTGTCTAGATAGGCATTGACAAGGTTTTGTAGCTTGGCATCATCAAAAAAATCGACGCCTACGATATCGTTGTCATGATCCATAATGCCGACAACGATATAGGAATTGTTTTTTGGGTTGGAATTTGACAGGGCACAGATGTGCTTGAGGAACTTTGCCTTCCCTTCTTTATTGCCAAGATTGAGCTGTAGCTTTTTATCATAAAAGCTGTTTTCATCATTGTGCGCCAATAAGTTTTTTACCAAAAGGCGTTTGTTGATCATATACGGGTTGAATTCGTTTGCTCTGGTCTAAAATACAAAGATCATGTGGGTTAATAGGGCACAAATAAGAGGATTTTAACCAAATGTTAACAGATTTAAAAACATTTTTTGATCAACTTGCAGCCCTTAAAAACAAGCATTATTTTTAAAGTCAAATTTTTATCACATGGACGATAAACAAGTGGATATTAAATCCCTAAACGAAAAGATTGAAAAAGAGAGTGCCTTTGTTGATTTACTCCAAATTGAACTTGGAAAGGTCATCGTGGGCCAACAACAGATGCTCGAGCGCCTATTGATTGGACTTTTGGGCGAAGGTCATATTCTTTTGGAAGGGGTTCCAGGGCTAGCCAAAACACTTGCCATTAACTCCTTGAGCAAAGCGATTAAAGCATCGTTCAGTCGCGTACAATTTACCCCTGACTTACTCCCTGCAGATGTGATTGGAACGATGATTTATAACATCAAAGAAAATGACTTCAGCATCAAAAAAGGGCCAGTATTTGCCAACTTTGTTTTGGCGGATGAAATCAACCGTGCACCCGCTAAAGTGCAATCTGCCCTGCTTGAAGCCATGCAAGAACGACAAGTCACCATAGGCGACGAGAGTTTTGCCCTCAAGCCTCCTTTTTTGGTCATGGCGACCCAAAACCCTGTGGAGCAAGAAGGGACTTACCCACTTCCTGAAGCGCAGGTCGATCGGTTTATGTTAAAGGTGATCATCGACTACCCGAACAAAACAGACGAGCAACAAATTGTTCGCGCACAAGTTAGCGGAACAACCAATGCCATCAAGCCTGTGGTCACCACAGCTCAAGTCATCAAAGCACAAAAAGCGGCACGCGAGGTGTATATGGATGAGAAAATCGAAAAATATATTATCGATCTCATTTTTGCCACTCGCTATCCCGAGCAATATGGCTTAGAAGATCTCAAACCACTTATCAGTTTTGGGGCGTCTCCGAGAGGTAGTATCAATCTGACAACCGCTGCCAAATGCTATGCCTTTATCAAACGACGGGGCTATGTCGTTCCAGAAGATGTACGCGCAGTGGTACACGATGTTCTTCGGCACAGAATTGGAATTACTTACGAAGCAGAAGCGGAAAACATCACTTCGGAAGACATCATCAATCGGATTGTCAATATTGTTGAGGTTCCCTAGCCAAGCCCAACAAACGATAGAATAAAAGGTATGGATACGAAGGCCCTTTTACAAAAGGTTCGTAAAATCGAAATCAAGACTCGCCGCTTGAGCAATCATATTTTTGGGGGGGAGTATCACAGTACCTTCAAAGGTCGTGGCATGACCTTTAGCGAAGTGCGCCCATACCAATTTGGGGATGATGTTCGTGCCATTGACTGGAATGTAACCGCACGGTACAACGAACCATTTGTTAAAGTATTTGAAGAAGAACGTGAACTGACATTGATGTTGCTTGTCGATGTCAGTCGGTCTTCCCAATACGGCTCACATGAGCAGTTTAAAAAAGATATCCTCACCGAAATTTCAGCAACCCTCGCCTTTTCGGCTCTTCAAAACAACGATAAGGTTGGTGTAATTTTATTCACAGATCAAATCGAGTTGTATATCCCACCCAAAAAAGGAAAATCACATATCCTCCGAATCATTCGTGAGCTGATTGAATTTAAACCCCAAAGCCACCAAACAAATATCTCGGAGGCACTCAAGTTTATGGCCAACGTACAAAAAAAGCGAGCGATTGCCTTTGTGCTGTCCGACTTTATGGATACCGAATATGCCACCAATCTTAAAATCGCTGCCAAAAAACACGATCTCACGGGAATAAGGATTTATGACAAACACGAGGTCGAGCTACCCAATTTGGGTCTAGTGCCTATGGTCGATCAGGAAACGGGAAAGTACCAATTGGTTCATACTGGCTCAAAGAGACTTCAACGCAATCACCAAAGTCACATTCGTGAACGCTTATCCTATTTTGACGAATCTTTTCGAAAGAGCGGAGCAGGAACCATCTCTTGTCGAACCGATGAGAGTTATGTAAAAAAACTATTATCCTATTTCAAAAACCGTGGGTAGAATTTGTATTTTCTTCTTGTTCTTTATGCCAGCACTCGTGCTTGCTCAGCCCCGTATTGCGGCGAGTCTAGACACCATTGCGATGACCATTGGTGAGGATATCCAATATCAGATTGAAGTCCAAACCGATTCGACAGCCCAAGTCATTTTCCCACAAGGACAAACCTTCTTGCCTTTCGAAATTATCGACACCACCAAAGTGGACATTCAACAACTGGCAGACAAAGCACTTTGGAAACGCACATACACCCTCATTCAATTCGACTCTGGAAGCTATCATATCCCTCGCCAGCGGATTTTTGTTGATGGAACACCAATCCTCACAGACTCCCTCAAAATTGAAGTATTTACCGTTGAAGTCGATACGCTCAAACAGCCATTACACCCCATCAAACCCATCATTGAGATTGACAAAAACAACGCGGGTTGGTGGCGCCCCTACCTATGGGGTGTACTGGGACTCATCGGATTCATCGCTCTGTATATGGTTTATGGCCGTGCCAAAAAAAGAATCGAAGAGCGACGGAAAAGATTACCCCCTTTCGATCGTGCAATCCAAGAACTCCAAGCCCTCGAAGCAAGTGAATTAAACGATCAGGAAGCGTACAAACAATACTATTCATCTCTTACAGCCATCGTTCGTAGCTATTTGGAGGAAGAGGCAAACGTCAATGCCTTGGAAAGCACAACAACAGAGTTGATTCAAAAGCTTGAACTCTTGCGAACGGCAGGCTCTTTGGTTCTCCAAAACGAAACCATATCCAACCTCAAAAAGGTGTTAGAAACTGCAGATCTCGTCAAATTTGCCAAAGCAGCTCCCGGCGTTGGTCTGGCCTCCTCGGACCGATCGGCGATTGAGTCTGTCGTTGTGCAAACCAATGAGGCAATCCCCGAACCTACAGAAGAGGAGCGCCTACAAAACGAGGCCTATCGACAAGAACTTCAAAAGCAACGTCGCCGCAAACAGTTTAAAGTAGCAGGACTATCCGCACTTGGGGCCCTTGTATTGGCATTTGGAATATCTTCCTATGTATACGGATTCAAACAAGTCAAAGACCGTTTATTGGGGAACCCGACTTTACAATTATTAGAATCTGAATGGATTACGAGCACCTATGGCGCTACGCCGATTCGAATGACGACTCCGGAAGTACTGACCCGAATTCCCTCCGACAAACCCAACACCCAAACTTTCCGATTGGGGCAACTGGACGATCCGTTTTCGTTGACCCTGCGAGTCGAGCAAGTCATGGGAGAAGGAGAGGTTGAGGTTGATTTGGCGGCACGTGCGGAGGGGCTTATTCAGGACTTAGAATCAAGAGGAGCAACAAACATTTTTCAAAAGCAGGATGAATACGAAAGCCCAACAGGAGTCAAAGGAGTTGCCATCTCTGGGTCTTTTGACTGGACACCCGCAGAAAGCGACTCGACTCGAAAAGAATACACCGTTTATTTCTTTGCCGAGAATAACGGTTTGCAGCAAATCGAAATTGTGAGCAATCGCGATGATCGCTATGCACAGGACATCATTGACCGCTTGGTCAATTCGTTTACCTTTAACACTGATGTCCAATGATTTTTCAAGACTACACCTTTGCGAATGTATCTTTTCTATGGGCATTGACCATCATTCCGTTTTTGGCAGCATGGTTGTTTTGGCGACCACAGCAAAAACAAAGTGTTTTGCGAATGTCATCCTTAAAAGGCATGGATAGCCCAACGTTCTGGACACGGATATATCCTTTGTTATGGGGGTTTCGATTACTGGCCATCGCTCTGTTGATTGTCGCCCTTGCCCGACCGCGAACAGCCAATGTATCTACACGAACCAAAACGACAAAAGGGATTGATATTGTCATGGCAATTGATATCTCATCGAGTATGTTGTCTCGCGACCTTAGACCAAATCGCCTGGCGGCTTTAAAAGAAGTGGCGCAAACCTTTATTTCCGATCGGATTAATGACCGAATTGGGTTGGTGGTTTATGCAGGGGAGTCCTATACCAAAACCCCAATTACAAGCGATAAGGCCGTTGTGACCGACGCCTTGTCAAACTTAAACTACGAGCGAGGCGTGATCGATGATGGAACGGCGATTGGAATGGGATTGGCAACGGCTGTCAATCGGCTCAAAGATTCCAAAGCACTCAGTAAAGTCATTATTTTATTGACGGATGGAGTGAATAATGCGGGCTTTGTTGACCCGACGACCGCAGCTGGCTTGGCAAGTTCCTACAGCATCAAAACCTATACCATTGGTTTGGGAAGCAACGGCAATGCCATGGCGCCAATTGCCATGAAGCGAGACGGGAGTTTCCGCTATGGACTCACCCGAGTTGAAATCGACGAAGAACTCCTCAAAAGCATTGCCGAGCAAACAGGTGGGGTGTATTTTCGGGCAACGGATAACCAACGCTTAGCATCGATTTATGATGAAATCAACAAGCTGGAAAAGACCGAGGTGGAGGAATTTACCTACACCACTTTCGAGGAACATTTCCGTATTTTTATTTTATTCGGAATGGCATTGTTGTTGGTGGAATGGATTTTACGAATCACCGTTTATAAAAGTATCGTGTAATGTTTCAGTGGGACGCACCAGACTATTTTTACCTCTTCATCCTCCTTCCGATGATGGGGCTTGCTTATGGGCTTTTACAGTTGTGGAAGCATCGTGCGCGTAGCCGCTTTGGCAAATCCGACTTGTTAGCAGCACTCGCACCCGACAGTTCCGATTTTAAAAATCACCTGAAGTTTGTGGTCTTACTCCTTGGGTTTACGGCTTTGATTTTCGCATTGGTAAATCCCAAAATGGGGACAGAACTTGAGACGGTCAAGCGGGAGGGTGTGGACTTGGTCTTTGCGGTTGATGTCTCCAAAAGCATGTTGGCGGAAGACATTGCACCCAACCGACTTGAAAAAGCCAAACGCTTGGTGTCGGAAACGATCAACAAACTGTCTGGAGATCGCGTTGGGATTATTGCATATGCAGCAAGTGCCATCCCGCAACTGCCCATAACAACAGACTATGAGTCTGCCAAACTCTTTTTACAAGCCCTCAATACAGACATGCTATCCTCGCAAGGAACTGCCATTGCCGAAGCCATTGANCTATCAAAAACCTATTTTGACGATGAGAACCAAACCAATCGGGTCTTGGTGATTCTCAGCGACGGGGAAGATCATGAAGAAGGGGGGCAAATGGCAGCAACCACAGCAGCAGCAGAGGGCATTACCATTTTTACAGTTGCCTTGGGAACCGAAAAAGGAGATGTGATTCCGATCAAACAAAACGGGGTAACTTCTTCGTTTAAAAAAGACGCAGAGGGTGAAGTGGTCATCACCCGAATGAACACAGATATTTTACAAACCGTAGCCAACAACACAGGGGGCTTGTTTTTGATTGGTGACAACACGAGTGAGGTTGTCAGTGCGATTACCGATCGCTTGGTCGCCATGGATAAAGCAGAGTTTGAAGCCAAACAATTTGTTCGCTTTAAAGATCAATACCAATGGTTGCTCGCCATCGGTTTGTTTTTCGTTTGCTTTGATTTATTTTTATTGAATCGTAAAACCAAATGGATCAAATCTCTAAACTTATTCAACGACAAATGAAACAACAGCTATTGATTGTCGGTTGCATGCTTGTCGCGCTTATGGGTTTTGCCCAAACAAGCGAAACNAAANTGGAGGACAATTTGATTTTTGACGGNAACGAACTCCACAAATCGGAGACCTATGNNCAGGCCGAGAAAAAATACCGCAAGGCNTTAGCCCNNGCACCTAAAAANACCATCGCCCAACACAATTTGGGCAANACGCTCTTTGATGANTCNTATTATGGAGAGGCCTTTAACGCCTATAAGTCTGCCNCGATGAGCGCANAAAGCAANGAAGAAAAGNACAGNGCNTTACACAANATGGGCAATGTGTTTATGAATCNNAAAGANTATGCCAAAGCGGTAGAAACTTATAAAGAGGCCTTGCGAAACAACCCCAAAGACGACCAAACGCGGTACAATTATGCCTTGGCNAAGGAGTTGTTNGAAAACGAAAANCAGAANCAAGATCAAAACCAAGATCAANAAAATAAAGACAANCAAGACCAACAAAATCAAGACCAGCAAAACCAGGANAATAAAGACAGTGATGAGCAGTCTCCAAAAGACGACAGCAAAGACAACAANGNCCAAGATCAAGATGGGGANAACNAAGACCAACAAGANCAGTCCGATAAAGAGAAAAACCCTCAAAACCAACAACAAGACCCCAAAGCCCAACCNACAAAACTCTCCCCACANCANATTAAAAACCTGCTTGAGGCGATGAACAATGANGAGAAAAAAGTACAAGACAAGGTCAATGCCAAAAAGGCCAAACCCGTTAAACCAAAATCCAAAAAAGANTGGTGATATGAACAGCAAGCACTTGCTTTTTGGACTGTTGTTGTTTTCGGTTTTTGGCTGGGGGCAGATCAACTTTGANGTGNCTGTNAGCAAAAANCAGCTTGGNCTCAATGAACGCTTGCGCGTTGACTTCAAGATCGATAAGCCCGGAGATAATTTTAGACCGCCAAAATTTTCTTCTTTCCGGGTGATTTCAGGACCGATGCAATCGGTGAGCAATGTGTTTGTCAATGGCAAACGCACCTATTCGATGACCTATACCTATTTTCTAACGCCTCTTCAACAAGGGGTGTATGACATCGAACAAGCACAAATCGAATATGAAGGAAACACCTATAAAACCACACCAGTAACGATTAACGTCAACGAGGCGGTTGCCATTCCGAGAGACCCCAATGATCCCAAAAATATTGTGGATGAAAAGCTGCACTTAGTGGCCGAGGTTTCCAAACGAAATCCCTATGTCAATGAGCCGATTACGATTGTGTATAAACTGTATTTTGCCCAGAATGTAAACCCCACCGACGTGGACGTAGTGGATATGCCCAAATACAATGACTTTTGGTCTTACAGCTTGGATATTCCTAATCGCGATGTGGCAACTTCAATTTATAAAGGCGAACGTTACAACTTGGTCGAATGGCGAAAGGTTGTCTTATACCCACAGCGTGCGGGCAAATTGGAAATCAAACCCTTGAGCTTGGACGTAACGGTCAATGTGCCCACTGGCAAGCGCGACTTTTTTCAACGAGTGATCTATACACAAGTACCCAAACTCGTTTCGGCAGGGAACCTCAACATCAATGTCAAGCCCATACCTAGCGAGGGACAACCCGACAATTTTAGCGGAGCAGTTGGGGATTTTTCCATCGACCTTTCCACCACAAAAAAACAGCTAAAGGCCAACGAATCCCTACAAGCAAAAGTCAAAATTTCTGGACGTGGAAATTTGCGATTGTTTAGCTTACCAAAGCTGCAAACGCCAAGTGCCATCGAGCAATATGAACCCGAGTCCAAAGAAAATATCAGCAGCAATCTCAGTGGGATGAGCGGCTCGGTAACGCAGAGCTATACCCTTGTGCCACAGTATCAGGGCAAATACCCCATCCCAGCAGTTGAATTCTCCTTTTTCAACCCGAAAACAAAACGCTATGAAACGGTAAAATCCGACGAACAACTCGTGGATGTAACAGAAGGGCTACCAGTCAACCGAGCGGTAAATTCTGCCACGCTAGCATCAGCAGTTTCGATCGATACACCCTTTAAGTTCATTGCTCTCGACACCTCATTTGTCGCGATCAATCCCTCAGTATTTTTTGGCTCGGCAATGTTTTACGGGTTCTGGATATCCCCTTTGGGGCTGCTTCTGCTTTTTGCGATCTATGCCCGTCGTAAACGCAAACACTTGTGCGATAAAGATGGGGTGCGGATGCGAACTGCCAATCGCATGGCTCGAAAATACCTGTCTGAAGCCAAACGAAACCTCAACAATTCTGAAGAGTTTTATATTGCTCTGGAACGTGCGTTGCACAACTACCTCAAAGCCAAACTCAAAATGGAAACGGCGGACTTTAGCAAAGAAAAAATCAAAAATATCCTTTCTCAAATCGGGGTGGAAGAACCCTTGGTAAATGACTTTGTATCGGTGCTCGAAAACTGTGAGTTTGCGCGCTATACCCCGTCCTCAGTCAAGGCGATGGAGCAAGACTATGCCAATACCGCCAAAATGATCACGCAAATCGATAAACAATTGTAAGATGCGAATGCACATGATTTTCTTGTCTTTACTAGCATTCCAATTGCAAGCACAAACCCCGGATTCTATATTTTCACGGGCCAACAAAAACTACAACCTCGGCAGTTATGAGCAAGCCTTGGCGGGNTATGATTCCATCGTCCAGCTNGGGNTNCATTCTTCCGAATTGTATTTTAATATGGGNAACGCCCACTATAAGCTCAACCGCATTGCCCCGAGTATTCTCAACTATGAAAAGGCACACNTACTCGANCCCACAAATGAGGACATTCAGCACAATTTNCGCTTTGCNCAAAACATGACCATAGACGTTATTGAAGAGTTGCCACCAAATGCCTTTGATGCGTTTATCAATAGTCTTTCGNGTNCGTTTTCCCTCCCATTNTGGAGTGGATTNGTGATTGGGTTATTGGTATTGGCGTGTTTGGCATTTGCGATGTACATGCAAAGCAGGCAGTCTCGGCAAAAACGTCAATTTTTTGTTGTTTCGTTAATGTTGGTGGTGTTGAGTGTGAGCAGTTTTGGTTTGGCGTTGGACAGGCAAGCCCGAGACGCACAGCAGTCCGAGGCGATTATTTTTGCGCAAACGACCGACTTCCGCTCCGAGCCCAACTTGCGTTCTGAGATTTTGGTGCAACTGCATGAAGGCACCAAGGTCAGGGTAGAAGACCAAGTCGAGCAATGGGTAAAGGTACGATTGGCCAATGGCACGGTTGGCTGGCTTACCCAAAGCGATGTGCAGCGCATCGCATTCTAGGCTTCCAGTAGCCCATCGATTTGCGCCTTACCTTCGGGCACATAATCAAAAATCCATTCCCCAAGACCGAGGAGGGAGTCACAAAGCAATGATTGTTCAATGATTTCAGTGGGGATAAATCCAAATAGGGCGTTGGCTTTCATCAAAAAAATCAGAATCACGCCCGAAAAGACAGCGAGTTTAAGTCCGCCAAAGAGCAAGCCCAACATCCGATTGACCCCATTGAGCAGAACCAACTTGGCAAGGGATGTCAGCATTTTACCAAGAAGGGAAACCCCAAAAACAATCCCGATCGAGGTCAGCCCAAAAGCGGCCAAATCCACATAGCGTTTGTCCCAATCGATATGGTTAGCCAGTTGGTTTGCAACATAGCCAGAGAAGTGGATGGCACCATAGATCCCCAGCACCAAAGCAAGCAGAGAGGTCAGTTCCACAATGACTCCTTTACGAAAGCCCTTAAAGCCCCCATAAACGATGAGCCCGCCAAACACCAAGTCCAAGATATTGACTTCCACAACACAAATGTACAACGAAGATTGAGAATATATTCGCCCTTTTTTTGTCAGGGTCTAGACGGACTGAATCGAAAGCTGTATTTTTGTAGCAGATTATGGAACAGTTGATCGATCAAATCCAAGCGCATCTCGCCGAAGTGGAGGCCTTTCAGTCGAATGACCCCACCGAGATCGAAAATTTTCGGATCAAGTTTTTGGGAAAAAAGGGAATCCTAACAGGGCTTTTTGCTTCCTTTAAGGAGGTTCCCAATGATCAAAAAAAGGCCTTTGGACAGCAGCTAAACTCTCTCAAAATCGCAGCGACCAACAAGTTGGAAGAGAGTAAAAAGTCGTCTGGCACCAAGTCGAGTAATCCCGCATCTACAATCGATTTTTCACGTCCGGGTCAGCCCATAGACGTAGGTTCACTCCACCCGATTTCGATTTTACGCAACCAGGTTATCGATATTTTTTCACAGCTTGGCTTTTCCTTGTCAGCCGGACCAGAAATCGAGGACGACTGGCACAATTTTACCGCTCTCAACCTTCCCGAACACCATCCTGCTCGGGATATGCAAGACACCTTTTTTGTGCAAACCAATCCCGATATGTTGTTGCGTACGCATACCTCATCGGTACAGGTACGACACATGGAGGCCAACAGCCCCCCGATCCGCACCCTCTCTCCGGGACGGGTGTTTCGCAATGAAGACATCTCTGCCCGATCACACTGTGTGTTTCACCAAGTGGAGGGCTTATACATCGATAAAAACGTTTCTTTCGCCGACCTCAAACAAACGCTTTTGTACTTTACAAAAAGCTTGTTTGGCAAGTCCAAAATTCGTTTGCGACCTTCTTATTTTCCCTTTACCGAACCCAGTGCGGAAGTCGATATTTATTGGGGCTTAGAGAACGAGGCAGACTATCGCATCACCAAAGGAACGGGTTGGTTGGAAATCATGGGTTGTGGAATGGTTGACCCCAATGTACTGACCAACTGCAAGATCGATCCGGCAATCTATTCTGGCTATGCCTTTGGGATGGGTCTTGAGCGCATGGCAATGCTGCTTTATGGGATTGAGGACATTAGGATGTTTTATGAAAATGACATCCGCTTTTTACAGCAATTTTCTGCGATGGGCTAATGCAGCCCTTCGGCCACTTGGGCCATGACTTTTTTGGCAGACTTTTTCTTGTATAGAATTTGGTACACCGCTTCCATAATAGGAAAGGACTTATCGATTTCCTGTGTCAAAAGGTGTGCCGTATGTGAGGCGTAATAGCCCTCCGAAATCATGGTCATTTCGTTCAGGGAGGACTTGACTGTATAACCCTTCCCAATCATGGTTCCCAGCATCCGATTGCGACTAAAGAGGGAATATCCAGTCACGAGCAAATCCCCCAAATAGGCAGAGTGCGACATATCGCGTTTGGTCTTGTGAATTTGTTTGAGAAAGCGTTTGAGCTCTCGTATGGAGTTGCTCATCAGCACACTTTGAAAGTTATCGCCATAGCCCAAACCATGTGCGATACCCACGGCAATGGCATAGATGTTTTTGAGGGTTCCAGCGTACTCTGCTCCGATCAGGTCGTCGGAGACTTTGGTACGGATATAGCTGCAAGCCATTTGTTGTGCAAGGGAATTTGCGACGTCTTGGTTTTGGCAAGCGAGTGTTAAATACGACAATTTTTCAAGT
>NHEI02000018.1 GCA_002171575.2 Flavobacteriaceae bacterium TMED81
TTCTGATGACTCGATTGTAGCGGGAGCTGGACTCGAACCAGCGACCTTCGGGTTATGAGCCCGACGAGCTACCTACTGCTCTATCCCGCGATGAGGACTTCAAAGATACAAAAAATCGCCGAACTCGACAAGGGTTTTGTACCTTTGCCATCTATGCATAAAGCAGGATTTGTCAATATCATCGGAAACCCAAACGCAGGGAAATCCACCCTGATGAATGCCTTTTTGGATCAAAAACTGTCCATCATTACCGCCAAAGCACAAACAACCAGACACCGAATCTTTGGAATTTTTAATACGCCTGACGCCCAAGTGATTTTCTCAGATACGCCAGGAATTATCAAGCCCGATTATGCCTTGCAAGAGCGCATGATGGATGCCACAAACTCAACTTTTGAAGATGCTGATATCATGCTTTTGCTTGTGGCTGCCGATGACAAGCACGAATTTGACGAAAATACATGGAAACGAATCGCCAACTTTACGGGCAAATTACTACTCGTATTCAATAAGGTTGACCTAACGAACCAAAAAGATCTCGCACAACTCGCATCATCATGGCAAGAAAAACTACCAAAAGCCGAAGTATGGAGTATCTCTGCAACTGAATCTTTCCGAGTTTTGGAGTTACGGGATCGTATTGTTTCCCTACTCCCCAATCATCCACCTTTTTTTCCCAAGGACCAAATCACAGACAAACCCGAGCGGTTCTTTGTCAATGAGGCCATACGGGAACAAATCCTATTGCGATATCAAAAGGAAATCCCCTATGCTGTTGAGGTGTTGACTGAGCGATTTGAAGAAACAGAAAATATCATTCGAATTCGAAGTGTGATTGTGGTAGAAAGGAACTCCCAAAAAGGGATTGTCGTTGGAAGCAAGGGAAGCGCGATCAAACATGTTGGTATGGAGGCACGAAAAGCCCTCGAAAGCTTTTTTAATAAGAAAATTCACCTCGAATTGTTTGTCAAAGTCAATAAAAATTGGCGATCAAATCATACACAATTGCAGCGTTTTGGCTATTCTTCTTCTCAAAAGAAGTAATTTTGCCAACTAAATGAATACCCTTTGAGCAATTTTGTTGCCATTATCGGAAGACCCAACGTTGGAAAGTCAACCCTTTTCAATCGTCTCATTCAGCGCAGAGAAGCCATTGTAGATTCGACAAGCGGAGTGACTCGTGATCGTCATTACGGAAAAACAGACTGGAACGGCAAAGAAATCACCCTGATCGATACGGGCGGATATGTTGTTGGTGGCGATGATACTTTCGAAGCTGAAATTGACCAGCAAGTCGAAGTGGCCATTGATGAGGCCGACGCAATTCTGTTTGTCGTNGACGTCGAAGTCGGGGTTAGTGTGATGGATGAAGAAGTTGCACGCCTATTACACCGATCGGACAAGCCAGTCTTGCTCGTCATCAANAAAGTTGATAACGCNTTNCGAGTTCCNGATACCGTTGANTTTTTTGCTTTNGGGATCGATAAGACTTTTCATATTTCTGCCGTAAATGGATCAGGTACGGGNGAACTCNTAGATGCNNTAATCCATGCCCTTCCAGAGGGCAAAGAGCCCGAGAACANCGATTTACCTCGATTTGCTGTCGTCGGTCGTCCNAATGCGGGAAAGTCGTCATTTATCAATGCCCTATTGGGTCAAGAACGAAACATCGTTACAGATCANGCAGGTACGACTCGAGATAGCATTGATACCGTNTANAACCAATACGGATTTGAGTTTGTTCTTGTGGATACTGCAGGAATCCGNAAAAAATCAAAAGTCAAAGAGAATATCGAATTTTATTCGGTGATGCGTGCGTTGCGTTCCATCGAANANTCCGATGTCTGTTTGGTGTTATTTGACGCNACAAGAACCTTTGACAGTCAAGTTAAAAACATCTTTTGGTTGGCAGCTCGCAATCATAAAGGAATTGTGATTTTGGTCAACAAATGGGATTTGGTTGAAAAAGACACNCAAGCAACCAAGGCATTTTCAGAAACCATCCGTGAGGAAATTGCTCCTTTTGTAGATGTCCCNATTGTTTTTATTTCAAGTCNNACCAAACAACGTGTGTTTAAAGCCATCGANACGGCTGTGGAGGTGTATCAGAAAAGAAGCAAACGAATNGCAACTCGCGAGCTCAATGACTTTATGCTCCCAATCATTCAGAAATATCCACCGCCAGCGATNAAGGGAAAGTATGTAAAAATCAAATTTTGTGTACAGTTACACAGTGACCATCCCCAGTTTGCTTTTTTCTGNAATCTNCCCCAATATGTNAAAGAACCATACAAGCGNTTCTTAGAGAACAAATTAAGAGAANATTACGANTTNACGGGATCTACGATTGATGTATTTATCCGCAANAANTAANTANAGGTTTTCTCGAATNCGNAGNAGTTCCTCACGAATGGATTTGAGTCGTCGAACGATTTGATGTTGACTGCTGTTTTGCGAATGGATTTCTTTTTTTGCTCCTTCCAAGGTAAACCCTCTTTCNTTGACCAAAAAATGGATTAGCTCGATTTTATCAATATCCTGCGNGGTAAATTTTCGAGTTCCTTTGGTGTTTTTCTTNGGGGTTAAAATCTCGAATTNCTTTTCCCAAAATCGAATCAATGACGGATTNACATCAAAGGCCTCAGCNATTTCGCCTATGCTGTAATAAAGCTTTTCTGGCAGCTTGGTACGCATTTAGTCAAGGGATTGATTTTCACGGTTGGCTGCTTCAAGCAACGCATTAAACTCTTCGGTGTTCAGATCCCCGTAGTAGAAATTGATGGGATTTAAATGTTTTCCATCTTTTCGTATCTCATAATGAAGGTGGGGAGCCACNGAGCGACCTGTGTTTCCAACAAAGCCAATCACATCCCCACGTTTGACTCGCTGACCCCGACGAACATTGTACTCACTCAANTGCGCATAGAGGGTNACNTANCCAAATCCATGATCGATACGAATATGTTTTCCATAACCAGCCGAACGCGAATCTACTCGGATTACTTTACCGTCGCTGGGCGCATAGATTGGTGTGCCTGTTGGCGCCGAAAAATCCATCCCTTTATGCATTCGNCTCGATTTGGTAAATGGGTCAGTACGCCAACCATANCCCGAAGCCATACGGCGGAGATTCTCATTATTGATGGGTTGAATNGAGGGAATNGCAGAGAGGAGCACTTCNTTGTCCAACGCCATTCTTTGGATTTCGTCAAGAGATTTGGATTGAACCACAATCTGTTTGGACAGGATTTCCATTTTTTTTGTTGTATTGANAATCAACTNNGAATTATCAAACCCTTCCAGATCAGCATATCGGTTGACGCCGCCAAANCCCGCTTTCCGAACATCNTCCGNAATGGGGTTTGCCTCAAAAATGACNCGATAGATTTGGTTGTCACGATCTTGCAGATTNTCCAATACACTTTCAATCTGTTTCATTTTGCGATTGAGCTGCTCATANTGCAGTTGNTAATTCTCAATTTCTCTTNCTTGGGNAATCTCTTTTGGGGTTTCAATCACTGGTGAGGANAACAATACCAACAACATGATTAGCCCAAAAAGTGCGGAAACGGTTATAAAGACGANAGCATTGCGAAAACGAACACTGTTGTTGACTTCAATTCTTTTGTAAGAAAGGGTCTCTTGATCGTAATAAAACTTATACTTTGGCATTCGTTAAAATGTGCTAATTTTACACGNANTTANATGTAAATCTTTGCAAATATAAAAAATGTTGTTTCAACTTATGGCATTTGCAAATTAAAGGGGTTCTATGAAGGCGCAAGACATTCGGCAATCGTTTTTTGATTTTTTTCANTCAAANTCACATAAAATTGTTCCNTCGGCCCCGTTGGTAAANAAAAACGACCCATCACTTCTCTTTGTCAATGCGGGGATGAACCCGTTTAAAGANTTCTTTTTAGGACATAAAAAAGCAACAGACAAACGAGTCGCNGATACCCAAAAATGNTTGCGNGTTTCTGGCAAGCANAACGACTTGGAAGAAGTCGGAAAAGACACCTATCACCACACTTTATTTGANATGCTTGGAAACTGGAGTTTTGGAGATTACTTCAANCAAGATGCCATTGCTTATGCATGGGAGTTTCTGACAGATGANATGAAAATCAACAANGCAGATTTGTATGTGACTGTCTTTGAAGGNGATGAGTCAGANGGCTTGGAAACCGATACNGAAGCCATTTCGTTTTGGAAAAAGCACATTGCATCTGACCGAATTTTGATGGGCTCTAAAAAAGATAATTTTTGGGAAATGGGGGATCANGGNCCATGCGGNCCTTGNTCAGAAATCCATGTGGANATTCGCTCTGCGGAAGACAAAGCCAAAANACCAGGATCGGAGNTGGTCAACAAAGACCACCCNCANGTTGTTGAGGTCTGGAACTTGGTCTTTATCGAGTTTAACCGAAAAGCGAATNGGTCNTTNGAAAAGCTACCNGAAAAGCACATNGATACNGGNATGGGCTTTGANAGATTGTGTATGGTTGTGCAGGGCGTTCAGTCCAATTATGATACGGATGTTTTTATTCCCTTGATTCGTGAAATCGAAACACGAACTTCCACTTCTTATGGCAGTGATGACCCAACCGACATTGCGATACGTGTGGTTGCCGANCACCTTCGNGCGGTTTCCTTNTCGATTGCTGATGGGCAATTNCCNTCAAACAATGGAGCTGGTTATGTGATTCGTCGCATTCTTCGTCGTGCCATTCGTTATGCATACACCTTCCTCAACCAAAAGGAACCTTTTATNTANACCCTGGTCGAAACGCTTACANTCCAAATGGGNAGTGCCTTCCCCGANCTNAAAGAGCAGCAAAACTTTATTCAGAATGTAATTAAAGAAGAGGAACAATCGTTTTTAAAAACACTCGCGCAAGGACTGGGAATGTTACAACANCTGATGTCGTCGAGTTCGGGCAAAGAATTGTCAGGGGCGAAGGCCTTTGAANTGTATGACACTTTTGGATTCCCAATTGATTTGACNGCATTGATTCTTTCGGAACACGGCATGACNCTGAATNCGGAAGACTTCCAAAANGAAATGGANAAGCAAAAAGNNNGNTCNNGNNCNGCNTCTCAAGTTGATANGGAAGATTGGGTNGANNTNCTNGATGATGAGGAACAAGAGTTTGTCGGATATGANTTGCTTTCAACTCCTGTTNGGATTGTTCGTTACCGAAAAATNACCAATAAGTATGGCGACTTATANCAGTTGGTTTTCAANATCACGCCTTTTTACCCAGAGGGTGGAGGNCAANTCGGNGATAAGGGCTATTTGGAAGCACCCAACGGAAATGTAACNTATATCTACGACACCAAGACAGAAAACAACATTATCGTTCATACTGCCAANCAACTTCCTGCCAATGTGAATGCGAGGTTTAAAGCAGTTGTGGACAAACAAAAACGCGATGCAACNTCGAGTAACCACACAGCAACGCATTTGTTGCATCAAGGGTTGCGCAGCGTTTTGGGGGAGCATGTNACNCAAAAGGGNTCAATGGTNCGATCGGGCTATTTGCGTTTTGATTTTTCTCATTTTTCAAAGCTCACCCAAGAGGAGTTACACGCNGTCGAAAATTTTGTCAATGCCAGAATTCANGAACAAATCNATGCGCAAATCACACCCAAAGTACCNTACGANCAAGCGNTAGAAGATGGTGCNATGGCTTTGTTTGGAGAAAAGTANGGCGATACNGTNAGAACAGTTCGNTTTGGCGAGTCGATTGANCTCTGCGGNGGCACCCATGTATCNAATACNGCAGAAATATGGCATTTTACAATTACGAGCNNATCTGCAGTNGCATCTGGNGTGAGAAGAATTGAAGCAGTTACTGGTGAGGAAGCNAAAAAACTGGTCTATGANCAAGCAGCGATGATGGAAGCGGTCAAGTTGCAATTAAAAAATCCGAAAGACCTTGTGCAATCGGTTCAAGCNTTGCAAGAGGAAAANGCCAAACTCAGAAAAGAATTAGACAAGNTAANCACACAGCTCGTGCAGCAAATGACTGCCGACTTGGAAAGTGAAATCCAANCTCACAAAGGCATTTCATTGCTTTGTAAGGAAGTCAACCTCAACGCAGCGGGAATGAAAGANNCCTTATTTCAAATTGGAAAAANNCGAAAAGATTTGGTTGCCATTCTCGGTAGCAAAAAAGANGACAAACCNATTTTGTCCTGTTATGTATCCAAGGAATTAGTCGATCAGGGNACCTACCAAGCCAATACGATTATCAAAGAGATTGGCCANTANATAAANGGTGGNGGNGGAGGTCAACCATTTTTTGCGACTGCTGGCGGAAAACANCCTGCGGGATTGTCAGATGCATTGCAGGCNGCCAAAGANCTACTCTAAACNTTNTTTTTANATCCATAGGGGCAATGCCTACAGTTGCTCTCACAGCAATACCCCCTTTTTAANTGGTATTTTTCAGTAAACACCAAAAANNCNTCTGGAGTTTGATAGGAGTCACCGTCCTCAATTGGGATAAATTTCTTTTTCACACGCTAAAAGTAGTNGTTTTTTTGACAAGCTGTACTTTTACNTATGTTTAGCCATCCACCACCANCTGTAAACCAACCCCTTAGGTTACAAGAGATTGAAGGAGANTTGGAAATTACTCTGAAAAGAGAAGACCAGATTCACCCNGATATCTCTGGAAATAAGTGGAGAAAACTCAAATANAATTTNCAACACGCTAAACAAAATGGGTATCAAAGTGTATTGACTTTCGGNGGTGCNTTTTCCAATCATTTGGCAGCNGTNGCTNNTGCTGGGNACCAATACGGCTTTCAAACCCACGGCATTGTNCGTGGNGAGGAATTGGANACCCAAANCCTTAACCCAANGNTNCAGTATTGTACACAAANGGGCATGGCGCTNCATTTTGTAAGTCGANCGCTGTANAGAAACAAAAAACAAGCTTTGGNGAGCGTGATTATCGATGATAAAAANCCTTATGTTATTCCAGAAGGGGGGACCAATGNGTTGGCGGTTAATGGGTGTGCGGAAATCCTNACTTCTGCNGATAAGGAATTNGATACGATAGCAGTCGCNGTGGGAACAGGGGGTACCATGGCGGGTTTAATCCAATCNACATCCGATCACCANCATCTTGTCGGATTTCAGGTTGTAAAAGATATCGAAATCCCCAGTCGGATTCGTACCTTTGTCAGCAATGANAGNTGGTCATTGGTACCGACCTACGATGAGNTNGGTTATGCCAAAACACCNAAAGCATTAATTGATTTTGCCCATAGCGTAGCAGGTCAAACGGGCGTGATTCTCGACCCGCTTTATACTGCNCCGATNTTATGGCATTTGATAAAAAAGAGGAAAGAAAACACATGGAATTTTGGAAATCGTTTGCTGATGATACACNCNGGGGGTCATCANTCGATCAAAGGGATCAATCAGCGTTTGGCGCAACAAGGCAGTTCGTTGCNTTGGCCATGCTGATGTTTTTGGCATCTTGCGGAAGCAAAAAGCAAGTTTACTATGCCGATGCNGCGATGAATGAACAAACCATCACTGCCAAGGGGAAAAGTAAAAAGAAAGATCAAAAGAAAAAAGACAAGGNGGTCGTATATTCTTCCGATCCNACGACTCGATACNTCNAACAATATGCCNCNATNGCACAAGAAGAAATGCGTCGCTANAAGATTCCAGCGAGTATCACCTTGGCACAAGGACTNCTCGAATCTCAATTGGGACAAGGCGTGCTTGCTCAAAAATCAAANAATCATTTTGGNATNAANTGCAAGCGNGANTGGAAGGGAAAGAAGGTATATCATGACGACGATGCTCNNGGNGAGTGTTTTCGGGCGTATNAAGANCCCAANGAGTCCTATCGTGACCATTCGCTNTTTTTGGTNGAACGGGAGCGATATGCAAGTTTGTTTCGACTCAAAAAAACCNATTATAAAGCATGGGCAAAAGGCCTTAAAAAAGCNGGATATGCNACAGACCCTGCTTATGCAGACAAACTGATTGGGCTTATCGAAAGATTGAGTCTATGGAAATATGACAATCCAAAAGTATCGCCAGATTTTACTGTTAAAAATCGGGATATTCACATTGTGCAAAAGGGAGATACGCTGTACGGGCTGTCCAAACGCTATAAAATTTCGNTGGATAAACTTAAAAAAATCAATGGGCTNACNNCTTCTGAGATTCAGATTGGCCAACATATACGGGTAGAAAAATGAGATATGAACGCAGTAGTGCTTTGTTTGCNCAAGCAAAACAAGTGATTCCAGGAGGGGTCAATTCCCCTGTTCGTGCATTCAAGGCGGTTGGNGGTACNCCNATTTTTATTCANNANGCAAAAGGGGCATATTTATTTGATGAAGATGGNAATCAATACATTGATTTTATATCCTCNTGGGGTCCTTTGATTNTAGGNCATGGNTANNAGCCCGTGGTGCAAGCCGTGCAANATCANGCNGAGAAAGGCACTTCATACGGAATCCCGACAGAACTGGAAACCAAGATTGCTGAACTCGCCATTACGATGGCACCCAACATTGANAAAATTCGATTTGTAAACTCGGGGACTGAGGCCTGTATGAGTGCTGTTCGACTTGCGCGNGGATTTACGGGTCGCGAAAAAATCATCAAGTTTTCTGGTTGTTACCATGGTCATTCTGATGCGTTTCTCATTCAGGCGGGCAGTGGGGCGGTNACCTTTGGNAGTCCAAACTCGCCAGGCGTAACCCAAGGAACGGCAAAGGATACCTTATTGGCNACATATAACAATGTGGACAGTGTGACACAATTATTCAAAGCAAACCCTGATGAGATTGCAGCAATCATTATCGAACCCGTTGCGGGAAATATGGGTTGCATTCCACCCGAAGCTGGCTTTTTGGAAAGTCTTCGGTATTTGTGTGATCAGAATGGTGCGGTANTGATTTTTGATGAAGTCATGACTGGTTTTCGTCTTGCTGCTGGTGGCNCACAACAGCTACTGGGCGTCGATGCAGATATCGTTACCTACGGAAAGGTAATTGGTGGTGGNCTNCCNGTTGGGGCCTTTGCAGCAAGNGACGANATCATGGATGTNTTAGCNCCTGTAGGNCCAGTCTATCAAGCGGGNACTTTNAGTGGAAANCCTCTTGCGATGGCGGCAGGNCTTGCTATGCTCACNGCTNTNCATGANNAACCNGAAGTNTTTGATCGGCTNNCAGANAANACNGCCTANNTANANCAAGGNATGGAAAGCATNCTCGNNAAAAGTCGAATTGANTATCAAATCAATCGATTTGGCTCTATGATATCATTACATTTTACCGATGCACCAGTCAAGGACTTTGCTTCTGCGGCAAAGGGAGACAACCAGACATTTAAGAAATACTTTCACGGAATGCTCAAGCGTGGGGTGTACTTGCCACCCAGTGCTTTTGAAAGCTATTTTTTAAACGATGCCACTACCTATACAGACCTTGACACAACGCTTGAGGCCTTTTCAGAAACGCTTAAAGAACTCTGATTAGGTTTCGTCTAAGATGGTGTCAATTCGAGCAATCCCATCGCGTAAGTGATACTCCGTATTTGTATCCGAAACGCGTTTTACTCCCTTTTCAATATCTTTTTTCAGCTTGTTAAGCTGCCCTCTCGCAACAGATCGGATATCGGATTGACTAACCAGCACGCGAGTTTGATTTCCATAGGTGCGTGCCCAACCCGTTGCAGGGGTTTGGCTTTCCGTCATCAGATAAGAAAGGCGTTCGATATAGGCACGTTGGAGATTTCGTCGATAGGTATCGATTTT
>NHEI02000019.1 GCA_002171575.2 Flavobacteriaceae bacterium TMED81
TATGAGTAAAGAACTAATCATTCGTTCAAAATCCTCATCTGTAGATTTTGCCTTGCTTAAGGACGGGAAATTGATCGAATATCAAAAGGAAGTTGGCACGAATAAGTTTCACGTTGGTGATGTTTTTCTGGCAAAAATTAAAAAAACACTTCCTGGACTGAATGCTGCATTTGTCAATGTAGGTTATGAAAAAGATGCGTTTTTGCATTATCATGATCTAGGACCAAGAGTACGCAGCTTTCTAAAATTCATCAAAGGTGTAAGCACAGGTAAAGTGAAAGATTTTTCTCTAAAGAAGTTTCCTTTAGAACCCGAAATTCACAAAGACGGAGCCATAGCAGACGCTGTTCAATCAAATCAGTCTGTGTTGGTTCAAATCATCAAAGAGCCGATCTCAACCAAAGGGCCCAGAATTAGTTCTGAGTTGTCTTTAGCTGGGCGGTATTTGGTTTTGGTTCCCTTTTCAGATCGCGTTTCCATCTCTCAAAAAATTCCAACGATAGAGGAAAAAACACGTCTCAAGAAATTGGTGCTCAGCATTAAACCCAAGGGGTTTGGTGTGATCGTTCGAACAGTTGCTCACGATAAAAAAGTGGCTGAACTCGATCGTGATATGCAGCAACTCCACAAACGATGGCTAGATCTTTGTAAATCGATTCGCAAAGCCGATTATCCCTCACGCGTGTTGAGCGAGCTCAATCGCGCATCGAGCATACTACGGGATATTTTTGATGATAGCTTCACTGGAATTCATGTTGACGATAATAACATGGCAGGTGAAGTAAATGACTATTTAGATCAAATTGCACCAGATAAGAAGGCGATTGTCAAGTTATTCAATTCTGAAACTCCCATTTTTGAGCGTTTTGGTATTGAACGGCAAATCAAGACTTCATTTGGACGAACGGTGTCGATGAGCCGAGGAGCTTATCTGATTATCGAGCATACCGAAGCACTGCATGTGATTGATGTGAATAGTGGAAACCGATCAAATAAGGCGAAAAATCAAGAAGATACTGCACTTGAAGTCAACCTGATTGCTGCAACCGAAATTGCGCGGCAACTGCGTTTACGAGATATGGGCGGTATCATCGTAATTGATTTTATCGATATGATCCGATCAGAAAATCGGAGAAAACTCTTTGATCACTTTCGAGAAGAAATGAACGCTGACAGAGCCAAACATAAAATTCTTCCACCGAGTAAAATTGGTCTTATTCAGATGACACGTCAACGTGTAAGACCTGAAATGGAGATTAAAACCATGGAACCCAATCCAAATAAGGACGGGGAAGTGGAAGCTCCAATTGTACTCCTCGATCGGATCGAGGCAGATGTGGAACGAATTGTCAACCATGTAAAGCACAGCAAAAAGAAGATTCGCCTTCATGCGCATCCTTTTGTAGCTGCCTATTTGGTACAAGGCGTAAAATCTGTTCGGTTTCAATGGTATCTCAAGCACAAGAAGTGGATCACTGTGATTCCACGCGACGCTTACACCTATCTACACTACCGTTTTTTTGATAAAAATGGTAAAGTAATTCATTTATAACACAAAAGCGACTCAATGTTTTGGGTCGCTTTTTTTATTTTAGAGAAATGCGAAACGTCCACACCCTTAACGAACTAAAAAACCGACTGGAACGATACTGCACTTACCAAGAGCGTTGTCATCAGGAAGTCCAAACGAAACTCCGTCAGCTCGGTGCGTTTCGAAATGATACCGATTCGGTGATCTCCCACTTGACTCAAAACGACTACCTCAACGAAACACGCTTTGCGATGCTCTATGTTCGCAGTAAGTTTTCCATTAAAAAGTGGGGAAAAAAGCGGATCGTCAACGAACTGAAACAAAGAAAAATTACGAGCTATAACATCAACAAAGCACTGGCACAAATCACAGAAGAAGACTATCTGCTCACATTCGATACACTCGCTGAAAAACGTTGGAATCAGCTGATAAGGAATAAAGAACCCCTACCGCAACGAAAGAAAAAATGGGTCAGCTATCTGCAATACCGCGGATGGGAAAATGACTTGATTTTTGATGCCCTATACAAAAAGCTAACTAAAAGTTGACACTACTGATAACGTAGCGAAAGTAAAAAATGTCTTTTTGGCATGGGTATTAAATTCTGTTCCGTGTAGTCAGCGTTTAAAATATTATGAACAGAAAGTGAGAGTTTTATGCGCCCTTTTACATACACCATATTCGCATCCACCACATTGTAATGATAGCCCGAGTCCTGCTCGGCATACCGATAGGATAGAGATGATGTGACGGATGAACTCCACTTCAATGTCCAACGAGTCGAAAGGTGATGTTTACGTGAATTAATGGCGTAACGCGACAATACAGAACTGATTCCATCTTCATCATCATTAAGATAGGCATAGCCAACAGAGAACTTATGTGGATTGCTGTTCAAAACAACATCAAGCTCTCCTCCTTGGGATAAAATTTGATCGATATTCGTGGCTTGCCATCGCTCATCCCCTGCCAGCACCACATAATCGATATAATTCTTTGCATCGCGTTGAAAAAGAGTTAGCGATAGTTTCCAATTGTTTTGGCGATGACGAAATCCGAGTTCTGTTGACAATGCTTTTTCAGGGAGTAAAAACTCATTCCCCAGTGTGGATGAATCACTGTAATACAAATCGGTGTAGGTTGGAATCCGATAAGTATATCCTGAATTGAAAAACAATCTCGAATTCCCAGAAACTTGGAAGCCAACATCAATCCCTGGGTAGAAAAAGGTGTCTTGATCAGAGTAATGGCTCACAGAAAACCCAGGTGTAATATCCCAGCGATTGCCTTCAAAACGATGCTCGAAATACCCATGAACTAAGGTGCGGGTATGTTCTCCCAAATTATTGCTTTGAATACTAACACGAGCCAACTCAAAACCGATCCCAGTCGTGCCCAGCTTGTGCTCCCAAGTTGTGTTCACCTCACCCCCTAGCTTATTGGTGATATGAAGGTTTCTGTACACACTAGGATTGCTTCGAATAAATATATACTCGTCTTGTCCACGTTTCCAATAAATTTTAGGTTGAATTCGTAGGCTAGGGCTACGCTGAATTGAGGTTGAAACACCTAGCAAACTACTTTGCGTTGCTTCATATTGGTCTGTGTTTTCAGGTTTGGCATAAAACCCATTTGCTCCAAAACTTCTATTACTAAAGCTGGCTAATAATTCAATTGGTTCTTGATCAGTCTCCCAACTCGACTTCCAAAAATAGTTTTGGTTATCGTAATCTGTGTTATATCGATAGCCATCAGAGGATGCTCTTTCTATATAAACCGTATGATTCGAAGACTCGCGTTGATCAGTTCCGAATAGGGCTGCCTTTTGATAGTCAAATGAGCCACCACCAAGTACGACATTAAAACTTTCTGCAGGGGATTTTTTCGTTACGATATTGATCGCTCCATTGAATGCGTTTTGCCCATATACACGACCTGCTGCTCCTTTTAGAATTTCAACACGTTCAATCATATCAATCGGGATAATTGCATTGAGCGTATGATGCCCAGTTTGGGGATTATCCACCTTAATCCCATCAATTAAAAGAAGAACTTGATCAAATCCACCGCCACGGATATAAATATCAGACTGCACGTCTTGCGCCCCGCGGCTTCGGAGTTCAATTCCAGCGACATCACTCAGCACATCAATCAGTGTCGTTGCACCACTTTCCTCAATCTCCTTTGCAGTTATGGTTGTTACAGATCGAGATTGTTGATCCATCGAAAGTTCAATCCGAGGCGATGAAACAACGACTTCGTCTAGAACTGTTTCTTGTGCAGTTAATGGAATTTGAAATACAAACAAAAAAATGTAAACGCAAGAAGAAATAAGCTTTTCTACAACTTGTTTGCTGAGGTCAAAAGCAACTTTCATATCATTTCGTTTTTTAAACCTGGGGGGTGTTATAAGAATGAAGTCTTAATCGGCTAAAAGCACAACTTTATTTTGTTGCATTTCGAGGGTTCCACCGTTTGGCAACTCCAAAAATGTATCTTCCCCTTTCTGGTTAAAATGATGCGCCGTTTCTTCTGGAAGAGAAATTCTTCCGCCGATTTTTACGGTCCCTGGGTTTAAAATAGAAACTATAGGCGCATGGTTATCAAGAACCTGAAAAGCACCATTGGCTCCAGGAACAGCAACTGAATTGACTTCACCGCTAAATAAAGTAGCTTCTGGGCTAACGACTTCTAAACGCATAAATTATGATTCTTTTGCTTCGGCAAGCATTTTTTCACCTGCTTCGATGGCTTCCTCAATTGTTCCTTTGAGGTTAAAGGCCGCTTCTGGTAAATGATCAAGCTCTCCGTCCATGATCATATTAAAGCCTTTAATGGTGTCTTTGATATCAACCAAAACACCTGGAATTCCCGTAAATTGTTCTGCAACATGGAACGGTTGAGATAGGAATCGCTGTACACGGCGTGCTCTTGCAACTGCAAGCTTGTCTTCTTCTGAAAGTTCTTCCATACCTAGGATTGCAATAATATCTTGCAACTCTTTGTAACGCTGTAGTAATTCTTTAACTCTCTGTGCACAGTTGTAGTGCTCATCACCAAGGATTTCAGCAGTTAAAATTCTTGAAGTAGAATCTAGCGGGTCAACTGCTGGATAGATCCCAAGTTCTGCGATTTTTCGCGACAATACGGTCGTAGCATCCAAGTGGGCAAAAGTCGTTGCTGGTGCCGGGTCGGTCAAGTCATCCGCAGGTACATAAACCGCTTGTACCGAAGTAATCGATCCTTTCTTAGTTGAGGTAATTCGTTCTTGCATCGCCCCCATTTCGGTCGCCAGTGTTGGTTGGTATCCCACTGCTGAAGGCATACGGCCGAGTAGTGCAGATACCTCAGATCCAGCTTGTGTAAATCGGAAGATATTATCGACGAAGAATAGAACGTCTTTTCCATGGCCATCACCTGCTCCATCGCGGAAGTATTCTGCAACCGTCAAACCAGAAAGTGCAACACGTGCACGTGCTCCTGGTGGTTCGTTCATTTGACCAAACACAAAGGTTGCTTTGGATTCTTTGAGTGCCTCTTGATCGATTTTACTCAAGTCCCAGCCACCGTTTTCCATGGACTCCATAAACTCGTCTCCATATTTGATAATCCCCGACTCGAGCATTTCTCGAAGAAGTTCATTTCCTTCCCGTGTGCGTTCTCCAACACCCGCAAAAACAGACAATCCTCCGTGCCCTTTGGCGATGTTGTTGATAAGTTCTTGGATCAAAACTGTTTTCCCTACTCCTGCACCACCAAATAGTCCAATTTTTCCACCCTTTGCATAGGGCTCAATCAAATCAATGACCTTTATTCCTGTAAAAAGAACTTCTGTCGAAGTGGACAATTGGTCAAAAGCAGGCGCCTCACGGTGAATGGACAATCCGTCTTTTTCTGTTTTCGGCAAATTGCCAATTCCATCAATCGCATCGCCAATGACATTGAAGAGTCTTCCGTTGACTGCTTCCCCAATCGGCATTTGAATTGGATTTCCTGTAGCAACAACATCTGCACCACGCTGCAACCCATCAGTTGAATCCATTGAAATTGTTCGGACTTGGTCTTCACCAATATGCGACTGCACTTCCAATACGAGCTGACTTCCATCATCTTTACTGATTTCGAGTGAATCATAAATATTGGGAAGTGGTGCAATTGCAGTGTCAAATGATACATCAACGACTGGTCCAATGATCTGTGCGACTTTACCTTTTACTTTAGCCATAGAATACAAAAATAATGAACAAGGAAACTTGTTTTTGTAGGCTGCAAATATAAGCTAAAAAGTGAAATTTTATTGATTGATTTATAAACAAAAAAAGGGCGCAATTTAGCGCCCTTTTTAAAAATTAAATTCAATTAACTATTATGGATTAAAAGTAAGAGATGTATAGAACATCTGACCNATCATNCCTGANCCAACNAGACTCACATAATCATCACCTCCNATATTTGTNCCNCCNACTTTTANNACAGAANTTAATANNATNAAGNNTAAANGANACCTGAGCATCAATNACTGTATTNGCTTNAATTGTTTCATCAATAAAACTTGCTTGGTATTCGTACTCACTATTTGAGCGTAATGAAANATTAAACCCAATANTNTNATTAAGATTTTGTCCAACTACTGAAACTTTAAATCTGTGCTTAGGTGTATTGAACGATGGCTCNAATAAAGAATNTTCAGAACTTGGNGTATAGTCAAGATCATTGTATTCATATGACATATTCATGCCAATTTTATTTGTCAGCGCTTGATTAACTGCAACACTCACACCATATGAGCTCACTTCCTCATCAACATTACCGTCAATGGAAAATGGGAATAAGTCTTGATTAGATATAGCTGTACTAACATCTTGACCTCCATACTGTAGAGGAACCAAAACATCCTGAGTTGCAATAAAGTTGTCATACTGACTTAAATAAGCTGCAATATCAAAGGATGTAGTTGACGTATTAAAACGGTAACCGATATCATATGAAACAATGTATTCAGGCTCAACATTCTTGACCTCAACAGGAACAACTTCACCAGTTGAAAGTAAAGTTGTGCTGATTGCATTATTAAAAACAAAATCGCCTGTTACCTGTGCTANATCGTCGGTAGTATCAGGATTTCTATCTCTATCGAATGTAACATTAAATCTATTTACACTATCAGGAGAAGATCCCATAAGAACAGTACGTGATCCTACAAGTCCAATATATTGATCTTGATTAGTTGGATTTCTAAATCCTGTTTGGTATGAAACACGTAAATTTTGGTTATTTGAAATATTATAGANNGCACCTAAACGTGGGGTNAATACTGCATCAAAGAATTCACTTTTATCATAACGAATTGACCCAGTTAAAATCAATTTTCCTAAATCCTTTTTGGCTTGAGTATACATGCCATATTGATAATATGAAATTGGACCATCGTAGTCGGTAAGTACCGAACCACTTGTATTCAAATCACTGTTCCGATAAGAACCTCCAATGATAATATCAGCAAAATCAACACGATCAGTCAAATCATAATTAACTTCAAATGATTGAGTTTCCGTATTGTCGGTCAGCTTTGCAGAAGTTGAAGTAACTGCATCCAATGTCGCATCAAACTCTNCTGTCCCTGGCTGNANCATATTNNNATTNGCAANAGTNCGNCCNNCATAGTGGTAAGGAGTTAATGANGTAATTCCNTAATTNGNATAGGTNGTTCCNGACATATCANNNCCCATTGCAGTACCNNNNTATACNTCNCCAGCAATNTGTTGNANNANACCTAATGCTAAAGCAGGNTTTTCNGCGCCACCAAGAGCNCTCATATGAAAGCCTTCAAAGTAGCTTCCATACCAACCAGCAACTCCACCATCTTGTGCAGCAAACATTAATAATCCAGAAGCATTAGTATCATAACTATTTCCAGCATCTTCTTCAGTTGTATATGCTTTAATGTTTAAGTTACCCCAATTCACTTCAANTTTGTTTTGAGTCATTTTAAAATCATCAATTGTNTANCGACTNAGNCCTTGNAATATAATTTTNCCNCCNCCTTGACGNGANCCTAAAATNATNTCAAGATNATCAGANGGACGNNAACTTGCTTCNANNTTNTACTTNTANTTNGATGTNNTNCCNTCAGTNAANGCNCGTTCNTCATATCCNGTAAAATTAATTTGTTGAGCATCTGAACCCCAAAATCCTGGTGCAAGCGTTCCGAACACATATTGATAATAGTCTAATGNTGATCCAAATGGAGTCCCATNAGTTAAATTAACTAAAGGTTGACCAGTTGCTGGATTTAAGGGTTNAGGTAGATCGGCTAACGTCAAACCTTCAACACCTCCTGTNAGAGNNGATGGTANTTCAACAGCAGGTAAAACATTNTNACTAAAGTTTTCTGANAGNTTAAAACTAAGNCCNAGNTCATCNCCNTAAACATTNANNCCNTTNTATGNTGGGTCNANAGGGTTNACNCCATCNACNANNCGNCCATTNGCNTCNTGNGNNCNNGTNTCAGCNGCTTCCCANTCNGTNCCNTCAATATTACTATAGGTTGCCTTTATTGCAAACTTATCACTAAAAGCATGTGCAATACGCACACCCCAGTCNGTAAATTCGTTTTGNCCNGAAACNNCTTGNNTGGTAACNCCTGACTTNACNTAAGCACTTACACCNGNNTCATCAAATGCAGACTTACTGTTCATAAACATNATCCCTTTGTAAGCGTCTGCTCCATAGAGTGCAGATGCTGCACCTGGTAGTACTTCAACACTCTGGACGTCTAATTCGTTTAACCCTATTAAGTTTCCAATTGCAAAACCAAAAATTGGTGCTTGGTTATCCATACCGTCAACCAATGTTACGAAACCTTCATTGTATAAGGTTCCAAATCCTCGTGTGTTGACCTGACTAAATACCAAGCCACCTTTATTGACTTGAATCCCACGAATTTCTTCTAATCCACTAAAAAAATCTGCAGAAGGTGTGGCGGCAATTTGCTGTAAATTAAACTTCTCAACAGTCACGGGAGATTCGAAAATTCGCTGTGCAAATCGAGATGCAGAAACCACAATCTCGTCGAGTTGTGTGTTGCCTTCGGATAGTTGAATTGTCAATGACCCACTTGCGGAAGTAACTTCAACGGTAGCCGATTCAAAGCCCACACTAGAAACAGCGAGGGAGAATGGGGGTTGTTGGTCTGTTGAGAAGGAAAAATTTCCGTCAAAATCGGATACAGCACCTGTGCTCCCATCCAATACGATATTTGCTCCAGGAAGTGGCTGCCCATCAGCATCCGTAACTGTTCCCGAAACCTGTGTCTGTGCCCATATCATCGTCGATGCAAACACAGTAATGAGTGTTAGTAGTTTTTTCATTTTCTAATTAGGTTTTAATAAAACTTTATCTTGTAAAGATACGATTTAATTTTTTTCTTGCGAATTTGATCAAATTTCAATTGATTTTTTTTAAAAAATATAAAAAACCAAGCCCAATTTTGCGGTTTTTAATTGGCTAAGTGATTTATTGTGAGTGGATTTGTCAAAATCAAAAAATGAGTCAATCGGGTGCGTATAGGTCAAATTCCAGGTGTTGTTTCCAACATTTAACCGCAATGCCAATCTAAATTTTTGAACAGAAAGAGAAGCATTAGTTTCTATAATTGCTGTTCTTGTGTGATGTTTAGCTGATAGAGAATAATATCCAACCACCCCAGCATATACTCTCCAAAATTGATAATTTATAGGNGTAGAGGTCCGCCATCTGAATTCCAAAGGGATTTCTGCATCTACAGAATTCCACTGGTTAATCACATCACCTGAAACGAAAGTCGTTGATTTTATATCGTCTGTAAACTGTAGGTTGGTATAAACCACATTATAGTTGAGTCCAAGACCTAGCCCGAATGCGAGATTGCGAGCTGAGTTGATGGGCATATCTCGAATAAATCCAAGCGAAAACGTATGTGACAGTTTATTTTGGGTCAGGCCTTCAGGGGTATCGATCAATAATGGATAGCCAATTGACACATAAATCTGATCCTCTCTATAAAATGAGTCGGCTGGGGATTGTGCAAGTGCAAAACTCGCAATAAGCAAAAGAAGAAAATGCTGTTTTTGCATAACTCAAAAATAAAAAAAGCGCCGATACTGGCGCTTGATGCTGTAATGATCACAATGTTCCACTAGTTTAGGTTTTGTGAATAGTCCCCAATACGTGTGGTGTAATTGATCTTGAGTGCGTTGACTTTTCGCAATTCTTGTTTGATGTCAGAAATGAGACCCATTTTAGTGTCTCCATCAACTTTGAGTGCAGTTGTCAAAACGTTTTGTAGTTCTTGGCGCTTAGATGCTTTTTCAGCCAAAACAAAAGCTGCAACATCTTGAACGGTTGCAAACTTATCATTGAGCTGAATCCGCGCTTGTGTTCCAAATTTGTCTTGGTAGCGCATACTCGGCTGTCCTGCATAGATATACATCACACGATCTTTTTTATCGAGCTTCTGAACCTGGTCTGCAGCGGGTAAGGTGTTTGTCACCATTAAGGTGTTGTCTCTCATTACAGTTGCCACCATAAAAAAGAATAACAACATAAAAACGATATCTGGCAACGAGGCAGTTGATATCGCTGGGAGGTCTCCTCCTTTTTTCTTTTTAAACTTTGACATCGTTAATTAGTTTTACTTGGTTCTGCTTCAGAGAGTTTTTGTGGAAACAACAACTTCACTTCACTCAAAAGCGGCTTAAGTCGTTCCTTTTCGGCAATGCTCGTTCTGGGATCATTATAAATTTTATCTGCTTGCACAAAATCAAGCCCCAGGTTGGGGTTTAAACGCATAAATTCGCGATTACGCAATACATTGTATGCAGCTACCAATTCGTTTTGGACNGCGATATACACTTTATAGTCAGTCTCTCTGTCATTCTTGAGCGAAATCACTGCTTTTTCTGGATTGTCTGAAGAATCTGGGTTTCGGTCTCCTAGACAATAGGAACATGCTTCTTCCCCTTTTCCGCCTCCATTGTCCAAAAATTTGACTGCTTCATTGCGTAACTCGGTAAGCTCGAGTGGTTTTTCCTCAACAAGNAGTTGGTTGAATTTATTGACAACAACAGTAAAAATATTACGCTCTTTAATGATCGGNGGGTCAACCACATCTTCCATNGGGGGTAACTTCCGATTGAGTCCTGAATCNGTTTCAATNGTAGTCGTTACCAAAAAGAAAATGAGGAGTAGGAAGGCAATATCTGCCATNGATCCTGCATTGACTTCNGGTGCTTTTCTTCTTGCCATGCTGTTATTTTTTCANTCGGGNAATGCCNGTGTACAACATNGCACCGACAGCAATAAATACAAGGANGTAGAATGTGCGAAGCCCTGTTTCTATCCATCTGGAGCCTGCTGCAGACANCATATCTCCNTCTTTAAGCGGCGTTTCTGTNCCTGTAGAAAACAAAAATGCGACAAGAACAACTGCNGCAAATGCACCAATTGAAATCAACGCTTTTTTGAGTTTCTTTCCGTCAGATGCCAAGTTGCCAAATGAGAAAACCAGTGTCAGAATAANCGTGATTGCCAAAACCAGCAATGCCAAGGTTACCATGGTTGAGACTACCCCATAATCACCAGATAAAGCATTTAATTTGATAACATCATCCCCCTGACTGAGAATAATGGCTTGTAGAATCAAACCGACTACACCAAGTACAAGAGCGGTATAAGTAAAAATCTTTCGCGTATTCATAAGGNTACTATTTTTGGTGAGATCTTACTTTGAGTTNGCAGCCAACATATCCATCAATGTGATCGATGCGTCTTCCATGTCGTTGACAATGCCATCAATTTTAGCAACAATATAGTTGTAGAAAATCTGTAANATAATCGCAACAATCAGACCAAATACTGTNGTTAAAAGAGCGACCTTGATNCCTCCAGCAACAAGTGAAGGTTGCATGTCACCAGCAGCTTCAATCTTATCAAATGCTTGAATCATACCGATTACCGTACCCATAAACCCAAGCATGGGAGCAAGTGCGATAAACAATGAAATCCAAGAGACGTTTTTCTCGAGTTGCCCCATTTGTACACCTCCGTAAGCGACTACTGCTTTTTCAGCGTTTTCCAAACCTTCAGATGAGCGGTCTAGCCCTTGATAAAAAATAGAAGCAACAGGGCCACTTGTATTGCGACAAACCTCTTTGGCAGCTTCTACACCACCATTTTTAAGTGCATCTTCAACNGATGAAGTGAGTTTGGCTGTATTGGTCGTTGAAAGATTGAGGAAAATAATTCGCTCAATCGCAATNGCTAATCCAAGTATAAGACAGAGCAGTACAATGCCCATAAATCCAGGACCTCCTTCAATAAATCGTTTTTTGAGCTCTTGAGTGAACCCNGCAGGTGCAGCCTCTTCAACTTCTNTTTCAGGCATGGGCTCCATGACGANCTCTTCCGCAACANCTACAGAGTCAACAGCAACAGAGTCAACTTGTTCAACAGNAGCTTCTTCGGTNGGGTCTTGTGTGGNATTTGTATTNGCCCACAACATTGGTTGTGCCATAAGGGCACATAAAAATAGTAAGAATGTAAATCGTTTCATGATTNAATAATNNAATTATAGTTATTTATTCGGANGCTAAAGATATAAAAATATGTTAAACAAACTAGCAGAGAGGAAGGGATTCGAACCCTCGATACGCTTTTGGCGTATACACACTTTCCAGGCGTGCGCCTTCGACCACTCGGCCACCTCTCTANAATTTTAATAACCGCCCAAATATGCCACTTATTTGTNAAAATAAAAACTTATGATAAATCAAATAATTGNTGNGCATTTTTTGAAGTNATTCTTGCNATTTCAGCNNTAGTAATCCCAAACAATTCCGCCATCTTGTTGGCTACAATTGGCAAATAGGCACTTTCGTTTCGTTTGCCGCGATGTGGGNTGGGTGCCAAATAGGGGGAGTCCGTTTCCAATANCATTTTTTCNATGGGAAAGTTTGCTAAAAACCGATCNATTTTTCCATTTTTAAAGGTGATAACCCCACCNATTCCNAAATAAAAATTGAGGTCCAACGCGCGTTGGGCATCCGCTTTGGTGCCCGTAAAACAATGAAATACCCCACGCATTCGGGCATCATTGAACCCTTCTAATACTTCGAAAACAGGTGCAAATGCATCTCGGCAATGAATCACAATTGGCAAGTCTGCCTCTAATGCCCATTCGATCTGACAGGCGAAGGCCTCTTGCTGCTGACTTTGATAGGTTTTGTCCCAATACAAGTCCATTCCGATTTCGCCCACTGCCACAAACGAGTGCGCATCGAGTTGATCTTTAACATGTGCCAATTCCTGCTCCACGTTGAGACCCACATGAGTTGGGTGCAAGCCCATCATCAAAGAAACGTATTCGGGATAGTTGCGTTTGACTTCATGCATGATCGCAGTGGTTTTGGAGTCAATCGCCGGAAGGATCAGCTGTGAAACCCCAGCTGCCATTGCACGCGCAATGGCCTCATCACGATCCTCATCAAAGGCATCTGCATAAATATGGGTATGGGTATCGATCAACATCTGCGCAAAAGTAATAGATTTGGGGGCAATATATTATGAGTATGCGCACACATTATCAATTNTTACGATCTAAGGGCTATACAAGGGTTCGACTGCAAACCCTTCCGACTAATCATTATGTGGTGGTCGCAACTTTGAATGGGGTCGAAGGAAGATTTATTTTAGACACTGGTGCCTCAACCACTTGTGTTTCANCCNAATTGACTGCTCATTTTCATCTCAACGCCAAACCTAGTGAGGAAAAAGCNTCNAGNGCAAGTGCCAATGAACTGGATACNGAGGTGGCNCATCACAATANCTTAAAANTCGGTTCATGGTATTCCCAAAGAAGGTCCGTNGTTTTGTTTGATATGCAGGCAGTCAACCACGNTCTTCAAAAACTCGATATCGAANNCGTGGATGGGATTATCGGNGCNGATNTTCTNCAATCAACCAAAGCTGTNATTGATTATCANAATGANTGGTTGTANTTGAANTAGTGTTTAAANCCCCAACGCCTTTTTGGNATCTCCATCCATCAACAAGCTGATTGGGTCTTCCANTGCTTCTTTTANCGCTACCAAAAAGCCAACCGACTCTTTGCCGTCAATAATCCGATGGTCATAGGACAAGGCGATNTACATCATTGGTCGGATTTCGACCTTGCCATCNACAGCNACAGGACGTTGNAAAATGTTATGCATTCCCAAAATACCAGATTGCGGTGGATTGATAATCGGTGTGGANAGCATGGAGCCAAATACCCCACCATTTGAGATNGTAAAGGTNCCACCCGTCATTTCATCAACCGTGATCTTGCCNTCTCTTGCGCGAACCGCCAAGCGTTTGATTTCGTTTTCNATATCGCTAAAGCTCATGCCCTCTGCATTGCGAACTACAGGAACCATAAGTCCNTTTGGTCCAGANACCGCTACACTGATATCGCAATAATCAAAAAGAATCTGCTCGTTGCCATCAATCATCGAATTNACATCTGGAAATTGCTGCAAGGCACGAACCACGGCTTTNGTAAAAAAGCTCATAAAGCCCAAACTTNCCNCATGTTTGTCTTGAAATTTTTCTTTGTATTNNTTTCTCAAGTCAAANATGGCTGACATATCGGCCTCGTTAAAGGTCGTGAGCATTGCTGTTTCGTTTTTNGCAGNCACCAGTCGCTCGGCAACTTTACGCCTAAGCAAAGACATCTTTTTACGTNTGACAGGGCGGTCTNCTGTTGGCGTACCCATTGAAGGAACNGCATGAATCGCATCTTCTTTNGTAATGCGCCCATTTCGTCCAGTGCCTTGAANCGAAACCAGATCGATTCCTTTTTCGTCAAGGATTTTTTTGGCNGCGGGAGAAGGGGCTCCAGCAGCATAATTCTCAACCTCCGCTTTGGGGGNGGAAGAGACTTNCGTTTTTTCAACTGGCGTAGGAGNAGCATCGCCCTCGGGTCGCTCTGCTTCTGTGTCGATNAAACAAACNACTGCGCCTACAGCCACNGCATCACCGACCTNAGCNTGTAGGGTAATCGTNCCACTNGCTTCGGCGGGAAGCTCCAAGGTGGCTTTGTCAGAGTCGACCTCCGCAATGGCTTGGTCTTTTTCGACATAGTCACCATCCTGAACAAGCCAGTCTGCAATTTCTACTTCGGTGATCGACTCCCCTGGTGAGGGGACTTTCATTTCGAGAATCATGTTTCTATAATTGTCTTTGTAAAATTAACGCATATTATTTTTAGAGCGATCAAACACNTAGTCCAAAACTTGTTGGTGTCGTCTCTTAAATCGTGTTGCACTTCCGGCCGCTGGNGTTCCATAGAATCGTCTGGAAGCCACACGAAACTGCTGGGCAGCTGGTAAGTGTAANAGCAAATGACTCCAAGCTCCCATATTACGGGGTTCTTCTTGCGCCCAAACCACATCAGANACNTGGTTATAGTCTGCTAAAATATTTTCTATTTCNTTTTTTGGCAAAGGNAACANTTGCTCCAAACGGATGATGGCAACATCATCACGNCCTTGCTTTTCACGCTCNTCNATCAGGTCNTANTAAAATTTACCTGTACAGAACNCGAGCGTTTTGGTGTTTTTGACTGGAATCTCATTTTCAAGAATGANNGGCTGGAAAGTTCCTTTTGTGAANTCATCAATCGGAGAGACTACCTTGGGATGGCGCAATAAACTTTTTGGCGTAAACACAACCAATGGTTTACGGAAATTGGGCTTGACTTGTCGACGTAATACGTGAAATAAGTTGGCTGGCGTGGTNACATCAACCACATACATATTGTCTTTGGCGCAGAGTTGCAGATATCGCTCCATGCGCGCAGAGGAGTGCTCGGCACCCTGTCCTTCATAACCATGAGGGAGTAAAAGTACCAGTCCATTTTGTAGTTTCCACTTGTCTTCAGCAGAGGACAAGTACTGATCAATCATAATTTGAGCACCATTGCTAAAGTCACCAAACTGCGCTTCCCAAATCGTAAGTGCCTTTGGACGTGCTAGGGCATACCCATAATCAAAGCCCATGACACCATACTCAGATAAGAGTGAATTGTAAATCGAAAATTGACCTTGATCTTCAGAAATTGAATTTAACAAAATTACCTCCTCTTCGGAGTCCTCAACTTTGATCACTGCATGCCGATGCGAAAAGGTTCCGCGCTCAACGTCCTGACCCGAAACCCGAACGTCGTGACCCTCTGCAAGCAAAGACCCATAGGCCAGCATCTCTCCCATGGCCCAATCCAGGGTTTTGGTTTCAAAAAACATCTTATGCCGCTCGCCTGTCAATCGTTGTATTTTGCGGATAAAGGATTTGTCTTCTGGGAGTTTGGTAATCGCACTTCCTACTTTTTCCAAAGTTTTAATGTCACAAGACGTTTCTATTGAGCCTAACATTCCATCGACTTTCACTCGCTCAAAGCCCTCCCACTCGTCTTGCATAAAGGGCGTGATGATGGTGTTTTGTTCTTTGCGAGACACCTCTAGATTTTCTTCCATACGCGCCTTGTACTCCTTTTCCATTTGCTCGAGTTCGTGATGCGTAATCACACGTTCGGAAATGAGTTTTTCGGCATAAAGGTCTCTTGGATTTTTATGGTTGGAGATGGCCTTGTAGAGTTTTGGCTGGGTAAATCGCGGTTCGTCTCCCTCATTGTGTCCGTACTTTCTGTAGCCGAGCAAATCGATAAAGACATCTCTTTTAAACCGATTCCGATAGGCCACCGCAAAGTGCATGGCGTGAACCACCGCTTCCACATCATCCGCGTTGATGTGTAAGACTGGCGATAGCGTGGCTTTCCCAACATCGGTGCAATAGGTACTTGAACGACCATCGAGATAGTTGGTGGTAAACCCAATTTGGTTGTTGACCACAATATGAATGGTACCGCCCGTTTTATAGCCATCGAGTTGCGCCATTTGCACGACCTCATACACAATCCCTTGCGCCGCTATAGCTGCGTCTCCATGAATGAGGATTGGCATCACTTTGTTTGGCTGGTCGGCATAAGTCCGATCTTGCTTGGCTCTGGCAATCCCCTCCACAACAGCATTGACTGCTTCGAGGTGAGATGGATTGGGTGCGATATTGAGATTGACCCAAAGTCCCGAATCCGTCATCCGGTTGGAAGTCCAACCGAGGTGATATTTCACATCCCCATCAAAAACTTCTTCTTTGTAATCTTTTCCGTCAAACTCGCTAAAAATATCCGTCGCTGACTTTCCAAAAATATTGGTCAGGGTATTGAGTCGGCCGCGATGCGCCATTCCAACCACAAATTGCTCTACCCCATCCAAAGCAGCCGTTTCGATAAGGGCATCTAAAGCGGGGATTAGGGACTCTCCCCCTTCTAGGGAAAATCGTTTTTGACCAACATATTTGGTGTGTAGGAATTGCTCAAACGTAACTGCTTCGTTGAGTTTTTTGAGGATTTGCTTTTTTTGATCGTTGTTAAACTTTGGATGGTTTCCATTTTTATTGATCCACTTCTGAATCCAATTAACGCGCTCGGGATGACGTATATACATATACTCCATACCGATTGACTCGCAGTAGATGCGTTCGAGGTGAATGATAATATCCGCCAAGGTAGCTGCCCCGATTCCGATGATATCTCCTGCGCTAAATACGGTTGTCAGATCGTCTTGATCAAGTCCGAAATTTTTGATGTCAAGTGTTGGGCTGTATTGACGACGTCTGCGAACGGGATTGGTTTTGGTGAACAGGTGGCCACTTCCACGGTAGGCGTCTATGAGCTTAACGACACGAAATTCTTTGAGAACATCCTCAGGGATTTCCACATCTGCCTGTTGCTCCATGCCAAAATCAAATCCTTGAAAAAAGGCGCGCCAGCTGGGTTCTACGCTATCAGGGTTGATCAAATACTGATCATACAATTCTGCAAAGTGAGCTGTATGCGCAGCATTCAAAAACGAATACTTGTCCATCTTGGCAAGAGTTTGCTTATCTGTATAACAAAGCTACACTATTTCGAGTAGATATCACATATTGTTGTTAAGAAAAAAATAGATAAAATCAGTGCGAAAAAGTGTATTTTTGAATGTGTTTGGACTCGTCGATTGCAACAACTTTTACGCATCTTGTGAGCGGATTTTCCAGCCGTCTTTAGAAGGAAAGCCCATTGCTATTCTTTCTAACAATGACGGTTGTGTGATTGCGCGCAGCAATGAAGCCAAGGCCTTGGGCTTGCCCATGGGCGCGCCTGCACATCAATACAATTCGTTTTTTAATCAGCACAAGGTCAAGGTGTTTTCGTCAAATTATCCATTGTATGGGGATATGAGTCGGCGTGTGATGGACGTGCTTAAGCAATTCACGCCCTTAGTGGAAATCTATAGTATTGATGAGGCCTTTTTGCAATTTGAAGGATTTGAACATTACGATTTAGAAGCGTACGCACGGGAAATCAAAAAGCGAGTTGGCAAGTGGACAGGAATGCCCGTCAGCATCGGACTGGGTCCGAGCAAGGCACTGGCAAAAGTGGCCAATCGAGTGGCCAAAAAATTTACAGATCGCACAGGGGGTGTCTATGTGATCGACTCCGAAGAGAAACGCATCAAAGCATTGAAATGGTTGGCCATTGGCGACGTATGGGGCATTGGATATCGCCACAACAAACGACTGGTGCTTCGCCAAGTACATACCGCCTATGACTTTACCCAACTCTCCGATGCTTGGGTGCGAAAAGAAATGAGCGTGGTGGGACTTCGTCTCAAGCACGACTTGCTCGGCAAATCTTCAATTCCGCTAGAAATGATTGCAGCACCCAAAAAGGCCATCGCCACCACACGTAGTTTTGAATCGCTGATCGATGATTATCAAGAATTGCGTGAACGCGTTTCGACCTTTGCGAGTCTATGCGCCGAAAAGCTACGTCAGCAAAATAGCAGGTGTCATGCACTGGTTGTATTTGTGCGAAGCAATCCCTTTATGCCCGACTTGCCACAGTATCGCAACAGCACCATGATCAGTTTGCCCTTTGCCACCAACTCGAGTTTGACCCTGAGCAAAACGGCTCTCCACGGCCTTGACTTGATCTATAAATCTGGGATATCGTACAAAAAAGCAGGCGTGATGGTTACGGGAATTGTGCCAGAAGATGCCTATCAGATGACCTTGTTTAGCTATGAAAACCCAAAGCACCAAGCCTTGATGCAACGCATCGATTACCTACACAAACGCTTTGGCCCACATAAAATAAAAATCGCAAATCAAGACTTGAACAGAACCTATAAGATGAAGCAAGCACATTTGTCACCACGTTACACAACCGATGTGCGTGATGTGATTCGTGTGCGCTAAATGTAAAGAGAAATAGGTTTGGAAAAAGAAGGAGGGCTACACTTCTTCACTCCCGATACTTCGGGAAAAGGGGTGTGGTTAGCAGGAGAAGGCGTATCGGCGGGGGTTTCGTCGCCAGCCCATGAGTTTTAAGAAAAAAGAAATAGATTGGACAAA